>JALFFX010000042.1 GCA_022777645.1 Erysipelotrichaceae bacterium
CCCTGAAACAAATGAGAAATATATTCCATATTGCATTGAACCTTCAATGGGCGTAGAAAGAATATTTTTGATGGTTGCATGCGAAGCATATGATGTCGAACAACTCGAAAAGGACAGTCGCGTTGTTATGCACTTCAAACCAGAATTAGCACCTTATAAAGCCGCTGTTTTACCTTTAAGTAAACAATTAGGAGAACAAGCTAAAGAAGTCCTTAATATGCTTAATAAGCATTTCAGTGTCGTCTATGATGAAACTGGTTCAATTGGTAAAAGATATCGTAGACAAGATGCTATCGGAACACCATATTGTATTACAATTGATTTCGATACAGCTACTGATAAATGCGTCACAATTAGAGACCGTGATAGCATGGAACAAATTAGATTGCCAATTGGCGAATTAAGAAATTATCTTTTAGATAAAATTGAGAAATAGTTAATATTTAGTAGTTTATTAGTATGAATTTGGATCATGATTTACTACAAGAGATTAAATCACGAGCAGACATTGTCGATGTAATTTCATCCTACATTAATGTAATTAAGAAAGGCCGTCGATATGTAGCAGTCTGCCCTTTTCATGATGACCATAATCCTTCGATGGACATAAATAAAGAGAAGCAAACTTTCCATTGCTATGTTTGTCATCATGGTGGAGATGTTTTTACTTTTGTTGCAGATTATGAAAAAATCTCGTTTGTTGAAGCTGTTAAAAAAGTATGCGAAATTATAAATTTCGATGACCCAAGACTTCATAAAAACGAATTTAAACAAGCTCCAATTGATGAAAATATTGATAAATTATACAAGTGTATAACTGAATTACAGAAATATTACGTCTATTGCATGCAAATCCAAGAAGGCGAAGTTGCGCGTAATTATTTAGCTTCTCGAAATATCGAACCCGAGCAAATCGAAAAATTCGGATTAGGCTATGCTCCAAAGGATGGTCGTGCGACAATTTCACATTTACAGCAAAAAGGCTTCAGTTTAAAAAATATCGAAGATATTGGTATCGCTTTAGTTAAAGCATCAGGCAGCTCAGATTCAAATGCTGGCCGATTAATGTTCCCAATTAAGAATCATAATGACCAAGTTGTTGGTTTTTCTGCTCGTAGACTTGTTGATGATGGTTCTGCTAAATTTGTAAACTCACCTGAGACTAAAATATTTAAGAAAAATTCGCTACTTTATAATTTAAATAACGCCAAGCAAACAATTAAGCGTGACGGATTTGTTTATATAGTTGAAGGGTTTATGGACGTATTTGCTTTAGACACTATTGGAATTAACTCTGTTGTGGCCTTAATGGGCACAAAAATGACGCAAAATCATGTTGCCATGCTAAAGAAACTTAATGTTGAAGTTAGATTATGTCTTGATGGGGATGGACCTGGACAGATGGCAATGATGGATATCATGAAAGAGCTTGATAAAGCTCAAGTTCGTTATCGATTAGTGTCAACACCAAATGAATTACGAGATCCAGATGATATTTTGAAGCAAGATGGCGAAAGCGCATTAAAGAAACATGTTAATAATCTAGTTGATTCATTTTCATTTTCAATGAATTATTATTCAAATTATGCGCAACTAGAAAATGTAGAAGACAAAAAACGAATTATTTCTAATTTCGCTACATTCTTACTTAATGTTAATTCAAAAATCGAGCGAGATAATTATATTTATAAATTATCAAAGGTAACAGGTTTTGAATATAACGCTATCGTCAATTATTTGCGAGAAGTTAAGAAATACAAGGCTCAAGATAATGGCGAAGATAACACTTTTGTGAATTTCGGTGCTGTCGAGACTAAAAGGGTAAATAAAAGTATTGATAAGAAATTACGTCGCTTATTATGCGCTGAAAAAGCTGTTTTGGAATTGATGTCTGAAAATTTATATGCAGTTAAGTATTATGAAAACAATATAAAATATTTTGCGAACGATATTTATAGACAATTGGCAAATTTTATTATAGACTATGCGTCTCAACATAAAAATGTTAATGTATCAATGATTATTGATAATATTTCTTCCGGTGATTACGCTAATAAAAACGAACTAATCAATCAACTTGTATCATTAAATCCTCCAAAACTTAATGATGACGATATCAAAACTGCTCTTGATGAATATATGGGAATCATTCAAGAGGAAAGAAATAAAACTTACGAGAAAAGTCAATTAAGCAAAGCTTGCGTTGGAAAAAGTGAAAACGAAAAAGCTAAACTTATTGATGATTATATAAAACGAACTAACAAAAACGCATAGCAATGCAGAAAGAGAGATAAGGAAATGGCAAAAAAAGAAAAAAGCGAAAGCAAAAAAGCAAAAGAAATTGTCGATGAAGTAAACGACAACGAAATTGTTGACAAAGAATTAGAAGAAATTAAACAACAACTTCTAAAAGCTGCTCACGAAAACCAAAACACAATTGATCAAGGTGAGGTTTTTGATGCATTGGAACGTTTTAATATTAGCGATGATGATATGCAAAAAATCATGGAATTTTTCGAAGCTAATGACGTTAAAGTTCTTTCAGATGATGCAGAAGATTCAATTGATGACATCGATTTTGATGCAAATAGTCAAAGTGATGAATTTTTAGACGATGAAATGATGATTGATGGCGAAGATGTTCCATCCGAAGAAGAACTCAGCGATTTATCAAGCCTTGTTTCTGGCGATGTTAAAGTTAACGACTCAGTTAAAATTTACTTAAAGGAAATTGGTAAATTTCCTCTTTTAAACGCTCAACAAGAAATCGATTTAGCAAAAAGAATTTTAAATGGTGATGAATACGCCAAACAACAATTGATCAATTCCAACTTACGTCTTGTTATTTCAATCGCGAAAAGATATTCGGGTCGTGGAATGCCTTTTCTTGATTTAATACAAGAAGGAAATATTGGCTTGATTAAAGCTGTTGATAAATTTGATTACACAAAAGGATTTAAATTCTCAACATACGCAACATGGTGGATTAGACAAGCGATTACACGCGCTATCGCCGACCAAGCAAGAACTATCAGAATTCCAGTTCATATGGTTGAAACAATTAACAAAATCACTAAATGTCAACGTGAATTGGTGCAAAAACTTGGCCGCGATCCAACCGCTGAAGAAATAAGTGAAGCATTAGAAGGTGCTATATCGCCAGATAGAATTAGAGAAATTCAAAGAGTCAACCAAGAACCAGTTTCTTTAGAAACTCCAATTGGTGAAGAAGATGATTCAAGACTTTCAGACTTTGTCGAAGACAAAGAATCATTGTCACCAAGTGATTACACAACTAAAAAACTTCTTAGACAAGAACTTCTTGAAGCGATGAAAGAATCACTTAATGACCGTGAAGAATACGTCATCAAATCTCGTTATGGTTTAGATGATAACAACGATCGCACATTAGAAGAAATCGGCAAAGAATTAGTAGTCACTCGTGAAAGAATTAGACAAATCCAAGCCAAATCAGAAAGATTGCTTCAAAAAAATAAACGTCTTAAAAAGCTTGGCTATGGTCAACACGATATTCCAACTCCTCCTGTAAGCCAAAGCAAGGTCAAAAAGGATTAATGGCTATTTCCGCTCGTTTAAAAACAATTGCTGAGTTTATCGAACAAGATTCAATTGTTTTTGATGTGGGAGCAGACCATGGAATACTTGAAAATTATCTGTTAGATAATAATCGTATTAAAAAGATATACGCTATCGAAAATAAAAAAGGTCCATTCAATATCTTATCTTCTTCATTAAAGAATAATAAAAATGCGATTTGTATATTTTCAGATGGACTTAAAGATTTAAAAGCAGATTGCGACACAATCATCGTCGCGGGAATGGGTGCTCATCTAATTAGCAAAATAGTGTTCCCAAAAGTTTTAGAATTTAATAATGTGAAATCAATTATTGTTGATTCTCATAATGATTTATTTTATTTACGTTCTAATTTTATAAATAACGGATTTAAAATTGAGAAGGAGAAAATTGTATTCGAAAATAATCATTTCTATTTTGTCATCAAATTCATAAAAGGAATAAAAGAATACAAAAAAGAAGAATTAGAATTCGGATACAAAATAAAAGAAGATCCATTATTTTCTTTGTATAAAGAAAAAGAATTATCCAAAATAAATGATTTACTTTTTAAAGTCAAAGATGTTGATGATAAAAAAATTAAAACATTGTTAGAGAGAAAGGAGCTTTTGGAGAAATTATGAAAACAAATAAATTATTGCGAAAACTAGCTGTGAATTTCCCAAAATCAATCAAATCGCCTGGAGACTATGTCGGCTTGATGACCGGAAAATTAAAAGATGAAACAAACACTATTTTACTTTGTCTTGATTTTGATAACGAAGTATATGAAACAATGATTGAAAAAGGCTATAAACCAGATTTGATTCTTACTCATCACCCATTTATATATGGAACAAAATATCGTGTTTTTAAACACGATTTAAACAAAAAAGAACTTTGTGAAAAAATTGATTCACTAAATATTCCAGTTTATAGCATGCACACAAATTTTGATACTGGTAAGGATGGGATGAATGACGCTCTTGCAAATGCATTACATTTAAAAAATGTAAAGCCACTTGAAACTTGTCCAATGGCGCGTGGTGGCGAACTTGAAAATGAAATGGATGTTGTTGAATTTGCAAAATACGCTAACAAATGTTTGGGTATGGAATATTCTCATTTAATCCATGCTGGAAAAGAAAAAATTAAAACAGTTGCAGTATTAGGTGGTGGCGGATCATATAAATATGTATCTGCTTTAAAAGAAGGATATGACATTTATATCAGCGGAGATATAGCTCATCATAAGAGACGTGATGTGATCGCTGATCATTATAATTTTTTAGATATGTTCCATGAAATTGAAAAAATATTCATGCCACAAATGAAAAAAATATTATTAAATATCGATCCTGATTTAAATATTATTATTGTTGATCACGAAAAAATACCGGCACTAATTAAATAGATGTCAAATATTCAACAATACGTTTAACAACAAAATCTGGCGTTGATGTTCCAGATGCTACAGCTATATTAGAAAGACCTAAAAGGTCTTTTTTATTTAATTCATCTTCATTTTCAATGAAGAAAACTTTCTTATTTTTATATTTTGATAAAGCAGCAATGTATAAAGACTTGGAATTATTGCTATTTTTTCCGCCGACAATTATTAATGCATCGATATCATCATTCAATTTGTTAATCGCGTCTTGACGAGCTTGCGATGCATTACATACGCCTTTAATGAATTTTGCGTTTGGAATATTTGTCTTTATATATTCAAATTCTTTTTCCACGTCGTCTGCTAATAACGTAGTTTGCGCAATAACATATGGTGATTCATCTTCAATTTGATTAAAATCAAATGTCTTTCTATCTTCATATAAAAATACATTATTAGATATCGATAATTGAGCATTTGCTTCAGGATGATTTTTCTTCCCGATATAAATAATTTGTTTATTTTTCGCAACAATCTCTTTGATTTCGCGTTGGGCCTTTTTGACAAAAGGACATGTCGCGTCTATATAGCTAATGCCTCTTTTATTCAATATATCTTCGATTTTTTGGCTATGGCCATGCGCTGATAAGACAATAATTGCTTCTTTTGGGGCTAAATAGGCCAATTCTTCAAGACTTTTTTCTTTGATGTATAAAGTTTCGACCCCACCTTCATTTAGCGTTTTTAAAGCATCATTGTTATGAACTAGCATACCTAAAACAACAACTCGCTTTGTTGGATTATTCTTTTTTGTATTTAACGCGAGCTTTATTGCTTCATCAACACCAACACAAAAGCCACAAGGCTTAATAATTTGAACACGCATATGCTTATGATACCATAAGAATGAAAAATCGTGTATAATAACTCAGGTATAAAATTATGTCGTTTAAAGGTTTAAATTTATCTAGCAAGATGATTGATTCGCTCAATCGTCAAAAATATTTCAATCCATCGCCTATACAAAATAGAGCAATTCCAAAAGCTCTCAAAGGCGAAACTTTAATGGTACAATCATCAACCGGTTCGGGTAAAACTTTGTGCTATTTAATTCCGATTATTGAAAATATCGACTACAAAGACCAAAATATCCAAGCAATCATAATTGCTCCAACTCGCGAATTAGCTGTTCAAATTTATGAATGCGCTCATCGTTTTACTAGCGAATTTAAAAATCTAAAAGTTAAATTGTTTAAAGCTGGTGAAGCTATTGATCGAACAAAAAAAGGACTAAGCGTTCCTCCTCATATTGCCATAGGCACGCCTGGAAGGTTAAAAGATGTATTTTTAGATAAAGAAAATACAAATATTTCACATGTAAAAACTATTGTTTTTGATGAAGCTGATATGCTTATGGCGGAAGGCTATTTTGATGACATCGATTCATTCGCATTATCGATTCAAAAATGCCAATATTTGGTTTTCTCTGCTACGCTTGAAAAGAATCTTTCTTATCGACTTGAAAAATATATTGGAAGCAACATTCCATTAGTAAATGAAGAAGTAATGACATCATCGAATGTCACTCATTATCTTGTTGATATCAAGCATATTCCATTAACTGACGCGGTTGTTGATTTTATTTCAGCGGTCAATCCATATTTGTTAATGATTTTCGCGTCAAAAAAAGAAACCGCAAACGATATTTATAATTTTTTGAAGGCGCGTAAGTACAAAGCTGGATTATTAACTGGTGATTTATCGTCTCGCGAAAGAAAAAATGTAATGAAGCAACTTGCTAATGGACAAATTTATATTCTTGTTTGTTCTGATATGGCTGCAAGAGGACTTGATATTGAAAATGTTACCGACATTTTAAATGTCGATTTACCAAATAATCTTGAATTTTATTATCATCGTGCAGGTCGAACAGGCCGCTTTGACAAAAAAGGAAATTGTTATTCATTCTTTAATGCCGATTCCACTAAAAAGCCATTAGCGCTTATCGAAAACGGGGTTGATTTTAAATTCAAAACATTAAAAAATGGTGAACTTGTCGACTCAAAAGGAATCGTCAGAACTCATCCAAATAAGAAGAAATTAGATCCTGAACTTCAAAAAGAGATTACAAAGATTAATAATCTGGCAAATATTAATAAAAAAGTTAAACCAGGCTATAAAAAGAAAACAAAATTACTTGTTGAAAAAGCCAAGCAAAAACATCGTCGCGAAATTATTAAAAAAGATATAAGAAGACAAAGGGTCGAAAGATACCGTAAAGAAAGTAAGAATAGATATGAATAAGGAAATATTAATTGGCTCACACGTTTCAATGAGTGGTCCTGAATATTATTTAGGAAGTGTAAAAGAAGCTATATCATATGGCTCAACTACTTTTATGTTTTATACTGGAGCGCCGCAAAATTCATTTCGCAAACCAACTAGCGAACTTCGCATTGCCGAAGCAAGAGAGTTAATAAAACAAAGCGGTTTTGACGAATCAAAAATAATAGTTCACGCTCCATATATTATTAATATTGGCAACAGCCAAAATAGTGAATTATATGAAATATCTAAGCGAAACTTAGCTCAAGAGTTAAGAAGAGTGAAAGATTTTGGCTTATCCATTCTTGTTCTTCATCCAGGTTCACATGTTAAAACTGGAATTGAAAATGGTCTTAATTCCATCATTAACGCCTTAAATGAGATTTTTGAAAATGATGGTACAGATGTAAAAATAGCGTTAGAAACAATGGCAGGAAAAGGCAGTGAATTAGGCGCTAATTTTAATGAAATTAAAAGCATTATCGATGGTGTGAACAAAAAAGAGAGAATTGGCGTTTGCCTTGACACATGCCATATTAGCGATGAAGGCGTTGATGTTAGCAAAGTCGATGATGTTCTTGATGAATTTGATAAAATAATCGGATTAGATAAATTGCTTTGCATTCACATTAATGATTCAAAAAATCCTCGTGAATCTCACAAGGACCGTCATGAGAATATTGGATATGGATATGTCGGTTTTGAAACAATAAATAATTTTGTTCATAACCCACGATTATCAAACATTCCAAAAATATTAGAAACACCTTATGTTAATGGTAAAGCTCCATATAAAAAAGAAATTGAAATGTTAAAAAATTCAACTTTTATCGAAAATTGGCGAGACAATTTATAATAACTATAATTTCTTAATTTCTTTAGTTAATTCTTCGAAAATTTCTTCATCTGATACAGTTTTTAAAACTATATCTTTTTTAAATATTGCCCAAACACCTTTGCCACCTGCACAGCCAATATCCGCTCGTTTTGCTTCGCCTGGACCATTGACGATACAGCCCATTATTGCAACAGTCTTATTAATCTTATTATCTTCTAAAAATTTTAATACTTTATTGGCTAATGGCACTAAATCGACTTGGGTTCTTCCGCAAGTTGGACAAGAAATAAGTAATGGATAATCGTTATTTAGTTCCAAATCTTTTAACAATCGTTTGCATGCTTTTATTTCTTCTTCCGGCTCATCGCTTAAAGATATTCTGATTGTGTCTCCAATTCCTTTTAATAAAAGAGGGGCAATGCCAGCGACACTTCTTATCAATCCAACGTCTTTTGGACCGGCTTCTGTTATCCCGATGTGAAGAGGATAGTTAAATTCTTTACTGGCTAGTTCATAAGCTGAAATTGTTTGCAATACATGCGAACATTTTAAAGATATGACAATGTCATAAAAACCTTCGTCTTCCAAAATTTTAGCCATCTTTTTGGCAGATTCAACAAGTTCTTTTGCCTGAACGATATCAGTTGTATTGTTAATATTTTTATCAATTGATCCAGCATTAACGCCGATACGAATTGGGATGTGTTTTTCTTTGGCTAATCTTGTGACTTCTTTTATGCCTTCTTTTGATTGAATGTTACCTGGATTTAGTCTAATAGCATCAATGCCATTTTCAATGCATTTTATAGCAAGACGATAATCAAAATGAATGTCTGCTATCAAAGGTATTGTTATTCTTTTTTTAATTTCTTTTACTGCTGCAGCATCATCAAAATCAAGGACAGATACACGCATCAAATCTGCTCCTAAAGCTGCACAGCGATTGATTTGTTCGCTAACGCGAATATAATCGCTTGTTTTGATGTTACACATCGATTGAATTAATACGCGTTTTTGTCCGCCAATCGGTGTGGAACCGATATACATCCTTTTTGTTTTTTCTCTACTTAGCATGTAATTATTATCTAATGTTTTTTTATAAAAATATACTTTTGAATAAATAAATTGAATAAATTCGCTTGTTTTTCGATGACTAAATATTATTTCAAGATAAATCTTGTAGATATATTTTTTAAGTTGTGATAATATCTTAATTGCTAATTTACTTTAAGGAGAAAATTTATGCGCGATAATATTACACTTAAATGCACAGTGTGTGGCGAAGAAAACTACATCACTAGCAAAAACAAAAAAGAACATCCAGACAGAATGGAAACAAAAAAATACTGCCCAAGATGCAAAAAGCAAACAATGCACAAGGAGAAAAAATAAGGATATATTCCTTGTTTTTTGTATTTAGTGGTTGATATTTATTATCGAGACGATTATTGCAATAGTTATCTAATATACAATGATAAATTAGAGGCTATTCTTGTTGACCCAGGATACGACGGCGAAAAACTGATTGAACATATCAAAAAATTGAATTTGGTTGTTAAATCTATCTTACTTACGCATTGCCATTATGATCATATTGGTGCGCTTGAGGAAATATTTAATTATTTTGATAAACCAAAAGTTTATGTTCATGAATTAGAATTTGATTCAATATCAAATCCTCGAATCAATTTATCAAGGTTTAATAAAGTATTAAACTTTATTCCTTCTAATATTGAAAAGGTCGTCGATAAAGAAATCATTCACATAAACGGCTTTGATATTGAAGTACTGCACACTCCATTTCATACGAGCGGAAGTTGCTGCTTCTATATCGAATCTGAAAAAGCAATATTTACTGGCGATACATTATTTAAATCATCTATCGGGAGAAGCGATTTACCAACAGGTTGTTCGAAAATAAGCCAAATTAAAGCTTCTTTAGATAAGATTAAACGTTTACCACTTGATACAAAAATTTATCCAGGGCATGGAAGCATTTCGACGCTCAAAAGAGAAATGGATTTTAATCCATATTTGCGAAATGTTTAGAATAATATTATTATTTATTTGAAAATGACGGAGGAAAGAAAATGAACGTTACTGAATTAAGACCAGGAAACTATTTCATTGATGAAGGCAACCTTTATCAAGTCATGGATATTTTATTAAATAAAACAGCCATGAGAAAAATGGTCGCAAAAGTCAAAGCAAAAAACATGAGAACTGGCGCTATCACAGAATTAGCTCGTAACAGTGGTTACGATGTCGAAAAAGCCGTTCTTTCTAAAAAGAAAATGGCTTATTTATACGATGATGGCGACAATTTAATTTTTATGGATAATTCCACATTTGAACAAATCGGAATTGCCAAATCAAGATTAGAATGGGAACTCAACTTCTTAGTTTCTAATGCTGAAATTGATATTTTATTCTACGATGATGAAATTCTTGGTATCACCCTTCCATCAAGCGTTGCTCTTCAAATCGTTGATTGTGAACCAGCAGTTCGCGGCGATACAGTCAACAAAGCAATGAAAAATGCAACTCTTGAAACAGGATTTAAAGTTAAAGTCCCATTATTTATCGAAAACGGTGAAACCGTTCTTGTCCGCACAGACACAGGCGCATATGACGGACGCGCTAATTAATAAGATATGATTGAAATCGGTGTATTTATTGGAACAGTCATTGGTGTTTTGATTCTCGGACTAGTTGTTGGATTCTTTGCTTCTCGTTGGTTCTTCAAGAGACAATTACAAAAAAATCCACCTATCAACGAAAACATGATTCGCGCTATGTTCATGCAGATGGGCGTTAAAGCTTCAGAAGCAAGAATTCGTGCCGTTATGAATTCAATGAAAAAGAATCAATAATTAAGATCAATCAAACTAAAAGCAAATCGCTTGTTCAACAGGCGATTTTTTTATTTTCAAAATCTAATTTATTCAGAAAATTTATAAAAACAAAATTTACAACGAAAGCCTGTTTGAGCCGCGAAATTTTTAGAGATGATAAATTATTCATAAAAAGAAAAAACGGCCGTAATTTAGCCGTCTGGTAAAGTCCATTTTTTCTCGTCAACAATTTTAAAGGCGGTGGTGGTGAACATAGTAATTGTCAATTAAAAATGTCAATTAAAAAGTTTGATGTAATCGAATGTTTTTGAATAAAAATAAACAATAATAGAATTTATTCACATCGATAAAAACTACTAATTTTATACTAACGAACTACTATTATTTCATCCAACCAATCTTTCTTTCTTCGTGATTGACCAAACGCTTGATATTGGCCGAATGACGAATAATCAAGATGATTGCCATGACAGTTATTGTTGTTGCATATTCCCAACCTGCCACCAAGAAAGTTCCGTTTCCCCACATGAAAATATTTGATGAGAAATCAGTGAACAAAATTGGTAATAAAAACATTATCCAAGTTGTAATAATTCCTGAAACGGCCGTGAGCATTGAAGACAAGGAAACATATTTTTTAATTTTTAAGGAAACAAAGAATACAATCACGCCAACAAGAACTGCTAACCAGCAAGTAGCAATTGCAAATCCACAAAAAACAGAAACTGCTTTTCCACCTTTAAATCCTGCAAATAATGGCCAGCAATGCCCTAAAATAGTTCCAAGCCCTGCCAAACAAATATATAGTTGATTTAATAAATTCCAAGTATCGCTTGCGAGTACATCTTTAAGCGGACTGTATTTAACGATTGCCCAGATACCGACTACAGGAATAATACATTTAATCATGTCGATAATGATAACAGCGAGGCCTGCTTTCTTTCCGAATAGTCTTCCGACGTTAGTTCCTCCTGAATTTTTAGATCCTTCTGTTCGTGGATCTCTCTTAAAAAATAGTTTTCCAATAATTACGCCAGTAGGAATGCTACCAAAAATGTAACCAATTAATGTACATCCTAATGCGAACGCTATATTATATAAAATAATATCCATACTTTTTCCTCACAACTTAATCAATGATACTAAAAAAGTATATTACTTTTCAACAAATTTTTTGCTATAATCAATTTTTGAAATTGAAAGACAAAAATCCATGGCAGAAAAAAATTTAGAATCATATTCCGCAGCAGACATTGAAATATTGGAAGGACTAGCTGGTGTTAGAAAGCGTCCAGCGATGTATATTGGGTCCACAAATTCAACAGGTTTGCATCATTTGGTATGGGAAATTGTCGACAATGCCGTTGATGAAGCTCTTAATGGCTTTGGTAATGTTATCGTTATCACAATTCATAAAGATGGATCACTCTCCGTTCTTGATGAAGGTCGTGGCATTCCAGTCGATATTCATAAAACAACAAACATGCCAGCTGTGCAACTCATTTTTTCAACCCTTCATAGTGGTGGAAAATTTTCATCAAAGGTTTATGCTTCATCAGCAGGCCTTCATGGTGTTGGTTCGAGTGTAACAAACGCTTTAAGCGTTTATTGTGATATAACTGTATTTCGTGATGGCAAAATTAACCATCTTCGCTTCGAAAATGGCGGAAAATTAGTCACACCATTAGAGGTTCTTGGAACAACAAGAAAACATGGTACATTAGTAAGATTCAAACCAGATGATAAGATTTTTTCAACAACTAATTTCCAATTCGATGTAATTGCAAATCATGTCCAAGAAAGTGCGTTTTTATTAAAAGGCGTTCGTTTTGTTGTCCTCGATGAACGAACATCACAACGTGGTGATTTCTGTTACAACGAAGGTTTAAAAGAATATGTTGCCTATCTTAACAAAGACAAAACTCCTATGGATGAAGTGATTTCTTTTGACGGAGAAGATAGTGGCATAAAAGTCGATATTGCCTTGCAATATTGTGCAAAGGATTACGGCGAATCAATATATTCTTATGCTAATAACGTTAGAACAAGAGATGGTGGTACTCATGAAAGTGGTTTTAAAATGGGCATCACTAAAGCTGTTAATGATTACGCAACTGAAAACCAATTGATTAGAGGAAAAATCAAACTCGAAGGCAGTGATATCCGTGAAGGACTTACTGCTATTATTTCATTAAAAATTCCAGAACAAATGCTTCAATATGAAGGACAAACTAAACAAAAATTAGGAACTCCTGAAGCGGTTGCTATTGTTAGCAATTTCATTTATAACAACATGACTTATTATCTCAATGAGCATAAAGAGTTCGCAGTATCACTTGTTAAAAAATGCATTGATGCTCAAAATGCTCGTATTGCTGCTCGCAAAGCTAAAGACGAAGCTCGTAGCACCAGGAAAGCTAAAGTCGAGATGATTTTATCTGATAAATTAACACCTGCCCAATCAAAAGATTATGATAAAAACGAACTTTTCATTGTTGAAGGTGAATCTGCTGGTGGTACAGCTCGAAAAGGACGAAATAGAATATATCAAGCAATATTACCTCTTAGAGGTAAACCGTTGAACACAGATTCAATTTCAAAAGAGCGAATGCTGAAAAATGAAGAATTTGCGACAATCATCAATACGATTGGAGCCGGTTTCGGAGAAGATTTCAATGTCGATAATTCACATTACGGAAAAGTAATTATTATGACTGATGCTGATACCGACGGAGCTCATATCCAAACATTATTGATTACATTTTTCTACAACTTTATGAAGCCGCTTATTTTAAAAGGCAAATTATTTGTGGCAATGCCACCTTTATATCGTGTCAGCAAAGAAGTTAATCACAAATTAGTGTATCGTTATGCTTGGGATGAAACTGATTTAGAACGCGCTAAAAAAGAAATAGGTGCTGGATATCGAGTTTCTCGTTTTAAAGGTTTGGGCGAGATGAATGATGAACAACTTTGGGAATCAACAATGAATCCTGCTTCACGTTTATTGTGCAAAGTTACTATAGAAGATCCTGTCAGTGCTGCACGCGAAATTTCCATACTCATGGGAAATGATACTGTAGTTAGAAGACAATGGGTTGAAGAAAATGTCAATTTCAATGAAATTGATACATTCGTTGATGAGGTGAAATAGATGGCTAAGAAAAAAGAAGAAATTCTCGAACAAGAAATTGTTGAAAACATCCACAACGAAACCGTTGAAAGCATCATGGGTTCTCGATATGCAACATATGCAAAATATGTCATTCAGGACCGCGCTATTCCAGATGCACGTGATGGATTAAAACCTGTCCAACGCCGCATCATTTTTTCCATGTACAAAAGCGGAAATATTTTTACACGCCCAACAAGAAAAAGCGCTCATACTGTTGGCGAAGTTATGGCGAAATATCATCCTCATGGCGATTCTTCTATTTACGAAGCTTTAGTTCGCATGAGTCAAGATTGGAAATGCAACAATCCATTAATCGACTTTCAAGGTAATAATGGTTCAATCGATGGTGATAGTGCCGCTGCTTATCGTTATACTGAAGCGAGATTAAGCCAAATAGCAGAAGAAATGGTTCGCGATATTGATAAAGACACAGTCGATATGGCTTTGACTTTTGATGACACTGATTTTGAACCAGTTGTCATGCCATCGCGTTTTCCTAACTTGTTAGTCAATGGTACCGAAGGTATTGCAGTTGCATTGGCAACTGAAATTCCAACTCATAACTTACGTGAAGTGGTTAATGCAGTCATTTATCGAATTAATCATGTTAAATGTGACAGTCTTGATTTGATGAATTTTGTTCCTGGTCCTGATTTTCCTTGTGGTGGTTTAATTTACAAAAGCAAAGGTCTTGAAGATATATATCTAACGGGAAGAGGCCGCATTGAAGTTGCTGCAAAAACTGAAATTGTTGATGACGGAAAAATTAAACAAATTTTAGTTACAGAAATTCCATATAAAGCAGTTAAAATTCAACTTGTCTATGAAATAGACAAATTAGTGCACGATAAAATTCTTCCTGGTATTTTGGAAGTACGCGATGAATCCGATAGAAATGGTATTAGAATCGCAATCGATCTTAAAAAAGATGCAAATGCCGATGTTATTTATCGCTATTTAATGACAAAAACAAGTCTTAAATCATCTTATTCTGCAAACATGGTTGCAATTGTTTCTGGCCGTCCAAAAACAATGACTTTGCTCGATTTTGTTGATTGCTTTATCGAACATCAAGTCGATGTCATCACAAGAAGAAGCAATTTCGATTTAAAAAAGAATAAAAACCGCTTAGAAATAGTTGATGGTTTAATACAAGCCATTTCTATTCTCGATGAAGTCGTTAACACAATTCGCGCTAGCAAGGATAAAGCTGATGCAAAGAAAAACATTCAAGCAAAATTTAACTTTACTGAAGCACAAAGTGAAGCAATTGTTATGCTTCAACTTTATAAGTTGTCCAATACAGACATCAATGTTTTAGTCAAAGAAAAAGAAACATTAGAGAAAAATATTGAATTCATTAATGGTATTTTAAGCGATCGTAAAAAACTTGATCGTTTATTGATTTCTGATTTAAAAGCCATTGCTAATAAATATGGAAAAGATCGAAAAACTCAAATCGTTACAAAAGATATTAGTGAAAATATCGATAAACGTGATCTTATTTCCAAAGAGCAAGTTATGCTCGCTATAACAAGAGAAGGATACGTCAAATATTCTTCGATTAAATCTTATCGTGGAAGTGGTGAAAATTCACTTCCAGGTATCAAAGAAGGCGATGCATTAGTTTATGCTGGCAAAGTTATGACTACTGATTTTGTTTTGGCGTTTACAAATCTCGGTAATTTTTTATACATTCCAGTTCATCAAATTAATGAAAATAAATGGAAAGATGAAGGAAAGCATATTAACTATATGATTTCGCTTCCACCAAATGAAAAAATCATCAAAGTTATTGCTGTTCAAGAATTCAAAGAAGGCGTCTTTGTTGAACTTGTTTCAAAATTTGGGCAAATTAAACGTATTAGATTATCAGATTTTTCTGTAGTCCGTTATTCAAAACCACTTATGTGTATGAAACTTCTTTCTGAAGATGAAGTTGTTGATGTTACTTTCTCATCTGGTGATAACACATTAGTGATTTTAACAAAAAATGGTGAAGCTACCGCCTATAGCGAAACAAATATTCCAGTTGCAAGTATGCGTTCTGGAGGCGTTAAAGCTATTTCACAACTAGGTGATGATGAAATATCTTCTTTATTTTGTTATGAGAAAGATAATGTTAAAGGAAAACTTCTTCTTTTAACAAATAAGGGTTGCTATCGCATTCTTGATATTCAAAATATTGCAATGTCACAACGACCTGGAAAAACAACAACCATCTTTAGATCATTTAAAAATGATAAACATGAACTTGTTTTTGCAAAGAAAATAGATTTATCTATTTCCTCTCATTGTGTTCACGCTTTAAACAATTTAAAAGAAGTGTTTACTCTTGAAGTTGATGATTATCATGTCACACCACTTGATAAATACGCAAAGTGCAATTCTTCATTGGCTAAATCAAAATATTTAACGATTCCTTTTGTCGAAGGAAGTGATTATATATCTAAAGATATTGTTACTGCCAAAATAGAAGGCACAAAAGAAAAAGAAGATGAAAATGAATTTGTTTCAAGTGATGAAAAAGAAAGCGAAAACGAAATCGGCTTAAAACAAATATCAATCTTTGATTTTGATGAGGAAGATTAATACTTTTAATTAAGAAATATAAATATTTGCTATAATTAAAAAAAGAGATGAAAAAATATATTCCATACGCTCATGCAAAAAACATTTATGAAATAGATATCTGCTTTTTTGTTTCTCTACACATCAAATATTTGTTAGTGGATTTAGATAACACACTTGATTCTTATAAAACTCTTGTTCCTTCAGACCGAGCAATACATTTAAAAAATGAATTGTTAAAAAGCAATATTGAAATGATTATTGTTTCAAACAATACAGGAAAAAGAGTATCTACTTATGCTAATAAATTGGGCGTAAAATATGTTAATTCTATTGGAAAGCCTTTCGCGCGTGGGATTAATAAATTAATAAAACAATTAAACGTTGATAAAAATGAAGTAATGCTAGTCGGAGATCAATTAATGACCGATATAGCTGCTGCTAATCGCGCGAAAATTAAATCGATATACGTTGAAAAATTAGTCAAAGAAGATCAAATTACTACCCGCTTCAATCGTATGTTTGAAAGAATTGTTAAAAGAAGACTACAAAAAAATAAATTGTTTAAGGAATGGGGAGAACTAAATCATGCCAACTATTAATCAAATTCGTCGTTGCTATAATTGTGGAGTTATTTTGCAATGTGATGACCCTAACAAAGAAGGCTATGTCAAAAAAGAAACACTTGAATCAGCAAGTCAAAACTTTTTGTTTTGCGACAAGTGTTTTGAAAAAGAAAGATATCGAAAAAGAAGCAACGAACCTTTATTAGAAAATGATTTTGTTACTTTATTAAATGACGCTAAAAAGAAACAAGCCCTTATTGTTTATGTCGTTAATCTTTTCTCATTCGAGGCAGCTTTTAATCACCAATTAAATGATATTCTTAATGGCATGAATATTTTAGTAGTCGCAAACAAATTCGACTTATTGCCATCAGGAACTAAAAAAGATGAAATAGAAGAATATGTTGCCCATAGATTTAGAGCAGCTGGATTGCAAATGAGCGCTGACAAAGTTATTGTCGCAAGCGCTTTTGACGATGACACAGCTCGTGAAATAATGATGAGAATATACGAAATGAAAAATGGTAAAGATGTTTTCATTGTCGGAAGTCATCTTTCTGGTAAATCAACTTTGTTATCATCGATTTTGCGTGTATTTAGCAATTTTAGCGGTGCAACAATTGTAACCGAACCATATCCAAACACAAATCTTGATGTTATGAAGATTCCTTTTAACAAGAAATCGAGCATGTATAATACTCCTGGTTTAAGCATTGATAATTCAATTTTATACAATCTTGATAAGCCGACATTTAATACAATTTTTGCAACACAAACATTAAAAGAAAGACAAATCGTTGTTGCAAAGAACCAAGCATTATTGTTTGGCGGTCTTGGCTTTATCGAACTTCTTTCAGGTGATAAAACAATTATTAATTGTTATTTCAATGATAAAGTTATTTTAAAAAGATTAAACCCGAACCGTAATCCAATGGATGAAAGATTTGTTAAATTAATTGCGTCAAAAGCAGTTAAGCCAGTCTATCAAGGCATTTCATCAGTAAAAGATTTGGATGTTTATGAAATCGATGTTAATGATAGCCGCACAACTTATCGCGATATCGGTATTTTAGGCTTAGGATGGATTAATTTTAAAGCATCTAATCAAATTATTAGAATTTATGTGCCAAAAGGCGTTTCTATTTATTCGTCGCGTCCAAAAATTAATAAAAAATAAAAATGGCTAATTATATTCTTTTTGGTGGAACATTTGATCCTATTCATAATGGCCATATAAGAATGGCTACATATGCTTCAATGAAGTTGAATGCAGATGTAGTTTTTGTTCCGGCTCGTTCTCCGCGTTGGAAAAACCCTACATCTTCTTCAAATGAAAGACTTAAAATGCTAAAAGCAGCATTGAAATATTGCCCTAGCGGTTCGTCTATTTTAGATTACGAATTGAAAAGTAAAGACGATATCAATTATTCAATTGATACAGTTAGATATTTTAAGAATATGCATCCAAATGATAAGATTTATTTTCTTATTGGTGCAGATCAGGTAAATCGCTTTGCCGAATGGAAAAACGCCGAAGAATTATCGAAACTTGCGACGATTATATTTTCTTCAAGACCTAATATCGATTTAGATCAAGATATTATAAATCTTTATAATATGGTAGACATTAAATTTTATGAAAGTGGTGAAGTTAGTTCGACGAAAGTAAGACAATTAAAATCACTAGATATTCCTCATGAAGTATGCGAAATCATTGAAAATGATCGCTTGTATTATATTAATAAATTATCAAAATATATCACGAATGAGCGTTTAGAACATAGCATTCAAGTTGCTCATCTTGCATACGCAATCGCGGTTAAGAATAAGCTAGATAATCCTCATAAATATTATATAGCTGGTCTACTTCATGACGCCGGAAAAACTATGCAAATCGATCAAGTTAAATTTATGGAAGATAATTTCCCAATGTATATTGATTTGCCTAAATTCTCATACCATCAATTTTTAGGAGCTTTTTTGGCAGAACATGAATTCGGTATAGAAGACGAAGAAATACTTACAGCGATAAGAAATCATTGTACAGGAAATAAAAACATGTCGCCAATTTCAATGGTTGTTTATGCAAGCGATAAGATTGAGCCAACCAGAGGATTTGATTCGCGCTTCTTAATTGATTCTTGTATGAAGGATTATAAACAAGGATTTATCGATACATTAATCGATAATAAAAAATATTTGTTAGCGCATAATAAAGATATTACAAACGAATTAACGGACGCTTGCTTTGAAATGTATATTAATAAATAAGGAGTATATAAAAATGAGAAAAGACAAAATGGTAAAAATTATTGAAGCCACATTAAACGAACATAAAGCTGAAGACATATTAACAATTGATGTCAAAGACAAAACTCCTTTTGCGGATTTTTATATAATTGCAACCGCGAATAATTTTCGTCAATTAAAAGCGTTATCTGAATATATTGTTGATGAAATAGAAAAGAATAAAATGACGATCAATCATGTTGAAGGAAAACCTGAAACAGGTTGGATTCTAATTGACGCTCATCATGTTATCGTAAATCTATTTACAACTGAACAACGTGAAAGAATATCTTTAGAAGAATTATTAAAATAGAATAAATTTTAATTCAAATTATTGTGCATATTAAGTTATGCACTTTATTTTTGCTTTTTTTATTAAATATATAACTTCGCATAATCAATATTATGTTAACTATATTATATATTTATTCGATAATATCGCAAAAAAATAAAAATTGATTATCGGCTTATTCCACCGCTATCAGTTCAACAATTTCGCACTTATCCACAAATTTGTTGTTGAAAAAAACTACTAATTATCTACTAATATTTTTTATATACCACCACTTCTATTGCTGATTATCAAGTTAATGATGCGCATTTGATGTATAATGTTTGTGCAATGATTATAACTGCTACTTCTATTTATGTTTTTATAAATGCTCTGTTTATTTCTTTGCCGAGAACGCTATACATAATGTTTAAAAATGCTAAGCGTTTTCCGGGGCAATTATTTAAAGGAAAATATC
Source organism: Erysipelotrichaceae bacterium (assembly GCA_022777645.1). Lineage (GTDB taxonomy): Bacteria > Bacillota_I > Bacilli_A > RFN20 > CAG-826 > Fiminaster. Next base: position 20,335 of record JALFFX010000042.1, read on the forward strand.
TATTTTTATTTATTACAAATTTTGTTTTAGAAATGTCAATTAACCTTTCATTTTTACTATTGAGTCATGACTTCTATTATTTAGGAATTTTCTTTTTATGGTCTTTGCTATCCGGCATTATTTTATGCCTTCATTTTGTTTTATGGATTATCTTTTGGATGAACGGCTATGATGTTAGATTCCAATTTAAGAAAGTTTTAGTGCCAGCACCACTTTCTGTTTTAACTTCTCTTCTTTTTATCGTAAGTGCTTTATTATCGCTTAATTATATTAGTTTGATTTTATCTATTGTTTACGCTGTTACATCGTTTATATGGAATTATAAAGGTTATAAAATTACTCGCCCTATTATTCCAGATCACATACCAATTATTGAAAAAGAAGAATAAAAGGCTCTGTCACAACAAATGGTTGATTTTTGACGAGAAATAGCGTATAATAATAGTAAGAAACAGTACCACCGAAGGAGGTAATTGGATATGCCTACTATCAAAGACGCATTAGATATTATCGGTAAGTTGACTGT
>JALFFX010000024.1 GCA_022777645.1 Erysipelotrichaceae bacterium
GAACATGTTGCTGATGCAGTTCCAACTGTAGCAGTAATTGTTGCTGTTCCGGCTTTTAAATCTGTAACAACACCTGAAGTTGATACTGTAGCAACAGCGCTCTTACTTGTTGACCAAGTGACTGTTCCATTTGCTGTAGCAGTTAAGGTGATAGATTCACCAACATACATGGTGAGTGAAGTAGGATTAAGTGTAACTGAATCTGGCTCAGAGACATCACCGCCTCCAGATGAAGTGTTTTGTGTGTACGCAATTGTATATGATTCAATATACAAACTTTTCGCGCTTGCGGTGATTGTAAGAGTAACATTCTCGCCAGATTGAATTGAATAAGAAGCATTGCTCATAGTTGGAGTAATATCAACATAACTTGTTGACCATGCACCGTTCCAATTAGCATCGCTAAACATTGAATCGACAATTGAAGCAATCGTTGTTGTTCCGGCTTTTGCAGTAAACGATCCAGATCCGCTTGATTTGTTCGATTTCATCGAAAGAGTGATTCCGGTAATAACACAATTATCATAACCAGAAAGAGTTAGAGTAGCGGATTTTCCGCTAGTCAATTGTCCAGCAGTAGTATAATTTTGTGAATAGGTTGCAGATGATCCGCTTGGTGCTCCGCTTGATGAAACTGCATCTTTTGCTGTAATTGTATATGTAGCAGTTCCAGTTGTGGCTATGGCTTGTGTAACAGTAAGTCCACTTACAGTAACGGATAAACCTCCATAAGTGCCTGTAACTGTTCCGTTAGTTGATGGCTTTGACCAAGCAACATCGTTTGTTACATTAGCGGTTGATCCATCAGAATAATTAGCAGTGACGGTTAAACCTGTTGAATCAAAATTATCGGCTGTTGTATATGATGTTTTTGTTGGAGTTCCACTAGTGGAAAGACTTGAAAGTCCTTTAACAGTAACTAAAAGTGTTGCAGAAATTGATGTATCAACTGTAGATGTTGCAGTGATAGTTGCTGTTCCTGCTTTTACACCGGTAACAACACCTGTTGTTGATACTGTAGCAACAGCGCTATTACTTGTTGACCAAGTGACTGAAGTTGATGCTCCGCTTGTTGTTGTTGATACGCTTAATTGACTTGTTCCACCAACAGAAATTGTGCTTGAACCGGTAATTGTTAAGTTTTCTGGAGCAGTTGTTGTAGTTCCTCCTGTTCCAATTTCAACTCCGCCCCATAAATAATCAGCGTATTCTGGGTGATCGATAAATGGATTTCTATTTCCTTGGACTGATTCAGCACGACTATTTCTTTGAAGTTCCCATGCATCGACTGGATCAGCTTTATGCCATTCATAGAATAATTTTTTAGCATAATTCGTTAATCCATAGTTTGTGTTGTCATTGCCACTAAAAACGCTTGAACCATTGCCTTTAGTCATGCTAACAGTATTCCATTTCGCACGAGCATAGAAATAAATGCGAGCAAAATCGCCTTTCCATTGATCATTTGGTTCAAAAACTGTTCCACTATAATCGCTTCTTGCTGATGTTCCTAATTTTGAATAACCGTTATTAGATTTTTCTGAGATAGTTCCAACTACGCCAAATGCATAGTTGCTTCTCATAGAGTTAACCCAAGCATCTGTAGGAACAACAATATAAATGTCACATCCTTGATTACTTTCTGATCCACCCCACCATGATTTTGGAATTGAGTGTTCTCGATTATAGCAGCCACCTTCTACACCATTATTACTACCACATTGTCCAGAAGTAGATGTCCAGTTAGTTGTGTTGGAATAATAGTCCATTAAACTGCCGTCGTCTTTTACGTCTGTTGTCCAATACCAAGTCCATAATGAAGAGTATGATCCGCCTTTATAACCACTATTAGCAGCAGTTTTTACGCTTGACCAAAGATTTGATAAAGATTTGCTTGCAACAGCAGATTCGCAACTGCTATAAAGTGTTGTTAAATCTTGAGCTGCATGCGTTTCAATTGCACTTTTTGATTTAGCTAAATTTGTATTAGTTACCGAAAAAATAGTTGCAAATGACAAAAAAGACAATGCCAATAATTTATTCATTGGCGATAATTTGTTATTTCGCATATTGATATTCCTTTCAATATATTCAAAATATATAACAATCTAATATTAAAATTTATTGGAATTATTTTATCATTTGTATATCTTGATTTTATATTATAAAATAAGAATATGTTGAAATATGTTTTAGCGATTGACCAAGGCACAACATCATCACGTGCCATTCTTTTTGACAAGCAAGGCCATAAAGTCGCGATGGCTAGTCGGGAAGTAAAATGCCTTTATCCAAATGAAGGATATGTTGAAGAAGACGCAATGGAGATTTGGATTAGCGTCGTTGATGTTTGCAATGAAGTGCTTATCAAATCAAACACAACTTGGAATCAAATTGATTCTATTGGTATAACAAACCAAAGAGAAACCACAGTTGTGTGGGATAAAGAAACAGGTCAACCTGTATACAATGCGATTGTGTGGCAATCACGTCAATCAAGTCAAATATGCGATTCTTTGTTGCATAAAAAAGATTTTATTCATGAAAGAACTGGTCTTTTGATTAACCCTTATTTTTCTGCTAGCAAAATTAGATTTATTTTAGACCATATTGAAAATGGTCAACAAAGAGCAGAAAATGGTGAATTGTTATTTGGCACAATTGATACATGGCTCATTTACAAAATGAGCAATGGCAAAAAACATTTGACCGATGTCACAAACGCATCTAGAACAATGCTATATAACATCTTTTCAATGCGTTGGGACAAACAATTATTATCTTTATTTAATATTCCAGCGTGCATGTTACCTCGCGTCTGCGAATCAAGTTATGATTATGGCATTGCTAGTGCCTTTAACAACCATGTTCATATTTTAGGAGTGGCAGGTGATCAACAAGCATCATTATTTGGTCATTGTTGCTTTGAATCCGGCCAATCAAAAAACACATACGGAACAGGTTGCTTTATGCTTATGAATATTGGTGAAAAACCAATTTTATCAAAAAATGGATTATTAACAACTGTCGCTTGGAAATTAAACGGAAAAACTACATACGCCCTTGAAGGATCAGTTTTTATTGGTGGTGCATCCGTCCAATGGCTGCGCGATGGATTAAAAGTCATTAGCGATGCTTCCGATAGCGAAAAACAAGCAAAAAAAGTTGAATCTTCTAATGGAGTTTATCTTGTGCCAGCATTTGTTGGATTAGGAACTCCATATTGGGATGATGATGTTCGTGGGGCGTTATTTGGCGTTACAAGAGCAACAAATAAATACCATATTATTCGCGCGACACTAGAAAGCATTGCTTTCCAATCAAAAGATGTTTTTGATGTGATGATTAAAGAAGCTAATATAAATATTAAATCTTTACAAGTTGATGGAGGAGCGACTGCTAATAATATATTGATGCAATTCCAAAGCGACATTCTTCAAATTGATGTCAATAAACCAGCATGTCTTGAAACAACTGCATTAGGTGTTGCCTATCTTGCCGGACTTAAATCAAAATATTATGATGATTTAGCGTCAATTTCTGATAGTCATGAATGCGTTGCAACTTATTCGCCTAAACTGAGTAAAAAAGAAGTCGATAAATTGTGGAAAGGTTGGAAGTGCGCTGTTAAAGCTGCTATGATATTTAAACCTGGTGAAGAACAATGATAAGTAGAGAACAATTTGATAAAATTTATCAAAATCTAAATATTAATCCTGAACTTGATAAAGAATTTGTTTTCAAGTGTTTTTCATTATGCCTTGATGGTGCAGAGCAAATATCAAACAACGGAATGTTTGGGAAAATTCTTCCGGTCAATCCTGTTGTTCTTCTTTTATATATTGTTCATGAATACAATTATGTATTTCAATTGAACAAAAATATCGAATTAAATGATAAATTATTAGGTCAAATTGTATCTATTTCAATGGATAAATATTTTACGAATGAGCATCTAAATTTTAAAAATGAAAGAGCAATTACAAAATTTGATCCTGAAATATCAACACTTGAAACTTATCTCAATTTCGCTTTAAGTGTTCTCAATAAAGAAAGCAAAAAAGCTCCGAATAAGTCACTTGTCTATGATGTGATGCATAAAGGATTTTCAATGTGCAAAGCAATTATCCAATTGATGGAAGATGGTTTTGAAACCGAAGCATTTTCAACTTGGCGAACGCTTCATGAAACTGAATGCATTTTAATATTGCTTTATAAATATGGAGAAAGCATCCAAAAGAATTATATAAAACATATCGAATACACTTTGGCATTCCGTGGTGTTATTCAAGACAAAGAAAAAGTCGATAAAATATTTGAAAATATCAAAGCGGAGATGAAAGAACTCAATCTCAAGAGCAAAGATATGAAAAAATATATTGAATATGGTTGGTTAACATCAATACCTTCATATAATGAAGATCCACAATTCAAATTCAATTTCCGCGATGCTGTTGAAAAATTAGCAGGTCTTTCAAGTTATTCTAAAATTTATGAAATGGCGAGTGAAATTGCCCATAGTTCTCCAATGCTAATATATGCCAGAAATTCTCGATTCTATCATTTGACACTTCTTAATTTGTATGAATCATTTTTCCGTATCGAAAGAATATTTTCAGAAATATATTTAAAAAACGCCAGTGAAGATGAAAAGCAAAAATTTGATATGATGAAAAAGATTTATTATGTTGGTTTGATCAATATTTATAATCGTGAAAAGAAGCTTCAAATGGAATTGATGAAAACCATAAAAGAGAATTCATAAACCAAGCAAAATAAAAAACTGCTAGCAGCGAATGTTAGCAGTTTTCGTTTTCTTTAATCAGCGTAGCAAGATCCGCCAATAAATTCTCTCATAAGAGAATTGCATGGCACCCATTCATCTGGCATATCATCGAAATATTTAAGCATTCTGATGAGACGTTCAGCAATTGGGAAATATTCATTATCTTGTTCGATATTTTTAAGAAGTGGCATGGCATATTTTTTCATGACACATAATTCGTAAGAAAGCATTGAATTGTAAACGTAGTTAGCGTCTTCTTGTGTATCATAAATCCATTTGAATTCGCCACGTCTAACGCTTGGCCACATTGACATTGTTTCTTCGGCAGAAGCACCACGGAATTTGTAATCGCGGACAATTCTTCTCAATAATCTTAAATCGGTAATAGATACTGGGTTTGTGTTATCAAGATTGATTTGTGCTTGAGGTGCGATAAAGATTTTGAATTTTTGGTGACGCGGAATAAGAGTTGTCATTCTTTCATTCAAAGCATGAATTCCTTCGATGATAATTGGTTCATTTTCACCAACTTTTAAGATGCGTCCTGGAACACGTTTTCCTAATTTGAAATCAAATTTAGGAAGTTGAACTTCTTCGCCTTCAATTAATGCAAGCATATCTTTATTGAATAAATCGATGTCGAGAGCTTCGATGCTTTCAAGATCTGGCTTACCATCTTCATCGATTGGGGCGAGTGATTTTGGCAAATAATAATCATCAATAGAAATGCGAATTGGTTTAATACCACGTGATAATAATTCAATTCTTAAGCGGTTTGCGAATGTTGTTTTGCCAGATGATGATGGTCCAGCAATACAAATAAGGCGAATATTAGAAATATCTCCTTCGATAATATCACCGAGTTCCGATAACATTCTGTTGTGACGAGCTTCGCATAATTGAATGAAATCGATAACGCCATCAACAGCGATATGATTATTAATTCCGGCAACTGAATCAGCTCCAGCAATTTGTCCCCAGGCGTGTGATTCTTTTAAGGTTTTGCCAAATGTTGGTGCATCAACGAATTCTGGAATTTCGCCTTTGCATTCAGCACGTGGATATTGAAGAATTAATCCTGGTTGATAAAGTCTTAATTTAAATGCTTTAAGATATCCAGTTGATGGAACCATATGTGAATACATATAGTTGACATAACCATCGCAGTCATAAAGATGAACTGTTTTTTCTGGACGATATTGAAGAATGTCGAGTTTATCTAATAAATTATTTTTTTCGTAAACTTCTTTTGCTTCTTCTTTTGAAACGACAAAGCGTTTGAGTGGAAGATCTGCATCAATTATTTTGTTCATCTCTTTTTCAATCTTGTTTTTCATATCAAGATTGGCTTTGCCATTAAGTAATTGAATAAAGATTGAACGAGAAACATTGTAGCAGAATCTCACTTTTATATTTGGATAGACTCTAGCAAATGCCATTGCGACAACAAAGCGAAGTGAAGCTTCATAAATCTTAATAGCGTCGATATCTTTAACAGTTAAAAATTCAACATTAGCATCATAATATACTTCGTATGTTAATTCTCTTAAGCGATTGTTAACTCTAGCACATATATATGATTTATCATTATTTTCTATTAAATCTAACAATTTAACATTTTTTTCAAACTCTTTTTCTTTACCTAAAAATTTTAATTTAAACGACATTAGTTTGATTCCTCCGATTATGTGAATATGATACACGATATATGTATATTTTTCAAGTTCAACATAAAATTTAGATATACTTTTGCGTAGCATTTTTATATAGAAAAAAATTAAGCGCTTACTTTTTCAAAAAATAACCTTCTTTAAAATGACGTAATACTTCTTTGTATGCGTTTTCTTTTTTGGTATAATTATTAATGTATTTTTTCAAAGGAGAACTTTTTCATGGCAAAAAAAGCAATGGTATATATTCAAAGTGGTGGACCTACTTCCGTTATTAACTCATCACTTTATGGAGCAATCAAAGAAGCACGTGAACACGGCGATGTTATCGATGGAATTTATGGTTCCTTATATGGCATCGAAGGCCTTCTTTGCGACCAATTAATTGATTTAAATCAAGAAGACGAAGCAACAATTGAATTATTAAAGCAAACTCCGGGTTCAATTCTTGGCACTTCTCGTCATAAATTACCAAAAGACATTCATAGCGATGAATATAGCAAGATTATCGCTACATTAAAAAAACACAACATCGGTTATGTATTTGTTAATGGTGGCAATGACTCAATGGATACATGCGCCAAATTGTCATCACTTTGCAAAGAACTTAATCTTGATGTCAAAGTTATGGGCGTTCCAAAAACAGTTGATAACGATTTAGCTGAAACCGATCATTCAAATGGTTTTGGAAGTGCTGCTAAATACATCATTAACACAGTTAAAGAAATTGTTATTGACGCCAAATGTTACAAGAAAAGCAAAGTTTTCATTATTGAAATCATGGGTAGGAATGCTGGCTGGTTAACTGCATCAGTCGATTTATTACCAGAAGGTGTGAGACCAGATTTTATCTATCTTCCAGAAAATCCATTCGATCCAGAAGATTTCTTAGCTAAAATCAAAAAGCAACATGAAGAACACGGAAGTGCAATCGTCGCTGTTTCAGAAGGCATTGATTTTAGTGAAGGTGCAACAAATGTTCGTGTTGATAGCTTTGGTCATAAACAACTCGGTGGTTTAAGTGCTCGTCTTGCTCAACTTGTTGAAACTCGTCTTGATTTACCAACAAGATCAATTGAATTATCCCTTCCTCAAAGAGCATATTCATTCCTTACAAGTAAAGTCGACCAAGAAGAAACAATTATGTGCGGTCGTCTTGCTGTAAGACACGCTGTCGAAGGTATGAGCGGACATATGATTGCTATTAAACGCTTATCTAGTGAACCATATGCAGTTGATTTCACACCGGTTGATATTACTAAAATCGCTAACGTGGAAAGAAAAATCCCACAATCAATGATGGTTGATGAAACAAGAATGGCAGATTCATTTAGAGAATATTGCCTTCCTCTTATTCAAGGTGAAATTCCTGTTGAATACGAAAATGGCATCATCAAATCAGCGGTCTTGAAAAAAGTATTAGTCAAATAATTAGGAAGCATTTGCTTCCTTTTTTGTTCCGTCCAATCGATATTATTTTAATAATAATTGACTTTTTTTGATTTAATACCATAATTTATAATTATGAAAGAAAATAAAGTCGAATTGATTAAAATGCTTGAATACGCCGCAATTATTGCCCTTGCGCTTTGTTTGCTAGCGTTAATTCCTCTATTTGTTTTTGGACAACCTGGTTGGTTGATTGGCGTTGCTATTGGCAGTGTTATTGAAATCATCAATTTATTTTTGCTTTTCAAAGGCTCTGAACTCTCGCTAAAAAAACTTAAGGTAACAATGTACATGTTATTTTATTTTTTGCGAATGGTTTTATTTTTAGCTGGCATTTTAATAACAGCTATATTTTCCTTTGGATTTACTTCAATTCTCGAACCAGTTCCAGAGATGGCCAATTCGATATGGGGAGTTGTTATTGCTTATGCTCCAATGCAAGTAATTGTTTTTGTTGTTATGAAATTAAATCACAAAAACACTGTTACAATTGCTGAACAAGATGAAAAGAAGGAATAAACATGTCTTTATTTGGTCCTGGTAATCTTGAATTTAAACCAAATGCCGAAACAATTATCTGTTTGTGCATTTGTTTTGTTGTTGCTCTTGTTTTTGTAATCGGAGGCATTTTAGCAAGAAAACAAGATCCAACCAAACCATCTAAAGGGCTATTATTTTTGCTTGAATGGGCTGTTGAAAAAGTTGATAACTTTACAGCGACATCAATGGGAGAAGGCTTTCCAAATTTTGGTGGCGTTGTTCTTCCGATTATTTGTTTCCTTTTCTTAAATTTCGTCATCGGAATAAGTGGACTTCCAACTCCAATGGCTTATCTTCCTATCCCTTTGGCGCTTGGACTATTCACATTTTTAATGATTCATATCACATCAATTCGTTATACGAAATGGTCATATTTTAAACGATATATTGATCCAATTCCTATTTTCCTTCCAATTAACTTGTTAAGCATGTGGTCTCCACTTTTATCTTTGTCTCTACGTTTATTTGGTAATGCAATTTCTGGTTATGTATTATTAACTCTTACCAATTGGGGACTTAAAAATGCTGCGACAGTATTAACGGGACTAACCGGTGGGCCAGAAGCAATGGTCTTAATTCCAATTGCTACTCCACTTCTTCATGCTTATTTTGATGTTTTTTCATCATTCATCCAAACACTAGTGTTCATTTCATTATCGTGTTTATTCATCGCACAAGAAAGACCTGAACAAGATATGCAACTTGCTGTTGGGTCTAGAAAGGAGTCATAAAATGACAGATTTAGGTTTAATCGCAATTGCCGCTGCTATTGCAATCTTCTCGTCTGGTTGTTCATCTATTGGTGAAGGCTTACTTATTTCCAAAGCAATGGAAGGTATGGCGCGTAACCCAGCTGCCGCTAAAGATTTACGTTCTTCAATGATTTTAGGCGCAGCTTTAGTTGAAACTTGTGGTATTTACGCCTTACTTATTTCAATTTTGATCATCTTCATTCTTCCAGGCTACATTCATTAATTTTTTGAAAGGAGGCACATTTATGAAAAAGGCTAATTTGATTTCAATATTAATATTGTCATCAGTTTTATTGACTAGTTGCAGCGATGCTCCGATAAGTGGCGATGACTTTATTAGTAAAATATCTCCTAACCTTTGGGATTTTCTCGCTGTTTTTGCTGCCTTTATCGTCTTAATTCTCATCGTTTTCTTTTTTGGTTATAAGCCAATCAAAAAGCTGCTTCAAAAAAGAAGAGATTACGTTGAAGGAAAAATTAATAACGCTGAACAACGTGAAAACAAATCAAAACAAATTCTTTCCGATGCTGAAAAAGTTTTAAGCGACAGCAAAAAGGAAGCTATTGAAATTGTTGAACAAGCCAAAAATGATGCCTTGAAACAAAAAGAAATTATCTTGAATCAAGCTAAAGAAGAAACAAAGATTGAAAAACAAAAACTCAAAAATGAAATTGCTCAAGAAATTGAATCGAGCAAAGATGAAATTCATCATCAAATCGTTGATGTCGCTTTAAGCGCATCAGAAAAAGTTCTCAATCGTGAAGTTAGTAAAGAAGATAATTCTCGTCTTGTTGACGAATTTATCAAATCTTTAGATAAGGATGAATAATGGATAGCGTATTTTCAAGATATTCTAACGCATTGGTCTCGCTTGCCATTGAAGAGAAAAAACCTCTTGAATATAAAATGGCGATCAATCTTTTAAATGACTATTTTGAAAATAATAGTGATGTATTTTCCTATCTAAAATCATATTTCGTAAGCGACGAAAGAAAATATGAAATAATCGATTGTTTATGCAAAGATATTGATATTAAAAATATCAATTCATTCTTGAAATTATTAATTAAAAAACATCGACTTATTCATTTTAAAAAGATTGCTAAGGAATTTAATAAATCCATAAATACTGTTTTAGGTATTGCTGAAGGAATTATTTATTCCACAACTATGATGGATAAAAAGGAAATCGAACGAATCGAAACTGCAATCGCTAAAAAAATCGGTCAAAAAGTTGAACTCACAAACAAAATTGATGAGTCACTTATCGGCGGATTTAAAGTCGCAATTAACGATTTTGTCTTTGACTACTCACTTAAAAACAAGTTAGAACTTTTGAAAAATAATCTCAATGAAAGGAGAAGCGCCAAATGAAAATAGATTCTTCAGAAATATCAGCATTAATCAAACAACAAATCAAAGATTTTGACGCCAAAATCGAATCCGACGACGTCGGCACTGTTATTACCATTGGTGATGGTGTTGCTTTAGTATATGGTCTTGATAAAGCAATGCTAGGTGAATTAGTTGTTTTTCCTCACGATATTTATGGCATGGTCATGAACCTTGAGGAAGAAAATGTTGGTGTTGTCCTTCTCGGTAGTGATAGCGAAATCAAAGAAGGAGACGTTGTTCGTAGAACAAAAAGTGTTGTTGAAGTGCCAACAGGCGACGCTATGCTTGGCCGTGTTGTCAATGCTTTAGGTCAACCACTTGATGGACTTGGTGATATCAAAACAACATCGACTCGTCCAGTCGAAGTTATTGCTCCAGGTGTTATGTATCGTAAAAGTGTTGATACTCCACTTCAAACTGGTATCAAAGCTATTGACGCGATGATTCCAATCGGACGTGGACAACGTGAACTTATCATTGGCGATCGCCAAACTGGAAAAACTGCTATTGCGATAGATACAATCATCAACCAAAAAGGTAAAGGTGTTTATTGTGTTTATGTTGCAATTGGCCAAAAGAATTCAACAGTTGCCTCGATTGCTGATAAATTAAAAAAAGCCGGAGCGATGGATTATACAGTTATCGTCAGTGCAACGGCAAGTGAACTTGCTCCACTTCTTTATATTGCCCCATATTCTGGCATGGCTATTGCTGAAGAATGGCTTCACAAAGGTAAAGATTGCTTAATTGTCTTTGATGATTTAAGCAAACACGCGGTAAGTTATCGTACTTTATCACTTTTACTTAAACGTCCTAGTGGTCGTGAAGCTTATCCTGGCGATGTATTTTATCTCCATTCACGCCTTCTTGAAAGAGCGTGTAAATTAAGTGATGAATATGGTGGTGGATCTATTACTGCTCTTCCAATCATTGAAACACAAGCTGGCGATATTTCAGCATATATTCCAACAAATGTAATTTCTATTACCGATGGACAAATATTCCTTGTCAGCGATTTATTTAATGCTGGTCAACGTCCTGCTATTGATAGTGGTTTGTCTGTTAGCCGTGTTGGAAGTGCCGCCCAAATCAAAGCGATGAAACAAGTTGCTAGTTCATTAAAAATTGAACTTGCAAACTACAACGAATTATTAGCGTTCTCCCAATTCGGAAGTGATTTAGACAAAGAAACAAAAGATGTTTTAAATCACGGCAAAATATTGATGGAAGTATTAAAACAAAATCAATATGATACATATCCAGTAGATCGTCAAATCATCGAATTGTTTGCTGCTAAAAATCGTTATTTAGAAGAATTTGATATTGCTCTTATCAAACCTACTTTAACAAAATTATATGAGCACATCGTTTCATCACATCACGATATTATTGATGAAATCAATGATAAAAAGATATTAAGCGATGAATTAATAAAGAAAATGAATGATGTAATTTCATCATTTATCCAAACAATTAAATAAATATGGCTGGAAATTTAAACAAAACCAAACATCGAATTGCCTCCATTAATTCAACTAAAAAGATCACAAAAGCAATGGAACTTGTTTCCACAGTTAAATTAAAAAAGTTTAAAAATGTCATGCTTAAAAATGAACTTTATAGCAATGAATTAAAATCTTTAACATGTACTTTATTTTCGCGACTCGATGATGAAGAAAATAAATACACAAAATTAAATGATGCAGAAAAAGATTTACTAATTGTTGTTAGTTCAAATCTTGGATTATGTGCTGGGTATAATAATGATATTTATCATTATGTCGAACAAAATTTTGATAAAAACGAAGTTGTTATTATTCCAATCGGCATGAAAGGTGATTCATATTTTAAAAAGAATGGTTTTGCTTTAAATGAAGAATTTGTTTTGCTAAACGAAAAAATAAATTATCTAGATATTACAAGATTAGGAAAAACAGTTCTTTCATATTTTGAAAACAAAAAATATCGTTCAATCAAACTTGTTTATACAAAATATGTAAATTCAATTAAATTTGTTCCTAACACTTTATCTTTATTTCCTTTGGAAATAGAAAATGTAAATGATTCAACTTTAATTGAGCCACTTTACGATCCTGACCTCAAGACCTTGATCGATAATTTGGTTCCACTTTATGTAAATATAAATTTATATCAAAAAATAGTTGAATCTCAGGTGTGCGAGCAAGCTAGTCGAAGAAACGCAATGGAAAATGCAACCGACAATGCTGACGAACTCATTTCAACTTTGACGCTTGAATACAATAAAGCCCGTCAAGCTCAAATCACCCAAGAAATCAGCGAAGTTATCGCTGGTCAAAAATAGGAGGTAAAAATTATGGCAAGTATTGGAAAAGTTGTTCAAGCCGTCGGTCCAATTATCGATGTGCGTTTTGAAAACGGTAGATTACCAGAATTATTAACTGCTTTAGAAATCAAATTACCAAATGGCGATACTTTAGTATCGGAAGTTGCTCAACACATTGGTGATGACACAGTTAGATGTGTTGCCATGGGGGCAACTGAAGGTGTTTTAAGAGGGCTTGATGTCATTAATACTAATGCCCCTATTTCTGTTCCTGTTGGTGAAAAAACTCTCGGCAGAATGTTTAATGTGTTAGGTCGACCAATTGATGAACTTCCTTTTGATAATGATGTTAAGAAAATGCCAATTCATCGCAAAGCTCCAACTTTTAAAGAGCAAAATGTTTCAACTGAAATGCTTGAAACCGGCATTAAAGTTATCGATTTGCTTTGCCCTTATATGAAAGGTGGCAAAGTTGGATTATTTGGTGGTGCCGGTGTTGGTAAAACCGTATTAATTCAAGAATTAATCCATAACATTGCAACCGAACAACACGGTATTTCTGTTTTCGCTGGTGTTGGCGAAAGAAGCCGTGAAGGCAACGACTTATACCATGAAATGAAAGCCAGTGGTGTCTTAAGTAAAACCGCTTTAGTCTTTGGCCAAATGAATGAACCTCCAGGAGCAAGAATGAGAGTTGCTCTTTCTGGTTTAACAATGGCTGAATATTTCCGTGATGTTGAACATCAAGATGTTTTATTATTTATCGATAACATTTTCCGTTTCACACAAGCGGGAAGTGAAGTAAGTGCCCTTTTAGGTCGTATGCCTTCGGCAGTTGGTTATCAACCAACTCTTGCAACAGAAATGGGTCAACTTCAAGAAAGAATTACATCGACAAAAGATGGCTCTATTACGTCTGTTCAAGCAATTTATGTTCCTGCCGATGACTTAACAGATCCAGCTCCTGCTACAACATTCTCGCATCTTGATGCGAAAACAGTTTTAAGCCGTAATATCGCCTCACTTGGTATTTATCCTGCTGTTGATCCACTTGAATCAACATCAAACATTCTTGATCCAAGAATTGTTGGTGAAGAACATTATAAAGTCGCTCGTGAAGTCCAAATGATTTTACAAAGATATAAAGAACTACAAGATATCATCGCTATTTTAGGAATGGATGAATTAAATGATGAAGATAAATTAACAGTGGCTCGCGCTCGTCGCATTCGCAACTTCTTGTCACAACCATTCCATGTTGCTGAAGGATTTAATGGTTTTAAAGGCGTTTATGTTCCAATTAAAGAAACAGTTCGCTCTTTTAGAGCAATTCTTGATGGAAAATACGATCATTATCCAGAAAATGCCTTCCTTTACGCCGGCACAATCGAAGATGTCGAAAAGAAAGCTGGTAAATAATGGCATTTAAAATTGATATCATAACTCCAAACGGACTCTATAAAAGTGTTAATGCTTCTTCTTTAACTATCAAAACTAGTAGTGGTTATCGCACAATTTTAGAAGGGCATACCGCGCTTATTGCTGCTCTTGATTATGGAAAAGCAACAATAAAAATTGATGGTAAAGAGAAATATTTTGCAATTCATGGTGGTGCGATGAATATTAAAAATGATGGTGTAGTCCTTCTTTTAAATTCAATCGAGGAAAAAGATGAAATCGATATTGAACGCGCTAATAAAGCACTTGAAAGAGCAAAAGAAAGAATCGAAAATAAAGACGATCCTAACTTAGATATTAAACGTGCTGAATTAGCTCTTAAAAGAGCGTTAGCGCGTATTGATACATTCAATTCATAAAATACTGCTGAAAAGCAGTTTTTATTTTATAAAGAATCATCCATGAATTGCGTATTTTGCGCAATATCGTTTGTGAAATTGTATTTTGTTTCGTTATTGTTATTTACGTTAATCGCAAATGGATATTGATTTAATGAAATATCATAAAATGATTCAAAATTTGCTTTGTTGTTTTCATTAATCTCAAATATTGCCACAGTTTTATTTGCTGTTTTTATTTTATTTTTTATTTGAGCATTATAAATATTTGTTGCCCCTTTATTTGCATAATCAAAAGCAAATGTTACATAATCATTATTTGTTTCCGTAAATTTTTGATAAGCCTCAAAAGAAGTGAATGAATAGACATTTGCTATATTAGCGTAATCATTAAATGCGTTTTTAAACATCAATGATGTTGAATATCTTGAATTAGGAATTTTATCAGCAAATTGTTCGCCTTTAACAATATATATTTGAGGAGTTAAAACATTGCCATTAATAAATAATAAATCGCTATAGGAATCTAATATTTTTTTAAAGGTTTCAGTATAAACTGAAACATCTCCAGATGTGTCAAATATTTCTAAGCGCATTACTTTAGTTTTTTTCTCTTTTACAAAATCAAAAATCTTATCTTTAAATTCATAGCAATGCGAACATTCTTGAGAAGTTAGATATAACACAAATTCTTGTTCTGATTTGACGTAATTATCAAATTGTTCAAAGTTGATATCGACAAATGAATTTTCATAAGTTAATTCGTTTAACGCAAACAAATCCCCGTTTTTATAAACAAAAGGGAGATTGTTTTTCATTCCACAACTAGATAAAGTCAAAGCAAAAAATGGAATAAGCAAATGTTTTGATTTCATAACTTTATTATCTTATATTTATTGGCCTTATTTAATAACTTCTTTATTTCGGTAGCGCTTACATACAATTTAGTTTATAATAGTTTAGTCAAAAAAGGAGGATTTTTCATGAACATTTGGCATAGAGTCGATCCTAAACGAATTACCCCTGAATCTTTTTTAGCATGTATCGAAATATCAAAAGGCTCAAAAAATAAATATGAAATCGATAAATATTCTGGAGCCTTATATCTTGATAGAATTTTATATACATCAACCCATTATCCACAAAATTATGGATTTATTCCACGCACCTTAGCAGATGATGGTGACGCTCTTGACGTATTAGTTATTTGCAGTGAATCCATTGTTCCACTTGCGATTGTTGATTGCTTTCCTATCGGTATCTTAGAGATGACTGATGGTGGATCAAAAGACGCAAAAATTATTGCTGTTTGTAAAAACGACCCTGTTTTTAACTCATTTACAGATATTAAAAATATTCCAGATCACATTTTACAAGAAATTAAGCACTTCTTTGTAGTTTACAAAGAACTAGAAGGCAAAAAACCAGTTGTTGACCAAATTCATGGCCGTAATAAAGCAATGGAAGTTATTAAAGCATGTATTGATGCTTATATCGAAAGATTTGGCGATGGTTCTAAATATTATTAAGAGATTTATATTTTTCTTCTTTAATAATATTAAATATTTGCTTGTTAGTTAATTTATACATATAACTAGCCCAATAATACCAAAGGATGTTTTCAAAATTTATCATTGTTTGAACATCCTTTTTATTTATGTTTTCAAATTGTGAAAGGAAATATTCTTTTTCTTTTTTTGATAAATTATTTTCACTGATAAAGCTAGCGATATCAAAAAGAGAGATATTTAGTCCAGCGTATTCAAAATCAAGCACGATTAATTTTTTATCTTTGAATAACAAATTGCCTTTTACTAAATCATTATGAGCATAAACAAGCGGATATTTTTCATATAATTTCTGTGCTTCAAAAATAATTTCTGATTCATTTTTGATATACAAATTATTATAGGAATTATCTTTATAAAAAGATAATCTATCAAATGGGCGAAATTCAAAATCAATCCTATTATCAATTTTTGCAATTGTTTTTATGAACGTTGCTACCAGATCCATTTCTTCTTTTTTAAGCGGTGAAGAAAGGCGCGTTGTTTTATCGATAAATAGCGATAATTTTTCGCCAGTATTTATATCATATTCAATAATTTGCTCGGTGTTTATTTTATCTTTTATGGCGTTATAAAAAGATATTTCATTAATCGGTTTATTGAATGGATCTAAACTACTTTCTTTGTGGCGATAAACAAATTTATCATCAATTAGGTAAGATGTATTGCTTATTCCTTCGTTTAGAAGTGGATAATTTATATAGTTTTTACAATTTTCAATTTTCATTGTGTTAATATATTAACATATTATGATCAATATTATTTTATATCATCCTGAAATTCCTGCTAATACAGGCAATATCCTTCGCACCGCGATGGCGAGTAATTCAAAAGTTCACATCATCGGTCCTATCCCTTTTTCTCTTGACGATAAATCACTTAAAAGAGCAGGGATGGATTATCTTCTTGATGCCAATTATGTATATTATGAAAATTATGAGCAATTTGTAAAACAAATTGGCGATGTTGAAATATATTATGTGACAAAATATGGTAAACAATTATATTGCGATGTTGATTTTAAAGATCCTGCAAGTGATGCTTACATTATGTTTGGTCGCGAATCAACAGGCATTGATAAAGAAATATTAAAAGAACATTTAGACCACACTTTACGTATTCCAATGCTTTCAACAGCGAGAAGTTTAAATTTGTCCAACTGTGTGGCACTTGTAACATATGATATTTTACGCCAGAAAAAATTCCCTGGCTTAGCCACCTTTGATATGATTCACAAATACGACATTTAGTCGCGTTTAGCTTTATCTATTAATTCTTGTGCAAGCGGTGAGACGTTATTTATTTTTATTGTTGAATAATTTTTCAATATTGCTTGACCTAAAAATTTTCCGCGGCGAACATTTTTCTTTTTTGTATAACTTACTTCTCCTACTTGAAGATGCGATAATTGCAAAGCAATTGAAGAGGCGACTAACAATAATTTTTCACTTACGGTTTTAGAGGCGATAACAAGATGGGAACCAGTATAATTTTTAACATGGAGCCAAGTGAAGTCGCGGTCAAGTTTTTTGCTAAATGATAAATAATCATTTTGATTGGCATTTTTTCCAAAATATATAATCGTGCCACAATAATTTATTTTATAAGGTTTATTAAATGGAGTTTCAAATGTTTCTTTTTTCTTTTTGCTTTGAATTATTTGGAGTTTTAAAACATCTTTTTCTTTTTCACTTTTTGCATCAAATTCTTTTTGGAAAGATAAATAATAATCTTTTTCACTATTTGCTTTTGCGATATTATCATTTGCTAAGCGAATTGTTTCTTTCGCTTTCTTAATTCTTTTATAAATATTGTTGATATTGTCTTTAATTGAAAGAGTTTGATCTAATTGGATTATTTCATCGTTAAGTTCAACTTCTTTTTGATGTTTTGATAAATCAAGACCAAGACTAAAAATATAATCAATATTGGTATATTTATTAATTGTCTCGTTAGCTACTTTGATATCATCTTTAATATTATTTATTTTTCTATCGATGCGCTTGATTTTATTGTTTATCGTTTTATAGACTTCTAAATATTTATCGTTTCTTCTTTTTTCAAGTTCGATTTCCAATACATTTTGAATGTAATTATTTATGTCAATATTGCCATCTTTAAAATTAGCTTTTTCAATCTTAAAGATGGCATTTTTATTGTATTTGTAATTTTTATATTCTAAGAATATATGCTCAATCTTATTGTCTTTGTTACACAAAATAACATTAGGTTGATTTTTGATTAACAATACATAAATAATTTTTTCTTCATTTGGGAAATATGCTTGCTTTATTTTAATGGCAATGACATTGTCTAAATTAGATAAACAAATATCAATTAAATAAAAATCATCAATTAATTTCTTAAGTTGCAAATATTTTTCATTTTCTAAGGAAATTAAATGTTTTTTATATTCATTCATGCATACGAGTGGTTTTTCTTTATCAAGCGAGATTAGCAAGGCATTTTTGCTATCTTTTTGTAAAAACAAAAGACAAGAATAATTTAAAAGAAGAGGAAAAGTAAAAAGAGTGTTTTTATTTTCTTTACTGATTCTTTCTAAATATTTTTGATATTTGTCTCTTGAAAAATCCATCAATCTAATTATAAATTGATAATTAGTCTCATTCAACCTTTATTATAAATAATAAACATTGATATGATGTTCGTTCTTTTATATAATTATGTTATGAAACGTGGTTTATTAATTATTATGTCCGGCCCAAGTGGAGTCGGCAAAGGCACAGTTCGTCTAGAACTGATGAAAGATGAATCTTTAGATTTATTTTATAGTGTCTCAATGACAACAAGATCTCCGCGACCAGGAGAAAGAAATGGTGTGGAATATTATTTCACGACCAAAGAAGATTTTGATCGACAAATTAAAGAGGGCAATTTGCTAGAATACGCCGAATTTGTTGGCAATAAATACGGAACGCCAAAAGACAAGGTGAACAGCAAACGTGACGAAGGCAAAAATGTTTTACTTGAAATCGATGTCAAAGGAACATCACAAGTCTTAGAAAAACTAAAAGGTGATGAAGGCGTTATTTCCATCTTTTTAGTTCCACCTTCTTTAGAAGAACTTGAAGCGCGCATCAGAGGACGTTCAACTGAAACTGAAGAAGTCATTCAAAAACGCTTAAAAACTTTCCAAGAAGAAGTTGTATACAAAGATCAATATCAATATATTGTTGTTAATGATGATTTGAATAAATGTGTCGAAGAAATTAGACAAATTATTAAATCAAAAATGTAATAATAAGGGCGATAATGAAAATTGTAGATGTTTTAATTGAAAGAAAAATACAATCATTAAATCGTCCTTTTTCTTATGTTGTTAAAGACGATGCATTAATTGAAGTGGGTGAACGCGTTTTAGTTCCTTTTAACAATAAAAATATTGTCGGTTATGTGATTAATGTAACAAAATCTGATAAATCAATAGCAGAACTTGAAAAGGAATTTGGCTATAAATTATTTGAAGTTAGAAAAATTATTGATGAAAAGCCTCTTTTAACACCGGAATTAATTTTGCTTGCTAATGAAATTAAAAATTATTATTTAGCGCCCTATATTTCTATTCTTCAAGCAATGCTTCCCCTTTCATTAAAACCGACATCATCTTCACTTAAGGGTCCAAAAATTGCCTATGAATATTTTGTGAAGATTGTATCTGATAACGAAGACAATCTAACTCCAAAACAAATTGAATTATTACGACTTGTCAAAAACAATGGTGAGGTTAATAAAAAAGATATAAAATCACCTTCAATATTAAAAAAATTAATTGATAATAATCATCTTCAAATCATAAAAAAAGAAAAGAAGAGACTTGTTATTAACGCCACAAAAGAGCAAAAGAATTTTGTTTTGACAAATGAACAAAATCAAGCGATAGAATCAGTGCTTCATTCCAAACAAAATGTCACTTTATTGCAAGGCATTACTGGTTGTGGAAAAACAGAAATATATCTTTCTCTTGCTGAAAAAGTTATTGAAACTGGCAAAAATGTATTGATATTAGTTCCAGAAATATCATTAACTCCAATCATGGTTAATAATGTCTATTCTCGTTTTAACGAGAAAGTCGCAATTCTTCATAGCGGTCTTACCAATGCCGAAAGATATGATGAATATCGCAAGATTTTAAATAAGGAAGTTAATGTTGTTGTCGGTACAAGAAGTGCGATTTTCGCCCCACTTGATAACATCGGATTAATCATTATTGATGAAGAGCATTCCGAATCATATAAGCAAGATAATTTACCATATTATCACGCTAGAGAAGTGGCAATAATGCGTTCAAAAATTAATAACGCAAAAGTGTTATTGGGAAGTGCAACACCATCTTTTGAATCGAAAACAAAAGCGATGAAAGGCATATATAATTTTATAAAAATAGATAAGCGAATTAACAAACTAAAATTACCTGAAACATTAATTGTTGATATGTCTAAATCGATGAATTTAAGTCGTGATTCATATCTCTTTTCAAAACCATTAATTTCAGCAATAAATGAAGCATTAGCAAGAAAAGAACAAATAATTTTATTGCTTAATCGCCGCGGTTATTCCACTTATGTTTCTTGCCGTAAGTGTGGTCATATTTTTAAATGTCCAAACTGTGATATCGCATTAACTTATCATAAAAATGATAAAATGCTTAAATGTCATCATTGTGGCCATGTCGAACTAATGAGCGAATATTGTCCAGAATGTGGCTCAAATTATATTGCTTATACTGGTTTTGGCTCTGAAAAAATTGTCTCGGAAGTCAATCGATTATTCCCATCTGCTCGCGTCCTTCGTCTTGATAGTGATGTTAGTGAAGTTAGGGGCAATATTAAGAAAGCAATCGCCTCATTTAGCAATTATGAAGCAGACATTTTAGTTGGCACTCAAATGATTGCAAAAGGTCACGATTTTCCTCGTGTCACTTTAGTGGGTATTGTCCTTGCTGATGTTGGATTATCCTTGCCTTCTTTTAGATCGAGTGAAAGAGTGTTTCAACTCATCACTCAAGCCATTGGTAGAAGCGGTAGAAGCGATTTAAGTGGTAAGGCTATTATTCAAACATATTTGCCGAATCATTATTCAATATTGCTTGCAAGCAAGCAAAATTATGATGCATTTTTCAATTATGAAATGAGAATTAGGCATATTCAACAATATCCTCCATTTTCATTTTTACTCTCAATTGAGGTAAGCGCCAAAAACGAAGAATACGTGATTTTAGCAGCGAATGATATCGTCAATAATTTAAATTCAAAACTCCAAGACGAAGCAACAATTTTAGGCCCTGTCGCCCCATATTTTGCCTATCAAAATAACACTTATAAAAGACTTATATTAATAAAATATAAAAATAGTGATAAAATAAAACAAGAGATAAATAAATTGCTGGAAACATTTAAATTCAATAACGTCGTAAACGTGAAAATAAATGTTGATCCATATGATTTTTAAGAGGTAGAAAAGCATGATTACAATTTCTGTTATAGGTCTTGATCAATATGTTGTTGGTCATTATTCAAAACAACACAGTAAAAATTTAGCCGCTTTGTTTGAAACAAGCGAAGACAATATATCTTTTATTGCCCCAGACTGTTATATATTCCATAATGGGGTTGAACAAACAAGTTGGAACAGTATTGTTCGTGTAACTGCTCCAAGACAATTTGAAAAATTAGAAGCTAATGTTGCTAAATATTTATTAAAAACATTAAAACAATTTTCCATCAATATTCGCGTTGAATTTTTCTATTTCGACAAGAATCATTGTTATGAATTCGTCAACAACGAATACCCTCACTTCATCAAAGAAGAAAACGTTGTTAACGTTGAAGAAGGCGAATTAGAAGAAGGCGAAGAAATATATGATGGAAATATTTTTGAAGAATTCGCACCCGAATTAAGCAAAAAGGAGGAAGGTGGACATTGTCATTGTCATGATGACTGCGATTGCGACGATGATTGCGACTGTGATTGTGATTGCGACTGCGATTGTGATTGCGATTGCGACTGCGGTGATGACTGCGATTGTGATGATGATTGTGACTGCGAATGTTCGTGCCACCATAAGCATTAATGAAAGAAATTGTATTAGCTAATCAAGTTTTAAACGAAATCATCTTTGAAGGCGTATCTTTCAAAAAAGCCTTGAAAAATGTTTTTGCTGAAAATTATAAAGACCGTAAGCAAGCTTCGATTGTCTCTATTTTTGTTGGTTGTGCATTAAGACACAATCTCCTTTTCAAAAAAGTTTTAGAAAACGTTAAATTTGTTGAAAAAGATCCTGATGAAAATCTTTTATTTTTAGCGTTGGCGAACAAATTTTTCCTCCATCGCTTAGATGAAAATCAACTTCATGATTTTGTAAAAAAACAATTAGGCGAAAAATATACACCAGAAATTGAAAAGATTTTAAAATATGATGGAAAAATTAACGAACTTGTCGATGTTGAAAAAGATAGTTTTGAAAGTGTCTCGATTCGTTTTAATACTCCAGTTTGGCTTGTGAAAATGTGGAAGAACCATTTTGGCACAAGAAATTCTTTTAAATTATTGAAAACAAATATTTCTGCAGATAAAACTTATCTTCGTTACAATCCATGTTTTGCTAGACCAGTTGAATTGGATGATGCTTCTTTGTTTAAACAAAGCGAAGTTGAAAATGTCTATGAATATATTGGTAAAGAATCATATAAACGTCTTGAAGGATATCAAAAGAATGCTTTATTTGTTTTAAAGCCTGTTATTAAAGAATTGTTTGATAAATACATTAATCCGTTAAGTGAACAAATTAGTTTGTACGCTAACGAAGATGAATATTTAATCAAAGAATTACACGCTCAATCAAATAACAAACAAGGCATAAATGTCGTTGTCTCAAAACTAGATGAACACGTCGAATCACAAAGATATATTCGCGTTAACAAAATAACAAATATCAATTTATTTGAAGCAAATGAAATTTATGGTTATAAAGTCGGAATTACTTCTCCTCAAGATTTAGTAATTGTTAATCCAACATCATCATCATTTAATAAGATTCGTTCCTTGCCTGATTATTTGCTTCATTTTGATCCTCAAAATCTCGATAAATATATAGCGAAACAAAAAGAAGTCTTAAAAGACTTATCTACATTTGTAAATGATGGCGGTATTCTTATTTATATGGTTGATACCTTAAATAAAAAAGAATCTTTAAGTGTTGTTTCATCATTCCTTCTTAACAATCCAGAATTTGAACTAATTGATGAAAGACAAATTTTCCCATTTGAAGATGAAGATGTTGCATTATATTATGCGGTAATGAAAAAAGAAATTCAGAAATGATTAATTTATACGGACAAGAAATAAAAAAACTTGAAGAGTTGTTGATTTCACGTGGTCAAAAGAAATACCGCGCGACTCAACTATATGATTGGATTTACTCAAAAGAAGCAAAAACTTTTGATGAAATGAGTGATATTTCCAAATCTTTTCGTGAAGAATTAAATCGCGATTTTGTTCTTGCGCTTCCCAAAATATTTACAAAGCAAGAAAGCAAAGATGGCACGATTAAATTGCTATTAGAACTTGAAGATGGCAATAAAATTGAAACAGCAATGCTTCCATATAATTATGGAAACGCCATATGTGTGACTTCACAAGTTGGCTGCAATATGGCCTGCTCTTTTTGTGCTTCCGGTTTATTAAAAAAGATTAGAAATTTAAAAGTTGAAGAAATGGTGGGGCAAGTTCTTGTCATGAATTCTCTTTTGAAAGAGAAAGATAAACGCATTACCCATGTTGTTATCATGGGAACTGGTGAGCCTTTTGATAATTACGATAATGTCCTTGATTTCGTGCGAATTATCAATCATCCAAAAGGATTAGCTATTGGGGCAAGACATATCACTATTTCAACATGCGGATTAATCGAAGGTATTTTACGTTACGCTAATGAAGGTCTTCAAACAAATCTTGCAATATCTCTTCACGCCCCGAATGATGAATTGCGAAATAAATTAATGCCAGTAAATAAAGCTTACCCGCTTAAGAAATTATTTGACGCTATCAAATATTATGAAAGCCACGCGAATAGACGTGTTACTTTTGAATATATTTTGCTTAAAGGCGTTAATGATAATCTTGAATGTGCTAAACAATTAGCAGATTTAATCGATAATGCTTCAACATACATTGTCAATTTGATTCCTTATAACCCTGTTAATGAAAATTCTTATCAAAGAAGCGATGATAAATCTGTTCACGCCTTCTTTTCATATTTAAAAAAGCGTCATATTAATGTGACAATCCGCAAAGAATTCGGCAACGATATCGATGCTGCCTGCGGACAATTAAGAGCGAAACAATATTATGAAGAAAACAATAAAAGGTAGATTTGCTTCAAAGATTGATATTGGAAAAGTCCGATTGACCAATGAAGACCAAGCGTTCGCGCTTATCAATTCTTCGGGGGATGTTTTACTTGGCGTTTGCGATGGGATGGGCGGACATAATAAAGGTGATTATGCCTCTCGCCTTGCTAAAGAAATTATTTGTGAAGCATTTCGATCGAAAGACAAATTTTTCTCCAATGCCTCTGCTAAACATTGGCTTGCAAAAGTTGTTAAACAAGTTAACCTCAAGATTTATAACGATTCATATAATAATGAAATTTATCGAGGAATGGGGACAACTCTTGTTATGGCACTTATATTTCGCGACCAAATTCATGTTTTGAATATTGGTGATTCTCGAGCCTATATAGTTCGCTATACGGATTTAAAGCGATTAACTGAAGATCAAACATATGTTGAATATCTTTACCATATGGGAAAGATTAGCAAAGAAGAAATCGAAACATCTTCAGATCGTCATATTTTAATGAACG
This sequence comes from Erysipelotrichaceae bacterium, assembly GCA_022777645.1. Classification (GTDB taxonomy): domain Bacteria; phylum Bacillota_I; class Bacilli_A; order RFN20; family CAG-826; genus Fiminaster. The sequence continues at coordinate 25,147 of JALFFX010000024.1, forward strand.
CTCTTGGAACATTCCCATCTGTGAGTTTTAAGATTACTTCATTCCCTAATTTAAAAAATCCAATCTTTTTATGCTCTGATGGTGTCTATAACAATTCAAGTGAGAAAGAAATTCATCAAGCTTTATCCACAAACGAAAGAATTGAACAAAAAATTGATAGTTTAATAGCAATTGCAAATAGCAATGGTGGATCAGATAATATGGCTATCGCCTATTGGGAGGCAATCGAAAATGATTAAAATAGGTGATAGAATTGATAATCGATATCGAATAACATCGCGTATTGGAACAGGCGGCATGGCCGAAGTTTTTGAAGCGACTGATTTCATATCAAAAAAGATTGTAGCTATTAAAATAATGCGTGAAGAATTGCTTCGCGATGAAGAAAATATTCGCCGTTTTGATATGGAAGCAAAAGCTTGTGCTGCGATGCATCATCCAAATATTATTCGCGTTTATTCTCGTGGCGAAGTCGAAAAAAGACCATACATGGTTTATGAATACATTAGAGGACAAACTTTAGCTGATAAACTTGATTTTTTAACACAGTTAACTGTTTATGAATCATGTCAGATAATGATGCAACTTCTCGACGCTGTTAGTTATATTCATGAACGCAATATCATCCATCGCGATATCAAACCACAAAATATTTTTTATCTTTCTGATGGCACCATCAAATTAGCGGATTTCGGTATCGCTGTTGATGCTAATATGCACGAAACTACAACTGAAAAAGGTATTGTTGGCTCAATTTTCTATCTCGCTCCTGAAATATGCGAAGGAAAAGCACCAACTGTTCAAAGTGATATTTATTCTTTAGGTGTTACCTTTTTTGAATTGTTAACAGGTAGACTTCCATATGAAGAAGGTCACGCTGTCGATGTTGCCATAGCCCATATCAAAAAGCCATTCCCGAGCGTTTTAAAATATGCTCCCCATGTTTCAAAAGAAATTGACTCCATTATTGCTAAAGCTTGTCGAAAACGACCATCTGATCGTTATCAAAGCAGCAAAGAAATGCTTGAAGCAGTTAAAAATGCTTTTGAGAATCGCGATAATTTCAAAGAGAAAAAATCTATTCTTAAACGAATCTTTGGTTTTAAATAATGCGCGGAAAAATTTTATCGTCTAAAGGAAATGTTTACGTTGTCTTGGGAGAAGACGGGATTTTTTATAATGTTTTTCCTCGTGGTCTTTTAAAATTTCGCAATAAAAATGTGATGGTTGGTGATGAATGCAATATCGATGATGAAAATTTTTCAATCGAAGATATTTTGCCACGTAAAAATAGTCTGATTCGTCCAAAAGTCAGCAACGTCGATCAAATATTTGTGATGATGTCGGTTAAGCGCCCTGAATTATCAAAAGAATTGATTTTTAAATTTTTGACTTATGTCAATATGAACAATGTTGAGCCAAAATTAATATTAACAAAATATGATTTACTCGAAGATAAATCGATATATAACGACTTCATTGATGAACTTAATAAATTGGGCGTTGAAGTATTTTTGATTAGCAAATATGATGAATCATCAATCTCATTATTAAAAGAAAAACTTAAAAATAAAACTTCGATGTTTATGGGACAAACAGGTGTTGGAAAATCATCATTTATCAATATGCTTGATGCATCTTTTGAAAGAAAAGAAGGTGAATACAGCGAAGTCCTCCATCGTGGAAAGCATCAGACAAAGGAAGTAATTTTACTTCCTTATGAAGGTGGATATATCATCGATACTCCCGGATTTTCATCTCTTGACTTAGATATTTCAAAACATGACCTTGCTCATTTTTTTCCAGGATTTAGTAAGCTTTATACATCTTGTTTTTACACTGATTGTCTTCACAAAAACGAAAAGAATTGTAAAATCAAAGAAGAAATGGCGAATAATTTGTTTTCAGATGAAACATATAATATATATTTAAAATTATTAGAAGAATTACCTTTTGAAAGGAGAAAATATTAAATGAATAATTTTGTTGCCCCAAGTTTACTCGCTGCTGATAAAACTAAATTATTAGACGAGATTAAATTAGTTGAAAATGAAGGATGTGAATATCTTCATTGGGATGTGATGGATGGCGTATTTGTTCCAAATACTTCCTATACCGTAGAAGACGTATCTTCATTTGCAAAAAAACATAAGATGATTAACGATGTCCATATTATGGTCGCCAATCCAAAAGAAGAAGCGATTAAATTTGCGAAAGCAGGTGCCGATATTGTTACATTCCATATCGAAGCCGTTAATTGCCCTGTCTGCGCTGGCAAGATCATCAATTCCTTACATGCATTAAATTGCAAAGCCGGCATATCAATTAAACCAGGCACTAAAGTTAAAGCAATCGAACCACTTCTCGACAAAGTCGATCTTGTTTTAGTAATGAGTGTTGAACCTGGAAAAGGTGGGCAAAAATTCATGCCAGTCGCTTTACGAAAAATCAAAAAATTACGTCGCTTAATTGATAAAAATAATTATAATTGTCTCATCGAAGTTGATGGTGGAATCAATAATGAAACTGCTAAAAAATGCCGAAAATGTGGCGCCGATATTTTAGTGGCTGGAAGTTATTTATTTGGCCATGAAGATATAAAAGAAAGGATCCAAACTTTGCGATGATAGAGATTAATTTAATTTGGGTTTTAGCGTTACTCGCATATATCGCTATTTTTACCATTTTAATATTAATTCCGACTCTTTCTTATAAGAAAAAACATAACGATTTTTCCTTTTTAAGAACTTTTCCGTTTGAAGTTATGGCAGATAAAAGATTCGATGTAATCTTACTTATTTTTGCTATTTCTTCATTTTCATCTTTATTAATTACAATTCCTTTATTTGCTGAATTTTCATCTTTTGCAATTTTTAATGTTGCCCTTTCATTTTTCTTTGGATTAAGTGGAATTTTAGTTGCAACAATATTTAAAATTGGCACAAAATACATTCGACCTCATTTATATTTATCGACATTTTTGCTCGCTGATGCATTTATGTCTTCTGCTCTTGTGTGTCTTCATTTATTTTTAAATTTTTCAGCTAAAAATAAATTTAATGAAGGTGGGATGACTTTATTATTTGCAATCCTTTCTGGCGTGATTTGTGTTTTATCCATGCTTATATGTTTTAATCCAAAATTAAAGAATTGGTCACAACTTGAAGAAAGAATTATTAACGATGAAAAAGTCTTTGATCGCGGTAAAGTTTTTCCACTTGCATACAGTCAATATGCATCAATTTTAATTATCGCAATATCTTATATATTGTTCTTCTTATCGCTTATTGAGTTATAGAAAACAAAAAAAGAATTCCCAAAAGGAATTCATTTTTTATATGAAGTGAAGTTTCTTATTTTGCTTTTTTAAGTAAAGCACGGTGAGCACGTGCGGTCATGCGAACAGTGACCATTTGGCCATTGATATTCATTCTATATTTTTGAAGATTTGCATTCCAAACACGGCGTGTTGCGATATTACTGTGTGAACGAGCATTACCACTCATTCTTCCGACACCACTAATTTGACATACTCTTGACATAACTTAACCTCACTTTTTCTAAAAATTGCAAGTATGATTTTATCATGATTAATTATACTTGTAAACTATAGTTTTACATTTGGGAATCTTTGTTGAAATTCTTCCCTACTTAGCAATGGTGATCTTTCTAAAATAGCTTGATAAATTTCGCCATTTTTATCAAATGCTAAAAATCGAGAATGACCATCTTTTTGATAAAAAAGAACAGTTTTATGCTTTTCCGACCATTTTTCATCAACATAAATTATTTCTGAGAAATAATATTGAAATGCTTTTCCCATTTTGACATGGATGATTCTTTTCTTTTCGATAACGTAATATGTTTGCTTGATTGACATATAGCAAAACAATACGCTTAAGAAAATAAGAAAAGGAGTGTAAATATAAAAACTAAAATGAAAAGGATAAAAATCTTTTCCTTGGAACGAAAAATAAAATATCGCTTCAAAGATGACAAACATAATAATAAAAATTGTGATAATTCGTTTAGCAGATAAATATAATCTATTTTCTTTTTGTTCAGGCATGCTTTTATTATCTAACATTTTCTATGTTTTTAAAAATGCATTTTAAATTAATTAAGCGAGTGAGTCATCTTGTGAAAACATAATGTAAGAAAATGAAAAAAAGCGAAATTGTTATTTTATATGTGTGCGTGTGTGTTATTATATAAGTGAAATTTTATAGAAAATATTTTCTATGATGTATTCCTGGAGGTAGTATATGGCTGAAAAAATGGTGGCTATGATTCTAGCCGGTGGCAAAGGAACGCGTCTTGAAGCTTTGACCAAAAAGGTTGCAAAGCCTGCGGTTAGTTTTGGTGCTAAATATCGCATTATCGATTTTCCTTTGTCCAATTGTGCAAACTCAAAAATTCACACTGTTGGGGTATTGATGCAATATGAGTCTGTAGCATTAGATCAATACGTTGGTAACGGTAGTAATTGGGGTCTTAATGGTGTTCGTTCACACACTGCAACTCTTACTCCGCGTCAAACCGAAGAAGGACTTAGTTGGTTTAAAGGCACAGCAGATGCAATTTATTGCAATATCGATTTCCTTGATTCGTGCGATCCTGAATATGTGTTGATATTAAGTGGCGATCATATTTATTGCACTTCTTATGAAGAAATGCTTGATGTCCATGAAGAAAACAATGCTGATTGCACAATCGCTGTATATCGTGTTCCTCTTGAGGAAGCAAGCCGCTTCGGCATTCTTGTTACCAACGAAAATAAACAAATCGTTGAATTCCAAGAAAAACCAGCTCATCCTACTAGCGATTTAGCAAGTATGGGCATTTATATTTTCAATTACAAAACACTTAGAAAATATTTAATTGAAGATGCGAAAAATGAAAAATCTTCTCACGATTTTGGTAAAGATATCATCCCTGCTATGCTCAACAGTGGCAAAAAGATGATGGCTTATGAATATAAAGGCTATTGGAAAGATGTTGGCACAATCGCATCACTCCATCAAGCAAATATGGATCTTCTTAAAGAAGGAACCACAATTGAAGAAATTTCTTCCACAAATCGTCTTTATAGCGAAGATACCAATTCTCATCCTCAATATATTGGCGCAAATTCAGACGTTCGCAACTCCTTGATTAACCAAGGTGCGATTGTTCTTGGCGATGCAATTCACTCTGTTATTTCAAACGAAGTATTAATCGGCCCTGGTTCACATGTTGAGAACAGTGTCGTTATGACTGGTGCAAAAATTGGTAAAAACGCGAAAGTTTACAATGCTGTCGTTGCCCCTGGTTCAATTGTCGGAGAAGGCGAAACCGTTGGAGCCCTAGATGGCGATGTAGTTTTATATGCAAAAAAGGTGGTAAAGAGTCATGAGTAAAAAAGTTATCGGTTTTTTAAATCTTTATAGTTCACCAAATCTTGGTCCATTAACTGAAAAAAGAACACTTGGTTCAACATCATTTTTAGGAAGATATGCATTAATGGACTTTCCTCTATCAAATTTTACAAATTCTGACATTGATGAAGTTAACATCTTAGTCAAAGATAATTTCCGTAGTGTTTCAAAACACGTTGGCTCGATGAAAACTTGGGTCAATAATACAATCATTGCGCGTCAAAATATTCTCATCAACGAAAAAGGCATTCGCAATCCAAAAGAAAATTCTGATTTGGCTTGTATTTTACAAAATGACTGGGTTTTATATGAAGCAAAAGCTGATTTGATCGTTGTTCAACCAAGTCATATTGTCGACGTTATTGATTTCCGTCCAATTATCGAAGAGCATTTTGAAAAAGACGCAGATGTCACAATTATTTATAAAAATATTGATGATGCCGACAAGACATTCTCTTCCAGTAATTTGTTAAAAATTGAAGGAGACAAAGTCATCTCTTTCAAAAAGAACAATGGATCAGTTAAAAAAGCCAATGTTTCTTTAGAAACATATATTATTGGTTATAACACCCTTCAAAGACTTATTCATAGCAGCGAATATCTTCAAACAAAATCGCTTAAGAAAGCTATAGAAAAATTAATTGTTAACAAAGTAGCGCGTGTATATGCTCATGAATACAAAGGCTATGCTCGTTGTTTCGATACATTCCAACATTATGTTGACTATTCATTCGAATTGCTCGATTACAATGTATTCTCAGAATTATTTAAACATGGCTCACCAATTTATACTTTATCGCATAACACCCCACCAACTAGATATGGTTCAGCATCAAAGATTTCAAATTCTTTCATCGCTAATGGTTCAAAAGTTGATGGTCAAGTTAAAAATTCGATTATTTCTCGTTATGTCACAATTGGTGAAGGCGCAGTTGTTGAAAATTCAATTATTTTGACTGGAACATATATCGATGCTGGCGCAGTTGTTAAAAACGCTGTTGTCGATAAATATTGCCACGTCACTTCTGAAGGAGTTGTCGAAGGCAGAATGACTAGTCCAGTTTATCTCGAACAAGGAACATTAATAAAATGAAAATAGCAATGATCACAAGCGAAGCTAATCCATTATGCAAATCTGGTGGATTAGCGGACGTGGTATATTCTTTATCACGGGAATTTAATAAAGCAAATAAAGACTCTGAAGCAGTCATCTTTTTGCCGTTATATCAATCAATCAAAAATAAAAATATCGAAAACCTTACCTTTTTAGGTAGCATTAATGTCGAAATGTCTTGGCGTAAACAATACGCTGGTTATTTTGAAACATATATTGATGGAATTCGCTATATTTTAGTAGATAATGAATATTATTTTGGCCGTCCAGATTTATATGGTTACGGTGATGATATTGAACGTTTTGCCTTTTTCTCCCTTGCTACTTTAGATATTATGCGCATTATTGGCTTTAAGCCAAATATTGTTCATGTCCACGATTGGCAAGGAGGCATGATTCCAACTTTATTAAAAGAAAAATTTGCAAATGACCCATTTTATAAAAATACAAAATCTGTATTAACAATCCATAATCCGGCATTTAAAGGAATGATGGATAAATATTATTTGGGCAACTATTATGGCTTACCTGATTCCCTTTTTGAAAAAGGTTTGGTGAGATTTGAAGGACAAGTATCAACATTAAAATCCGCGATTGTCTATTCGGATATGATTACGACCGTTTCTCCAACTCATCGCAATGAATTGCTTACAAAAGAATTATCACACGGTTTAAGTGGTGTCCTTAAACTTCGTGAAGATGACTTTGTTGGGATAGTTAACGGTCTTGATGTTGTTGAATTTGATCCACAAAAAGACCCAAAAATTGTTAAAAATTATAACGCTCGCGCCTTTATAAAAGCCAAGAAAGAAAATAAAGCTGATTTGTTAGCGACTTTCCACGTCAAAGACAATAAAGGTCCAGTCTTCGGATTGGTGTCTCGACTTACTTGGCAAAAAGGTATTGATATTATCTTTGATAATGTTAGATATATGGTTGAAAGAGGAGCATCATTAATCATACTAGGAAGTGGCGAAAAAGATTTGGAAAGAAAACTTCAAAATATTCGCGATGCATATCCTGATAGAGTCGGTATTTATATCGGTTATAATGATGCTTTGGCTCATAAAGTTTATGCGGGAAGTGACTTCTTCCTTATGCCTTCACTTTTTGAACCATGTGGTATTGGTCAAATCATTGCTCAACGATACGGAACACTTCCTATTGTTCGAGTCACTGGTGGACTTGCTGATACTGTAATTAATTACGATAAAAATAATTTAGATACCGCAAACGGATATTCATTCTATGATTACAATGGTCTTTCATTAGGCGATGCAATTTCAAGATCACTTGAAACATTCTACGTCGATTATAAAGCCCATCGTCAATTGATTACAAATGCCATGAAACTTGACCGCTCATGGAAAAAATCTACAGAAGAATACGTTAAGGTATATAGAAAGGCTATGAAAAAATGAGCTATGATCATAAAAAAGTAGAACAAAAATGGATTGAAATATATGACAAGAAAAATCCGTTTTATTGTGATGTTTATGACTTTTCAAAACCAAAATATTATGTAATGGATATGTTTCCATATCCAAGTGGACAAGGACTTCACGTCGGCCATCCTGAAGGATACACCGCAAGTGATGTTGTTGCCCGTATGAAAAGAATGCAAGGTTTTAATGTTCTTCATCCAATGGGATGGGATTCATTTGGCTTACCAGCAGAACAATTTGCGATTAAAAATAATCGTCACCCAGACGAATTTACCCAAAAAAATATTGCGAATTTTAAACGTCAAATCAAGATGCTTGGTTTTTCCTATGATTGGAGCAAAGAAATCGCAACTTCTGATCCATCATATTATAAGTGGACCCAATGGATTTTTACCGAACTTTATAAAAGCGATTTGGCCTATGTTTGCGATATCCCTGTAAATTATTGCCCAGAACTTGGCACAGTTTTAGCAAACGAGGAAGTCGTTGATGGAAAAAGTGAACGTGGTGGCTATCCTGTTATTAAAATGCCAATGCGTCAATGGGTTTTATCAATTACAAAATATGCAGATATATTATTATCTGGCCTTGACAATCTTGATTGGCCAAAATCAACTTTGACAATGCAAAAGAATTGGATTGGTCGAAGCGAAGGCGCAGAAATCACATTTAAAGTTAAAAATAGCGACAAATCATTCAAAGTATTTACAACTCGTGCCGATACATTATTTGGCTGTACATATTGTTGTCTTGCTCCAGAACATCCACTTGTCAAAGAATTGATGAGTGAAGAACAAAAAGAAGCAGTTTTAAAATATATCGATTCTGTTAAATCAAAATCTGATATGGAAAGAACTGAACTTAATAAAGATAAATCAGGCGTATTTATTGGTGCGTACGCTATTAACCCGATAAACGGCAAAGAAGTTCCTATTTTTGCTGCTGATTATGTCTTGTTTGGCTATGGTAGTGGTGCAGTTATGGCCGTTCCAACTCATGACCAACGCGATTATGAATTCGCTAAAAAACATAACCTTGAAATGATTCAAGTTCTTGAAGGTGATGTTAGCGAGCACGCGATGGAAGAAGACGCTAAACACATCAATAGTGACTTCGTTAATGGTCTTTTAATCAAAGAAGCTAAAGAAGCAATTATTCAAAAGCTTGAACAACTTGGCCTTGGTTCAAAGAAAGTTAATTATAAATTAAGAGATTGGATTTTCTCTCGTCAAAGATATTGGGGTGAACCAATTCCTGTTGTTTATTTAGATAATGATAAAATTTATACATTGAGCAAAGAAGAATTACCTTTAACTTTGCCAACAATGGAAAAATATGCTCCAAGTGGTGACGGATCATCTCCACTTAAAAACGCCACCAACTGGGTTAATGTAACAATTGATGGTGTTAAAGGAAAGCGCGAAACAAATACAATGCCACAATGGGCTGGCTCTTGCTGGTATTATATTCGTTATCTTGATCCAAAAAATAATGAGTGTTTCGCTGATCCTTCATTGATAAAACATTGGCTCCCTGTTGACCTTTATATTGGAGGTTCTGAACATGCAGTTCTTCACCTTCTTTATGCTCGTTTCTGGCATAAATTCTTGTTTGATAAAGGTTATGTATTTTGCGATGAACCATTTAAAAAATTATTCCATCAAGGTATGATTTTAGGCTCAAACGGCGAAAAAATGAGCAAATCTCGTGGCAACGTTGTAAATCCAGATGATGTTGTAAACGAATACGGCGCTGATGCGCTTCGCTTATTTGAAATGTTTGCAGGCCCTCTCGAAGAATCATTCCCATGGTCAACAAGTGGAATTGCTGGTGCTCGTCGTTTTATTGATAGAGTATATCGTCTATATACAGAAGAAGAATTTCTCAGTAAATTTAGCGACTCTAATAGTCATGAATTAGATTATATTTATAATCTTACAGTTAAAAAAGTCACACAAGATTTCGAAAATCTACAAATCAATACAGCAATTTCGCAAATGATGATTTTCGTTAATGCTTTATTTAAAGCTAATTCGTTATATAGACCATACATGGAAGGCTTTATCAAAATGTTTTCATGCATTTGCCCATTTGTCGGCGAAGAATTATTTACCTCTTTAACTGGCAAAGAACTTGTCGATTATGAACCTTGGCCAAAATATAATGAAGCATTATTACAACTTGATACTGTTAAAATTGCCATTTCCGTTAACGGAAAACCACGCGCAACAATAGAAGTTGATAAAAATATAACTGATGATGACTTGAAGAAAACTGCATTAGAAAACGAAGCGGTTAAACGCCATATCGATGGCAAAGAAATCAAACGCATTATCATAGTTAAAGGAAAGATTGTAAACATTGTCGCTTTATAATATGAATAACACGATTATTGCCGTTGATATCGGTAATTCAACTATTTGTGTTGGATTATTTGTCGATGGAAAACTAAAACACCGTCTTGATACAATATCATCTATTGATGATATATTGCTTTTCAAACAAAAATTTTCATACTTTTTAGCAAGTAATCATATCGATAATAAAGATATTGTTGGTGGTTTGATTTCTAGTGTTGTTCCATCATTTACAAATACGATTAAAAATGACATTTTCGAAGTGTGCAATGTCACACTTGATGTGATGAGCTTAAAACATTTTTCATTTATTGAAATGGATATTGATAATCCGCGTGAACTCGGTTCAGATTTAGCAAGTGATTTAGTTGCTTGTAAAAAGCATTATGGTTATCCATCATTAATCATAGACATGGGGACAATTACTAAATTCCTCCTTCTTGATGAAAAAGCTGTTTTTACTGGAACATCATTTTTCCCGGGAGTTAATGGTTGTATCAATATTATGCGTTCATCAACTGCCCAACTGCCAACTATTTCACTAGATAATAAGCCAAAAGATTTATTAGGCAAGAATACAATCGATGCAATGAAATCAGGAATATATTACCCAACGCTTTTCTTCATAAATGGAATGAAAGATGAAATGAGAAAAAAATATCCAAATGTTAAACTCATTTTAACCGGTGGAAACGGAAATACATTCAAAGATGATTTAAAAGATTTTATATATGATAAAGATTTAATTCTTAAAGGTATATATGAAATATATATTAATAATTAATGAAAGGACATTAAAATATGGATTATAAAAAATTAATGAAACAATATCACGTTGATATGCTTGATGTATTGAAGCGTTTTATTTTAATTCCGTCTGTATATGATGAAAAAACAAAAACCAAAGAGATGCCTTTTGGTAAAGATGTTAATGACGCTTTAACTTTTATGGCTCGTCTTGGTGAAAGATATGGCTACGATGTTGATCGCTGTGACGGATATGCCACTGAGATTACAATTGGCGAAGGCGAAAAATTAATTTCAATTTTTGCTCACGCCGATGTTGTTCCTGCTCCAGGTGAGTGGAAATATGGCCCTTTTAATCCTGTTGTTGAAAACAATAATTTATATGGTCGCGGAACAAGTGATGATAAAGGACCTTTAATTGCAGCATTTTATGCTGCAAAAGCATTATATGATAATTCATTAATTAAAAATACACGAATCCGTTTTGTTGTTGGTGGCGATGAAGAAAGAGGTTCATCATGTCTCCATCATTATTTTGAAGTCCTTAAAAAAGAAGAACCTACATATGGTTTTACTCCAGATAGTGATTTCCCTTTAATTTATGGTGAAAAAGGAATAACCGATTTCCATGTTACAAAGAAAATCGTTATTCCAAATGTTAAATCTATTAAAGGTGGAGTGGTCACTAATGCGGTATGCGATAAGGTATTAGTCGAAATGGATAAAGATGAATCATTTATCTCATATCTAAAAGATAATAATGTTGAATTTGAACAAACTGAAAATGGCCTCATCTTTTTAGGTAAAGCAGTTCATGGTAGCACTCCTCAATTTGGTAAAAATGCTGCCCTAATCGCTTTAGAAATGCTTGGCAAATATTATCATGTTGATGAACTTATCAAAATCGGCAGTGAATTATCTGATACAACTGGTAAAGCATTTGATTTATATTCACATAGTGAACTTCTTGGCGACACAACTTATTGTGTTGGCATTATTTCTTATGAAAATAATGAATTATATTTTACTGTCAATTTCCGTTACAACGAAAATGTAAAACCAGAATTATATAAAGCAAATTTTGATCATCATTTTAATGTTGAATCAACAATGAAAGAGCCTTCTAACCCATTATTATTTGATCCAAAATGTGATTTAGTATCGACTTTATTAAAAGCTTATCGTCTTGAAACAAATGATATGAGTGCACCTTTAACATCTGGTGGTGGAACATATGCCAAACACGCGAAAAACACAATTGCATTTGGCGCTTTATTCCCAAATCGAGAATCAACGATGCACGAAATTGATGAATATATCAATTTAGATGAATTTTATCTTTCAAGCGCAATATATGCGCATGCGATTAAATTATTAATTGATTTATGAGAACAAAATTTAAGCCTTGGGCAGTTTCATATTTAAAAGAACATCAAGAAATTATTCTTGATGATATTGAAAAGCATCAAAACTTTTTTGCAAAAGAAATATATATAGAAATTGGTTCTGGAAAAGGCGATTTTATTTTAGGAATGTCTCGACTATATCCTGATATTAATTTTATCGCGATTGAAAAAGTTGAATCTGTCGCTGGTGTCATGGCTAAAAAGATAGTCGATAACGACATTAAAAATGTTTTAATTTATCCAGGTGACATCGTCAATTTATTTTCTTCGCTAAAAGACAAAAGTATTGGAAAGATATTTCTAAATTTCTCTGATCCATGGCCAAAAAAGAAACACGCGAAAAGGCGTTTGACTTTTATTAAATTTTTAAATGAATATTATCGACTACTTAAAGATGATGGTGAATTGATTTTTAAATCTGATAATGATGGATTATATGAATTTAGTTTAGAAGAAATCAAATTATCAAAATTTAATTTAATCGATCATACTTTCGATTATATATTCGATGATAAATGTGATGCGATGAGTGAATACGAAAAGAAATTTCGTGAAAAAGGACAAAAAATCCATCGCTTTGTATTAAAAAAATAATTATGGCTCGCTTATTTTATGACCGTAAAAATTACGGCGATTGCTTAATAATAAAATATGTTGAATTAGACTTTAATAATGTAGTCGAAAAAGAAGATTCAACTGCCTATTATTTAAACGATGAATTGGTGATGGTTAAAATTAAAAAATTTTCCAAAATATCAAAAATTCATCACGAAGGCGAAATTATAGATCCAAGTGATAAATTTATTGAACTTGTAAATTATGTCTTAAAAAATAATTGTTATGAAACAATAAAAGGAGTTAAGAAAATGGAACTAGAAATTAAATTAAAAGAAGAAGGAAAAATTGCTAGATTAACTAATAAAACCTTTAATTTTGATCCACGTTTAAAAGATGGCTTTTTTGCCGCTAATTACTTTTTAAAAAGTAATTATATCGTTTCGAATTTTCATCCAAATCATATTGTAACAATGCAATGGTTTCAAAGAACAGATGATGCCATGCTTTGCGGTGTTGATGAAGCAATCGCACTCATCCATACTTTTGCCAAAAACCCACAAGATTTAAAGATTGAAGCACTTAATGATGGCGATTTAATTTCTGCAAATGAACCTGTTTTAAAAGTCACTGGTAGATATGAAGATTTTGGCTATTTAGAAAGCATGATTGATGGCATTTTAGCACGTCGAAGTTCGGTTGCCACTAATGTATATCGCACAGTTCGCGAATTAAAGGGAAAAGATATTTTCTCAATGGCGGATAGACAAGATGAATATAGCACTCAAATCGGTGATGGATATGCAAGCTATGTTGCTGGCATTAGAAAAGTATCGACAGACGCCCAAGGATTGTGGTGGGGTGGAAAAGGTGTTGGTACAATGCCTCATGCTTTAATTCAAATTTGTGGCGGAGATATTATCAAAGCCAGCGATTTGTATCATAAAGCCTATCCAAACGAACAAGTAACTGCGCTTATTGATTACAATAATAATGTTGTTGTTGATTCTGTTAATTTAGCTAAACATTTAGGACATACATTAAGAGCAGTTCGCGTCGATACATCAAAAGCATTAATCGACCATTATTTTGATGATAAAGACACTTCCGGTTTTGACCCTCATGGAGTTTGTAAAGAATTAATCTTTGCGTTAAGAAAAGCGCTTGATGATAACGGTTTTGACTATGTCAAAATTATTGTTTCTTCATCGTTTGACGCTAAAAAGATCAAAGAATGGGTTTCATTAAATGTACCTGTCGACACATATGGTGTTGGTACATCTTTTGTCAATAATATGACTTGTGGCTTTACTGGTGATTTAGTCGTTTTAGATGGCAAGCCTGAAGCTAAAGAAGGCCGAAAAAATATTCCATCAGACCGCTTAAAACCAGTCAATTACCCAATCTATTAATTAATTATATTGTCTATGAAAACATTTTCATTTATAATGAAAATATAAATCAATTGGAGGTATTTTTATGGATTATCTAAAGGATCGTGTGACTATATATGAAGTTGCTAAACAAAGTGGTGTTTCTCTTGCCACTGTCAGTAGAGTAATTAATAATCACGATAATGTTACTCCAAAAACAAGAGCAAAAGTTAACGAAACTATCGCTCGTTTAGGATATAAGCCAAGCGGATTAGCGCAAGCCCTTGCTACAAATAAATCAACGAACATTGGCGTTGTTATTCCTTCTGCTAATTATGTTTACATTTCAAACATGTTAAATGGTATTACCGAAGTCGCTAAAGAAAAAGGCTTCACATTGTCGCTTTTTGTTACAGCCCATTCTCGTGATGACGCATTAAGAATGCTTGAAAAAGTTATTACATCGCATGTTGATGGCGCAATTATCTTCGATGATGAATTAGATGAAGAAGATGTTGCTAAATTATCTTCTTATTGTGTTCCTACCATTGTTATTAATAACAATGTTCAAGGAGATAGAGTCGGTTGTGTTGTCTTTGGATATGAACATAATTTAATTCATGTTTTAGAAAATCATTTCAAAGATGATAATTCAAAACGCCCAGTGTTCCTCCATGTTCATAACTGCGGCCGCTTATTAGCTCGTACTGAAAAAGCTTTTATAAAAGCTTGTAATGAAGCAAATCGCGATTATAAAATTATGAACGTTGATGATTCTTATTCGCGAACATATCAAGATTTCAAAGAATATTTCAAAACTCATAATAGTGGCTATTTTATTGCTTATCGTGATTCAATTGCAGCTGCTATCTTAAATGCTGCTACCGATTCAAATCTTCGTGTTCCTGAAGATGTTGAAGTTGTTTCTTTGATTGGTACAAAATATGCAAATATCACAAGACCAACAATTTCTTCATTTGCAATTAATATGCATGAAGTTGGAAAACGCGCTATGTATATGCTTATCGATTTATCAAATCACGCCCTTGAAAGAAAGACATATCGCTTTGAATCAACATATATCAAACGCGAATCAACAAAGGAGTAAAAAATGGTTAATATCATAGATGAATTAAAAGAAAGAGGACTTATCAAAGATTTTTCAAACGAAGAAGAAGTTCACAAAATGTTTGAAACTCCTCAAACAATTTATTGTGGCTTTGATCCTTCTGCATCATCGATGCATTTAGGCAATTTCGTTATGATTTCCGTTCTCATGCGACTTCAAAAAGCTGGCCATAGAATTATTGCTGTTGTCGGTGGTGCTACTGGCATGATTGGTGATCCAAGTGGCAAAAGCAAAGAAAGAAATCTTCTCGATAAACAATCACTTGCAAACAATACCGCTTCCATTAAATCACAACTTGAAAGATTTATTAATCTTGAAGATCCTAAAAAAGGCATAATTGTTAACAATTATGACTGGATCAGCAAATTATCAGTATTAGATTATTTAAGAGATTACGGAAAATATTTTCCAGTAAATTATATGCTTTCAAAAGATATTGTTTCCTCTCGTCTTCAAAGCGGTGTTTCATATACAGAATTCTCTTATATGATTCTTCAATCAATCGATTTTTTAACATTATATCTTAACGAAGGATGTTCACTTCAAATCGGTGGTGGCGATCAATGGGGAAATCTTACAAGTGGATTAGAACTTATTAGAAAAACACAAGGAAATGATACTGAAGTTGGCTGTTTTACTGTCCCTCTTCTTTTAGATGGCCAAGGAAAGAAATTCGGTAAATCTGAAGGTGGTGCTTTATATCTTGATCCAAAATTGGTATCACCTTATAAACTTTATCAATTCTTGCTTAATAGTAGCGATGATGACGCTCCTAGATATTTGAAGATATTCTCATTCAAAAATATGGATGAAATCAATGCTATAATCAAAGAACATTACGAATCTTTAGGTCAACGAATTGCTCAAAAAGCTTTAGCGTTTGAAGTTGTTTCTATAATCCACGGCGAAGAAAAAGCTCTTGAAGCAGTTAATATGAGCCAAGTGCTATTTTCTGGAAATGTAAAATCTTTATCTAAAGATAATCTTGTTGAATTATTAGGAGATTTAACAGTTAATCTCGATGAAAATACATTATTAGAAGACGCTCTTATCCAAATAAAAGCTGCCTCAAGTAAACGTGAAGCACGTGAATTTATTAAAGGTAATTCTGTTGCTATCAATGGTGAAAAAATCACCGATTTAACAAAAGTATTAAATCGAAGTGATGCTTTATATAATGATTACGTTGTTATTAAACGTGGTAAGAAAAATTATTATTTAATAAAATTCAATTAACATGAACAAGAAATTATTTCTTTTAACTTCTATCATCCCAACCTTTTGCCTTACATCGTGCAAAGGTTTTGTGGTGTATTTAGAAACAGCAAAAGAAATTCTTGAAAACTTAAAAGCAAGCGCTAATATCGATGACTATGTATTTGACAAAGTCACATGTTTGTTTAAAGAAGTTGATAAAGATAATTCTCGTGAAATGAAAAT
>JALFFX010000060.1 GCA_022777645.1 Erysipelotrichaceae bacterium
GGAATTGATGAAGCAAATCACGTCTTAAATATTATTGGTTAACTGTCTTTTTAAATAATTTGTAATAATAATTGATTTTATTGGCTTGGAATGGGAATTCTCGAGCGTTCATTTTTGCAAAGACATCATCAACTGATTTAGAAAGAATTGATCTTATTTCATCAGGATAATTTTGCTCATGAGCGTGTTTACGATATTCACTGACATCGAGAAGTTTTGTTGAACCATCACCATATAATTTGATGTCTAGATCATAATCGATATATTTTAAGAAACCTTTATCAAATATTGTTGGAGAGGCAATGTTTACATAAAAACAAACGCCATCTTCTTTAAGCATTGCAATAACATTGAACCATTCTTTTTTGCTTAAGATAAAAATTGCTGGTTCTTTGGTATGCCATTTTCTGCCATCGCTTTCGATAACGGAGGCAAAAACACTTGCTAAAATAACATAATCTTCATTGTCTTCAAGTACATAGCTATGGGACCATTGACGATGAAGTTCACCATTATGTTTATAAGCTTGAATTATTATCCATTGTTTTTCTAATGAATTCATTATTTGGCTAGTTCCTCTGCTAATTTAACAAAATCGTTAAATTCTTCTTTAAATTCCATAATAGGTTCTGGGTCAAAAGCGTGTTCTAATGGTAAAACCATTACTGGATCATCATATCCTAAACACATATAGACTTTACCAGAATGAATCGCAATGGCGACATCTACTAATTGACGGCCAGTTTTGATAGCTTTTAATTTTTTTAAGACTTTGGCGTTGATGACTTTTGCCCATTTATCATTATTGGAAAAAATCGACATTTTATCATCATCAAAAACATTTTTGACATCGCCTAAGTTTGTTGGAGGCAAAGCGCGATGATCACCTTTGATATAAATGAAAATTGGATCTTCGTTATATGATGCAGGTGCGACAAGATATTTTCCCACAAATACAGGAAGAGCAGATTTTTCACTTTTCACTTGAGCGGCGCAGTCACAAACCATCATAAGTTCATCATGATATTTAAATTCAGTTAAGCCACGTGAACCGACATCAAAAACATTATAGTAAAGTAAATTTTCAGTGAATTGAATTTTTTCAATTTTATCAGGCGCTAAAATGGAAACTTCAGTAAAATCATCGCTTTCAAAAACATATTTGTTGCATTCTTCATAATATGAAGAGAAATATTCTCTCATCTTTTTTGTAATAATTCTTTTGATTACAAATGAGTAAGAGACAATTCCTAATAATGAGGCAACGACAACGACAATCATTGCTGGCATAACCCAAGCGGCTTGTTTTCCTTCTCCATCTTTTCCTAAATTTGGAAAACCAATCCAGGCAAAGATGATAATGGCTAATCCAATAAAGCCAATAACCCATTTCCAAATGTTTTGTTTTTTATAAAATTTTAAAAAGTCATTACGATTGCTTTCGATTTTCGCTAAATGGTCATCATTATATTCAAAATGTTCAACGACTTTTTGTTCAGCAAGTGGTTCGCTTTTTTCACTTTTTGCTTCTTTATTTTCTTCACTTGCTAAAGAATTTGCTTCATCGTTAACAACTTCGTCTTTTATTTGTTCGCTGCTTTCTTCTAAATTAGTGTCTTTTTCTTCCATAATTTTTACCTAGTTATGACTTTAACACAAAATAAGATAATTTTCGATATTATTATTAAAAATAATCATAAATAAAAATCCCTCTAGTTGTTCTAGAAGGATCTATGTTTTTATGAATTAAGCTTCAACTGGTTTAATTTTGTTGAGTTTTAAAAGTGGATAATATAAAGCAAGTAAAACCACTAAGGCAGCCGCACCACTTAAACAGACATATGGAACATTATAGATAAGTGAATCCATAAAGCCATATTCATAAACAATCATTGATGAAGCCATGCCACCAACTAATCTAATAAAGGTAGCTGCAACAACACTTCCAGAAAGTACGCCAACTCTTGCCCAGAAGTTTCTATTTTCATCTAATACATATTTTGAGAAAATACCGACAAATCCTGCTGAGCCAAAGCCGATTAAATAATCAAATGGGAATGTGATCAATCCATAACCATCGGTCAAACAAGTGAGTAAACCATAAACAACACCAGATGATACAAGACCATGAAGTGGGCCACGTCTTAATGCGATGATGAAAAGTGGTAATAATTGTAAATTAACACTTCCTCCGGTGGCTGCTAATGGAACTTTAACAAAGTTAAGAACAAATGCAAGAGCGATCAAGACACCGTCTTCAGCAATCGCATGAGTGCTTAATTTAAATAATCCTTTGTTAACAAATAATGTAGAACCAGCTGCAAGCATAATGAATAAAATAGAGCAAGCAAGGCCCCATGAAACATCTGTGCTTTTGAAATTAGTAATTGATTCAGCGTTATAGCTTATAAATACTTCTTTCATAATGAAAAGAAGACAGACACAGACAAGAAGAGAAATAATAGAAGCAAAAATTGCTCCTTTTTTGACTGAATCATTATTAAATAATGATAAAACTGGCAATGTACCACCTAAAAATAAGGTGACAAAAACGCTGATGATAAGCCAAGAAAGATGATAATCACCCTTTAAGAGTGAAAAAGCATTAAATGAAATGTATTCCTTTACTGTTTCTCCGGATGCGTTTGTATATTTTAATGTGAGCAATAATTGCTCTCCAAAAAAGAAAAAGAACGCAACGAAGGCTAAGAAAAGAGGAACAAAACACATAATGACATGTTTAATTTGATCCTTTTGCATAAAAATAAAACCTCCTTTGCGGAGGAAAAAACAATTACCTCCGCCAGCATTACCTGGATCAGGTACCGTCGAGTCCTCAATTAGACTCCTCTCAGCCTCAAATATGAAGCTCCGGTTGCTAAAAGTATATAACTAATAATTTTTCCAATCAATAGGTTTAAGGCCTTTAGAAAGCAAAAAATTATCACATTCAATAAATGTGTTTTGATTAAACCATCCGCCTTTATTTGCACTTAAAGGAGATGGATGATTTCTTTTTATAACAAGATGATTTGGATTAGAAATAAGTTTTGCAAATTTCTTCGCAAAATTTCCCCAAAGCATATAAACAATAGGGTGATCGACATTATTTAAATATGAAAATAAATGAGAGATAAATATTTCATATTCTTTAAAATGATGAGATAAAGGCTTATGAGCTTCAACACTTAAAAAAGCATTGATAAGCAAAACTCCTTGTCTTGCTAAATATGTTAAATCACCATTATTAAGCATTAGATAGTTGTATTCGTTTTCAATTTCTTGAAAGATATTTTTTAACGATGGAGGAAGTTTTAATCCACCAGGAACAGAAAACGCTAAACCAGTTGCTTGCTGTTCTTCGTGATATGGATCTTGTCCTAAAATAACAACTTTAACATCATCTAATTTTGTTTCCTTAAAAGCGCGAAACAAATTCTCCTTTTCAGGATAAATAATTTTATTGTTATATTCTTCATCAAGACGAGACAATAAATTTTTAAAATATTCTTGTTCCTTTTCTCTTTCGAAAAACTTATTCCAACTTTTGTCCATAAAATAATTATGGCATAAAACAAATCAATATAAGTATTGTTATTTTCGTTTATAATAATAAGCAATAATGAAAAGAATATTGTTTGTATTTAATCATCCAGCGTTTTACAAAGTTAGACTTTTAAATGAATTAAGCAAATATTTTGAGATCGATGTCATCTTTGAAAGAAGAAAAAATAAAGATCGCAACAAGTTCTTTTATAGCGAGAGCAATTATAAATTTAATTTAATTCCCATAAATGGGGTTAAATTAGGAAATGAAAACTTCCTTAGTTTTGGAATTAAAAAATATCTTAAAAATAATCATGCAAAATATGATTACATAATCATGAATGGTTATTCAACTCTAGCAGAGATGATTGCTATTAATTATCTTCATAAAAAGAAAATTCCTTATTATTTTTATATCAACGGAGGAATTATTAATTTTAATGAATCAAAATTTAAAAAAGATCTTAAAACAAAATTTATAAGTGGCGCCTCCTTATATTTTTCTCCAGATGAAAATTCAAATAAATATCTTGAATATTATGGAGTAGATAAAAACAAAATTAAAAATTATATTTATTCCACAATATATAAAGATGAAATTGTGACATCATTACCAAGTGAAAAAGAAATAAAAGAACATAAGAAAAAATACAATCTTGTTGATGAAAAACTATATATTTCTACCGGTCAATTAATCAAACGTAAAAATTATTTAAATCTCATAAAATCGTGGCCAAAAGATAAAAACAAAGTCTTGCTTATTTTTGGCGAAGGCAAACAAGAAAAGAAAATTAGAAAATATTTACAAAAAAATAATATTCAAAACATTATTTTAGGCGGTTATAAGAGTCGCGATTACATTTTAAATGAATATCGTTTTGCCGATGGCTTTATATTCTCAAGCAATAAAGATATTTATGGTCACGTAATAAATGAAGCCTTATCACAAGGATTAAATGTTATTTCCACCAAAAAAGTTAATGCTTCAATAAAACTAATCAATAATAAAAATGGCTATTTAATTGATGAAATAAATGAAGAAAATCTTACTCTTGCGTTATCAAAAATAGAAAAATTAAACAAAAAAGATTCGCTTAAGACTGCAAAAGAAAACACCATCGAATTGATGGTGAAATCACATCTAAAAATATTGCATTAATTTTTTATTGAAGATGATAAAACATCTTCTATTTTTTTAATCAAAACATCATTAGTTAAATGCTCATCATAATATTTTTTATTTGCTTTACCCATAATTTCTTTTTCTTCATCGGATAAAGAAATAATTTTTTGATAAGCGCTTCTAATTGATGATAAATCTTTATCAGCAAAAATAACTCCGCCACATTTTTCTAATAATTCTTTACAATCACCTTTAGCAACACAAATAATAGGTTTGCCATAACTTAAATATTGAATAGCTTTATTAGGAATGGTTCGTCCGACATATTCTTTATCATCAAGCGCTACAATTAAAGCGTCGGCATTAACAAAAAATCTTTCAGCTTGTTCAATTGGTAAAGCACCTTCATAAACAACATCATCATTATTTTTAATTTTATCTTTAATTCTTTCAAGTTCTCTGCCCATACCCATTAAATGAAGTTGAGCATTGTTAAGATCATAAAAACCATCAACAATTTCATCAATTAGTTGGAGTTTTGCGATGTTTCCGGCATAAACAAAGTTGTGTTTTTTCTCATATATTATTGGATTTATTGTGTCAGATTTTGATTTTATAATTGGCTGATTGATATAGATATATTGTTTATCTTTTAAATCTAATACATCATGAAAATATTGCTTAAATGAAGGTGATGAAATAATAATTTTATCGCACTTGTTATAAATGCTTTTACTCCATTTTTTTAAAATATCATAAAGAAGAGAATCTTTGCTAACAGCATTTGTAGCGACTGTAGATTCCGGCCAAAGATCCATGCAATATAAAATATGAGGGATATTTTGTTTTTCTTTTATTTTGTTCGCGGCGCTTATAGAAATAACAGGTGATAATGAAAAAGATAAAACAACATCAAATTTTTCTTTGAATTTATTAATATATTTTAAACTCTTAAAATAGAAAGAAAGATAATTGCAAATAACTGATAAACGCGAATATTTTCTAGGCGAAATTGTTAAGCGATGAACTTTCACTCCGTTAACGACTTCAAAATCAATATTTTTATATTCTTCTAATATTCTTTGAAAACCATAATTCGGCTTAGCAGTTAAGACAGTTACATCATGATTATTATTCGCTAAAAAAGAAGCGACATCACCGACCGAATTTCTTTCAGGATAATAATATTGACTGACAATTAATATTTTCATGTATCTCCTATTATACTATTAATTTGAGATTAAAATATTAATAGAAAATAATATTTTTTATTATTGTTTCTTAATTTAATATAAAATAT
>JALFFX010000021.1 GCA_022777645.1 Erysipelotrichaceae bacterium
CGATCCAACAAGAGCGAGTCTAATCGCTTTTAATTTGTCATCATAACTGCTCATTAAAATACCCGGCGTATCAAGAAGTTCGAATTTATTGCTAACTTTTATCCATTGTTGAGATTTGGTATGACCTGGTTTATTTTCCACACTTGCAGCTTTGCGCTTCGCAATTTTGTTGATTAAAGTTGATTTGCCAACATTAGGAATACCAATAATCATCGCCCTAATTGGTTGTGGTTTCATTCCCTTGGCGATTTCTTTTGTGTGTTTTTCGCTACCTAAATTTTCCGCGTGCTTAATGATTTTATTAATGTCTTTGTTATCGTTTAAATTCGCAAAAATTGCTTCAAAACCTTCATTTTTGAATTTCTCAATCCAATTATTTGTTACTGTTTCATCGGCTAAATCAGTTTTGGTGAGGATCACTAATCGCTTTTTGTTTTTTGTTAATTTGAATAATTCGTTATTGCGGCTTGAAAGAGGGATGCGTGCATCTAAAAGTTCAATAACACAATCGACGATTTTGAGTTTATCCTCAATTTGGATTGTGGCTTTTTTCATGTGACCAGGATACCAATGGATGTCTTTCATAATCTAAATAAACCTCGGAAAATGATATTTTATATCAACTGGACCATAAATGCCTTGATCATTAATGCCAATTTTTGCTTTGCCACATATATATTTAGCAACACCTAAAATTAAATCTTTTGTAATTGGTCCAACTTTACGAGAATCATAACTTAGTCCATGCTTGCGATTATCGCCAACGACAAAATATTCATTTTCTTTCAAAGTTTTAGCAGTTGCATTAGTATCAAAATATTCGCCATTAGCAACAAGAGATTTATCAAGGGGTTGTTCAATTAATTCAAATTTTTGGCTTTTATCATTTAAAACATATAACGAACCGTTATTATCAGTGTTATTGATATAAAATGTTTCACCAGGCAATGCCAAAACGCGTTTGATGTTATATGATGCTTGGGAAGAATTATATTTACATATAACAATGTCAAATCGTTTGATATTATCAATCGCCTTTTGATGTTCATCCATCATGCCATAATCGACATCGTATATATTAGTTTCTTCGCCGTGTGAATTATATTCACCAATCAATGTTCCATTACTATATTTAGCTTCCCCATTAAGTGTTGGATACATGCTTTGGCCATTGACCCAAAATGGCGTGTAATAAAATTTGTTAAATAAAAGAAGTCCGCTTAATACAACCGCAGTCACAAGAACAAAACCGATAATAATATTAATTACTTTTTTCATCGCTTTACTATATTAACAATTATCAATGATTTTTCATAAAAAAGCCATATCAAAGATAGGCTTATTAAATATTAATTGAATAAAAAACCCTCACCATGAGATGAGGGCCTTTCAATCTCGAATTAAAGAACTTCTTTAATACGAGCGGCTTTGCCAGATAATTTACGTAAGTAATTAATTCTACTACGACGAACTTTACCACGTTTGACAACTTCAATGCTAGCAATAGCAGGTGAGTTGACTGGGAATGTTCTTTCAACGCCGATACCGGAAGAGATTTTTCTAACGGTAAAGGTTTCACTGACACCGGAGCCGCGGCGTTGCATGACGACGCCTTGGAAGACTTGAATACGTTCTTTTTTGTTTTCGATAATTCTGACGCTAACTTTAACAGTATCACCAGATGAGAATGCTGGGACATCTTTTTTAAGTTGACGAGCAGTAATTTCATTAACTAAATTTGTGTTCATTGTCCAACCTCCTTTACAAGTATTTTGTATCAACGTTCATATCATGACGTGAAAGCGGAACGTCTATAGCGATTACGCATGTAAAATAATATCAAAATATATCAAAGCAAGCAAGAAAAATATTAACTGTTAAGTATTTTTACTTGACAGGTATAAATAAGTTTTTATATTATATATAAGCAAAAATTAAGGAGAAAAATTATGTCAGTCAAAATTAGATTAACAAGAATTGGTAGACACAAAGAATCCATCTACCGTATCGTCGTCAGCGATTCAAGAAGCGCTCGTGATGCTCGTTGCATCGAACAAATCGGATATTTTGATCCAGCCAAAGGCGAAGATAGCGCACTCATCAACGAAGAATTAGCCCTCAAATGGTTAACAAGAGGTGCTCAACCTTCAGATACAATTCGTGCTTTATTCACCCGTAAAGGCATTATGGCAAAATACGCTGAAAGCAAAAAGGAAGCTAAATAATGGATTACGAAAAAATCATCCATACAATTGTCGATCCATTTTTAATTAATCCTGAAGCTTTAATGATTCGTGAAATCGCCTCAACAAGCGAAAAAGACGTCACATTATTAATCGTTTCTGAAAACGAAGATACTGCTCGTCTTATCGGAAAAAAAGGCAGCATTGCTAATGCCTTACGTGAACTTATTTCCGTCGCTGGAAAAAGTGAAGGCAAACGCATTCATTTAAAATTTGAATCATTTGATGAAGAACACAAATAATGGAATATCTCATCGTTGCAAACATCACTAAGACTGTTGGCTTAAAAGGCGAAGTTAAATTATATCCATTTACCCATTTTCGTGATTCCCGATTTAAAAAAGGGAGTCACCTTTTTCTATTAAATGACGAAAAAGAAGCAATCGAAGAATTAATCGTTAAAAGCCATCGAATTAATAAAGATTTTGATATCATCTCTTTTGAAAATAAAAACAAAATTGAAGATGTCGAATATTTAATCGGTAAAAGCCTTTTTGTTATCAAAGACAACAATTTTTTGAAAAAAGGACAATATTTTTATTGTGATTTAGAAAAATGTGATGTCTATTTTGATAATGATACATATATTGGCAAAGTCAAAAAGATAGAAGAATATAGTGCTTATGCCACTTTAAGAGTGGTAAGAGAAAAGCATAAAGATGTTCTTATCCCATTTGTTAAATCTTTTATCTTAGATGTAAATCTAGAAGAGAAAAAAATCATCGTTAAATATATCGAAGGATTATTATGAAAATAAATATTCTCACTTTATTTCCAGATATGTTTCAAGGTTTGATTGATAATTCAATTGTGAAACGTGCGATAAGTAAAGGCGTTGTCACAATTAACATTATCAACATCCGTGATTTTACTTTAGATAAATATAATCGTGTCGATAGCGCTCCTATCGGTGGTGGCGCTGGACTAATCATGAAATGTCAGCCAGTTGTCGATGCTTTAAAATCTATTAAAGAAAAGAGCCATAAAATCTTATTATCACCACGAGGCGAAACATATTCACAAAAGAAAGCGATCAGTCTTTCAAAGCTTGATAATATCACTTTTATATGTGGCCATTATGAAGGAACAGATGAAAGAATAAATGATTATGTTGATGAGCTAATTTCCATTGGCGATTATATTCTTACAGGTGGTGAGATTGGTTCAATGGCTATTGCCGATTCAATCATCCGTCTTTTAGATGGCGCGATTAATAGTGACTCGCTTATCGAAGAAAGCTTTACCACTAATTTGCTTGAATATCCTCAATATACAGAACCATATGATTTTGATAACAAGTTAGTTCCAGATATCTTATATTCTGGAAACCATGAAGCAATTGAAAAATATCGTAAAAAAGAAGCACTTCGTTTAACAAAACAATATCGTCCTGATTTATTTTCTAATTATGAATTAAGCAAACAAGATAAAAAATTATTAAGCGAATTAGAAAATAATATTACTGAACCAAAATGGTATAAAGACGCTTTGGAAAAAGGTAAGAAGTTTATTAAAAATAAAAATTGATTATTCGAAACAAAAATCCTCATCATGATGCGATGAGGATTTTTCATATGTCATTAATGAGAGAATGAATTGAAGTTTGGTGGTAATTTTCCACCTTTTGAGTAATTGCGCATTTGCTTCATCATCTCTTTGGTTTGTTCATATTTTTTCAAAACGCGATTGATGTCAGCGTTAGTTTTTCCGCTTCCTTTAGCAATACGGGCTTTACGAGATGCTTTCAATATTTCCGGATGTTCTCTTTCTTCTTTTGTCATTGAAGAGACAATGACTTCCATGTTGCGCATTTCTTTTTCGGCAAATTCTTTTTGTTGATCGTTTAATTTTGGCATGCCAGGAATCATTTTCAAAAGTCCACCTAATGAACCAAGTTTTTGGACGCGTTTAAGTTGGGTTACCATATCATCAAGAGTGAAGGAACCACTCATGAATTTATTGACGTCTTTTTTCGCCTCTTTTTCATCGATTTCTTCTTGAACCTTTTCAACAAGGCTCATGACATCGCCCATTCCTAAAATACGATCGGCAATACGGTCTGGATGGAAAATATCTAAATCTGTTAATTTCTCACCAACACCAGCGAATTTAATTGGAATACCAGTAAGATATTTAATAGAAAGAGCTGAACCACCACGAGCATCACCATCAAGCTTTGACATAATTATGCCAGTAAGTGGTAATCTTGCATGGAACGTATTAGCGACGTTAATCGCGTCTTGACCAGACATGGCATCAACTAATAAAAGGATTTCATCTGGTGATATTGCATCGTTTATATCATTTAATTCTTGCATCAATATTTCGTCGATTGCAAGTCGACCAGCCGTATCTAAAATCAAAACATCATAATGTTCATTAAAAGCTTTTTCTTTGGCTTTTTTGGCAATTTCGACAGGAGATACATCACTGCCTAATGAAAATACTTCAACACCTAATTGACCACCAATCTGTTTTAATTGATCAATAGCAGCAGGACGATAAACGTCACCAGCAGCAAGCAATACTTTTTTGCCAAGTTTTTTCTTCATTAAATAGGCTAATTTACCAGCAGAAGTTGTTTTACCACTACCTTGTAAACCAACAAGCATCATGACAGTAGGACGAGATTTTTGATAATTGATATCGCTTTTTTCGCTGCCTAAAAGTTCTTCGAGTTCATCATGGACAATTTTAACAACCATTTGGGAAGGATTAAGTTTTAAATATACTTCTTCACCAAGAGCTTTTTCTTTGACTTTAGCGATGAATTGTTTAACAACTTTAAAATTGACATCAGCTTCAAGAAGGGCAATGCGAACCTCCTTGAGCATTTCGTCCATATTGCTTTCAGTTAAACGCGCTTGTCCACGTATTTTTTTAATGATTTTTTGGAAACGTTCAGATAGTGACTCAAATGCCATTTTTAATCCTACTTTCTATTTTATTTGCAATTTCTTTGTTTTCTTTTTTAATATCTTCAATAATTTCATTTAGATGGAGTTTTGCTTCAAATTTTTCTAATTTCTTACGAACAAGTTTAAGAGAATAAGACGCAGCGGAACGAGAAATATTATGAATTTCACTTATCTCCGATAAAGATAAATTGTCATTATAATATTCATTAAATATTTCACTCTGGGCAGGAGTTAATAAACTTTGATATAAATCAAATAAATTATTTAAATATATGATTTCTTCTAGATTCTCATTCATTTTTTTCACCAACGCATAAACCATATAAATATTTATCTAAATCAAATTCTTGAAGATCTTCCATTTTTTCACCAAGGCCGATAAAGCGTACTGGTAAACCTAGTTCATCACGAATCGCTAAAATAATGCCACCTTTACTTGTGCCATCCATCTTTGTGATGACAATACCGCTTAATTTAACACAATCAAGGAATTGTTTGGCTTGCATTAAACCATTTTGCCCAGTTGTCGCATCGATAATTAAAAATGCTTCATGAGGTGCCCCTGGAATCTCTTTTCCAATAACTCTTGAGATTTTAGCGAGCTCATTCATCAAATTGACTTTGTTATGAAGTCTTCCCGCTGTATCAACAATTAATAAATCGGCATTAATTTCTTTAGCTTTTTTAGCGCCTTCATAAGCAACGCTTGCAGGGTCGCTATCAGGTTTTCCAATAACGATAGGGCAAGACAAACGATTTGCCCATACTTGAAGTTGTTCTGTT
>JALFFX010000014.1 GCA_022777645.1 Erysipelotrichaceae bacterium
CAATCGCTCCTCGCAATAGGTTTGACTGCTATTTGATTTGTTGTTTTTTGTATCTTGTTGCGATTCCTATGAAGTTGCTAAGCTCCATAAGACTAGATACATTGAGAGTAGCAATCCCAATAAATCGGACATGAATCACACAATTTTGCTTTACAATTGCATATTTTTCTTTTGCAAGTGATTGTTGAATTGTGTATTTGCGTGATATAATAAAATTGATTTTTGTAGAAATATCACGAGATTTGTCCTCTCTAAAATAAATATACAATTAGAAGTGTGGTAAATCTCTTACCTTAAAAGGTTCTTTTACGGTTCTCGGTTCTAATTCGGTTCGAGAAAGAAATGGAGGGGATTCTTATCGAATTCAAAGAGTTTTGTAACACTTTGTTCCAGTTTAAAAAGGCATCGTTTAGTACTGCTAAATTTACAAAAAATATGATTGATGATTTAGTAGATTATAATTATTCTCTCGATGCCTGCAAAAGTTTTTATAATGGAATAAAGCCAATAAGTGGTGTTAAAGAAAAATTGATTCGTCCTTTCAAACTAAAATCTGCCTATAATTTTTTTGCTTCTTATCTTGATCAAAGAAAAATTCAAGAAATTTTAGATGCGTTTGATATTAAAAATGTAGCAAAAGAACCATTTAAAACTCTGTGTTCAGCTTTAGCATACAAACTTAAAGAGATACTAGAGTCTGACGATGGCACTGATAGATCAGTAAGTTATTATTTCGACATTGAAGTTGCAAACAAAAGCTACTCTAGTTATTCTCTAATCTCAATTTCTGATTCAGATTACATTTATGAAGTAAACAAAAGGTGCCCTATTTGTGGTGAACGCTTAACTGAATTAGTAGACAATCAAAGAATAAATAAATATAAAATAATAAAGATTTATCCTGATGATTTGTCTGAAAGAGACAAAATTATATTTGATAGTGTTAAGCCATATAATGAGAAAAAATATTGCATATATAACAACTTGATTGCCGTTTGTCCTAAACATGCTAAAGAGTATAAGGAAAAGAGAAATATTGAATTCTATAAAATACTTTTAGAGGCCAAAGAGCATGCTAAAAGAAAAGTTTTAGAAGAACGAGCTATTGAAAACATCGATGTTCCAAAATCTATAGAACGTATATTAAATCATCTTACTAAGTATTCAAATTTTGATCAGGAAGCTGACCTAAATAAATATACAGTTGCAATTAAAGAAAAAATACAAGACAACAGTCAGTTGTATATTGATGTAGTTTCTAAAGTTGCTTTGTATTGCAAATATATAGATGCAATCTTGTCAAAATTAGAAGAAGAAACAAATGGAAATGCAACCACTTTAGCTGAGCAAATTAAAGCTATGTCAGATAGATTAATGAGCATTAATACTAAGCCAGCTGTAATATTAGAAACAATAGCAAAAAAACTAAACGAAGCTTACAAAGGAGACGACAACTCATTAATCTCTTGTAGAATCATTGTCGCCTATTTTGTTCATCATTGTGAGGTGCTATCTAAATGAAATTACCTAATAAATTTATTACATATAAAGAAAGTATAATCTCAAAATTTCCACTAGTTCTTAATAACTTGCAAGAGTCAGATTTATCAATAGGAGATTTATATAAGAAAGTTAGAAAAGAAATTAGTGGCGTTCAGGAGTTTTTGGATATCCTAGACTGTCTCTATGTATTAAATAAAATTACATTAGTTGAGGAGGTTGTTCATTATGTTAAAGCAAATTAGCTGCGATAAATTTATTGATGAAAACGGGAAAAGAGGCCCTATAAAATTCAAAGAAGGATTAAACGCAGTTGTTGGTGATTCCGAGAAATCTAACTCTATAGGAAAATCGACTTTATTAATGATTATAGATTTTTGCTTTGGTGGTGATGACTATGTAACAAAAGAAACCACAACTATTAATGTAGTCAAAGATCACACGATATTCTTCACTTTTGAATTTTCTGGAAAAGAGTACTACTTCTCTCGCTCTACAAATGAGCCAAGATTTATTTATGAATATACTGATTCAACTAATAAATACATACTAAAAAAAGTTCCTTACGCAACATTTAAGGATTTTCTTAATAGACAATATCATTTGGATGATACAGGTCTTACTTTGCGTAAGGCAATAGGAAGATTTATAAGAATTTATAACAGAAAAACGCATAATGAAATGCGTCCTCTTA
Source organism: Erysipelotrichaceae bacterium (assembly GCA_022777645.1). GTDB lineage: Bacteria > Bacillota_I > Bacilli_A > RFN20 > CAG-826 > Fiminaster. The sequence continues at coordinate 2,195 of JALFFX010000014.1, forward strand.
ATGCTGATGTTAGGGAAGATGATAAATCAGGAATCGAATGCCTACTGAAATTATTCAAAATGTATGGAAACCTTGATGCTGAGACCGCTTCTTTTGAAATTATTTCTGACAAGAAAAAAATGTTTGATAACTTGAGAAGATATAATGCTGGTTTTATTGCTATGAATAACGAGGAATATGAATCCAATAAACATGAGATTGAGACTTTAGAACAAGAACTAATAGAATTAAAAAAGGAAATTGCAATAGGATCAAGTAATCTTGATTTAACAAACGCTGAAATCAAATCTGAAATTAAAAATGAACTTGCAAGGCTTCGTCAACAAAAGAGACGAGAAGAAAAGAAACTAAAGCAAATCTCTTTTGACGATGATTATGATGATGAAACATTAACAAGTAAGTTCAAAGACTTAGAAGAATTCTTCCCAGGCATTGATTTTTCCAGGATTAAAGAATATGAAAAATTCCATAAAGATGCGAGAAAATATATAAACAAAGAAATTAAAGAGAGTGAAACTGATATTAAAGATACAATCGATTTATTGAGTGAGCAAATAAAAACCCTCGAGGATGATTTGGCAAATTATAAGGAAATACCAGATATCTCAGAAGCTTTATTAAAAAAACACCACCAAATGACTGATAGGCTAAAAGAACTTAAAAAAGCAAACGAGAACTACGAAAAAAGAGTACAAACCATAAACGAGTACAAGCAAGCAGACAATAAGTTACAAGGTAACGTGTCTTCAAAGACTAAAGAACTAGAAAAAATAGTTAATAAAAAAATGGCTGAAATAAATAAATACTTTGAAAACGGTAGATATTATTCTCCAGTATTACAAATTAATAACTTAAAAAGCTATTCATTTGGAACACCATATGATACAGGTACAGGATGTAGATTTAGAAGTGTTGCAATGTTTGATCTAGCAATATTGGAATTAACATCTCTACCAATTTTAGTTCATGATTCAATTATGTTTTCAAATGTAGAAGAGCCTGCTACCGCTACTCTTCTCGAATTATATGAGCAACAAAAAAATAAGCAAATCTTCATTGCTTTCGATAAATTTGATACTCGTGGCAATAAGATTTGTAAAATCTTGGAGAGAAATAAAGTTCTACAATTATCAGATGAGCCTAATGCTCTATTTGGTAAACAATGGAATAATCAAGGAGAAAATAATGGTTAGTTATAACAAGTTGTGGAAGTTATTAATAGATAAAAAAATGAATAAAAAAGACCTCATTCAAGTTTCAGGCATTAGCACTGCTTCTGTTTCTAAACTTGTTAAAGGTCAAAATATACAAACCGATGTTTTATGTAAGATTTGCAAAACACTTAATTGTGATTTTTGCGACATTATGGAATATGTGAGGGATGAATAAATGGATAGCGATAATGTTAAAATTGAAAAAGAAGATATATTAAAAAACATATATTTCATTGCTGAAATGGCACAAAATACGAGTGATAAAGGAATGTATGGTTCATTAGCTGGAAAAAGTGATTTAATGGGTGGGATATTTGATAGATGGATAAATGTCATTCCTGAAAGCGTAATTTTTAATAAAGTAATTCTTCCTAAAGTATCCAATGGGCATAAAGTTACTGTAATAACAGATTTCTATAAATATAATCCAAAGCAAGACACCATTGGGATAGCACCAGATGTTATTGGACTAAGAATAGATGATAAAATTATTCCTTTCGCTGTCTTTGATGAAAAATGGAAGCCTATAGATGGTGCTCCACAAATTGAGGTAAAAACATTTAAAAAATCGCAACAAATGGTTTCCTTGAGAGATCAAGGATATGTTGGAAAGTTTCTTGTAATGGTCGAGTCAAATTTTCGTGTTGATTATCTCCTTCCTTTTTTTGATTCTAAATACTTTTCAGAATCAACTTATCAGCAAATGATAATGGAAGATAATGTTTTTATTAAATCTAATAATAATCACTTAATCAGTCACCTGAAAAAAGTAGATACATCAGATGCTTCTCTCGGCTCTTTGACTCTATTAAAGATTACTGAAACAAGTGAGTTTGAAAAATGTGCTACTTATTGTCCTGCTGGAATAAGCCCAATCAGAATCAATTCTATTGATGAAAAAAAAGTCAAACAAGAAATTGATATCAAAATATCTGACATGTGTTTAAAGCAACCTAGTGGATTATTTCGTTTTAAAAATGAATGGTACCAGAACCTGAATAACAAAGTAATTTTAGATTTTTATTGTGATCATATAGAGAGTGTCTCTATTATAAAGCGCAATAAAATGGATTTTTATATCACCTCTCCTATCGACTGTATAATCAATAATTTTAAACTAATCGCAAATCGTAAATATAAAGTTTCTTTGATGGAGTTAAATAGGGAAGGTTCTAAAAACGGTGAATACTTTATGCAAAAAGAATTGATAAACTTTATCCCTGATATGAAAAAAGAACTTTTATGTGCACTAGCAAAAGAAATCAATAAGGAGTTTTAACTATGAAAAAAGAAACTATTAAATTAAAAGATGGAACATATGTAACTGGAGACGCCTTTGATCACAACGATTTTATAAAATTACAAACGATATTCAAAGATTGGTTGCTAATGAATGAAAAACTAAAATCTTTAGGAGGACGTGGCTTAAATGTTCCTGACGTTTTTAGTGAAGCGATTTTTTGCTTAGCTTTTAATGCGATACGAACAAATGGTACAGCACATTCATATGATTGTGTTTTAAGAGAAACAGGGGAAGGTGTTCAAGTAAAATCTGCTTCTATACCTAATGACTGTACTTCATTTGGACCAACTTCTACTTGGGACATTCTTTACTTCGCTGATTTTGCTTCAAATGGTCGTGTTGATGGGATTATTAAGTTTTATAGAATAGAAGATGATGATGTATATAATTTAGTATTAAATGCAAAGAAAAACGAAACATTTACAGATCAACAAAAACAAGGACGAAGGCCTAGATTTTCCATTCAATCATCGATAATTAGACCTAAGAAATTAACTCCAGTAAAAACAATAAATCTTATTAATGGAACAGGACTCTAGAATTAATTCTTATTTTTAACACTGTCTAATGCCTTTAGAATATTTTCTGCAATTCTTTTAATTACAGGAACTGAAACGGAATTACCAGCTTGCTTATACTTAGCTCCATTTGAAATAGAACTTGGAAATTTGAAGTCAGCCGGGAAACCTTGAAATCCAACACATTCTTCAGGTGTTAGTTTTCTAATATCATAATTATCCAAAATTAAAGGTACATTATGTCCACCAGTACCCATATTTGCAGTCAAAGTAGGACAAACATTGCTTTTATTTTCTCTGCAATAAACTCGTCTCCATTGATAAATCGTATCTTGCTTTGTCATTACACTTTTTAATCTATCATAATAAATAGAGCCAGGATAATAATATTTACTATCCTTTTTATCATTAAGATTTATTATATCACTGATTTTCTTAGTTAGAGTAATTGGCTCTGGGTACTTAAAATTATCGTAAGCTTCTTTTGATAAAAATCCAACAATATAAATTCTTTCTCTATTTTGAGGTATATTACCGTATTCCATCGTGTTTAATACTTTATGATGTACGTAATAACCCAATTCTTCAAGTTTTGATTTTATAACTTTAAAAGTGTTACCATTATCATGGCTTTCTAAATTCTTAACATTTTCTAAAAAAACAGCCTTTGGCTTTTTAACTTTAAGAATTCTAATAATTTCAAAAAATAAATTACCTCTCTCATCATCAAAACCTTTTTGATATCCGGCAATTGAGAAAGCTTGGCAAGGAAATCCACCATTTAATATATCAATATCAGGAATATCATTTGCATCTATCTTCTTGATGTCACCTTCAATTAAATATTCGTTTCCAAAATTATTGCGATATGTTTTGCACGCATCCTTATCTATTTCGTTGGCCCAAACAATTTCTGCTCCTGCTTGCTTAAAACCATAACAAATCCCACCAATTCCAGCAAATAAACTAGCCACTTTATACTTCATCTTATTTATCCTCCTCTTCGTTGGTTATGCTCATTATGTCTTCAATACTGCAATTCAGCGATAAGCAAATCTTCTCAATAACACTAACATTTACATTTTCATTATTTTTAAGTTTGTTAATCGTTGAAGTGCTTAGACCAGTAATTTTGTGCAATTCGTTTTTATTGATCTTTTTATCTATTAATAATTTCCATAGATTGTCATAAGTCACTGACATGCTATATCCTCCTTATATCTAAAGCTATTATACAACAAAAATTATGCGATTGCAAATTTTTATAGCGATTTCTCGATATAAAAAACAATTAATTAAGCCTGTCAACTAAATAATAATAGCTTTCGTGTAAGTCTACTACCTTTCGTGTAAACAAGACACCTTTCGTGTTAATAGTATAATTCAAGTTCTTCGACGATGATACCAGATAGTTCGATTTCGACGAACTTAGAGGGTTGAACCCTATTATTTTCTATTTATATATGAAAAAAGTGCTGATTTTCAGTATTTCTACTGTATCAACACTGTAGTCTTTTAATGGTGCCCACGATCGGAGTCGAACCGATATGGATTTCTCCGATGGATTTTGAGTCCATTGCGTCTACCAATTTCACCACGTGGGCAGTGAATATATTTTAAAAAAAAGATGAGCATAAATCAATATCAATAGTGTTATCAAAAATTTCTTGGTGATAATTAGATATTGGATAGATATGGATTTTAAGCTGTCGTCTTAACAGACGACGGGATATTTTATCTCTATCAATTGGGCTATTAAACAATTTACCCGCAAAGCATTAGCCTTGCGGGTATTGATTTTAATTATCCACTACTTCTATTTGTTTGATTGCTATTTCGTTGCCTGTCAAAAGAAAGGTTTTTTCGCTGCCACAATGAGGACATATTTTGCCGTGAGCCACGGTTGGATAATCCTTACCACAATTCTCACAATGCGTGACGGCTTCAATCTTTTCAATATATATTTTAGCGTCTTTGAGCACTGTTTCCTTTTTGACAGCCCAATTCCAACAATCTTCGAAATAATAAGGTATTACGGTAGATACTTCGCCTATTTCGACCGTGACGGAGTTCACCTTTTTCACATTGTTTTCTTTGGCTATTTCATTGACTTGTTTAATACAATGAAACACCACGCCCAACTCGTGCATTAATCCTTATTCTCCTTTTGTTTCTTAAATTCTTCTTTTCTCTTTTTGATGAATTCTTTGTCGGCTTTGTCTTTCTTGGAGAAAAGAATCTTAACACCACGCTTAGCGGCATATGGCAAAATTTTCTTAAACTTATCTTCAGCAACCACCATCTTTGAAGCCTCAGGGTGATCGCGATGGAGCGTGATTGCGTCAAACTTACACTTGGTAGTGCAAATACCGCAACCAATACATCTATTTACATCTACAATGGTTACGCCACAACCCAAGCATCTTGATGTTTCTGTTTTGACTTGCTCTTCAGTGAGTGTCTTATGCGCGTCTTTGAAGGATTTAGCGTCGATGCTTTCGTCCATACCCGCTTCTTGGCGAGAAGAATTATCATAGCTCTCAACCTTGATATCGTCGGTGTCAATTTGTATGAATTGTCTTCTATTTCTACCAATTGTCATATGACCGTGTTGCACGTAACGATGCAAAGACTCAGCAGCTTCGTGTCCTTGTGCAATGGCGTCAATAGCAAACTTAGGTCCAGTAAATACATCACCGCCGACGAAGATATCTTCCTCAGCTGTTTGATAGGTTAAGGTGTCCGCAATAGGTCCATTACCTCTACCAAATTCAACCTTGCTACCTTTGAGTAAATCGCCCCATACGATAGTTTGACCTACGGCAAAGATAACATTGTCGCAAGCAACTGTTTGAGTTTCATTTTCATCATATGTAGGATTAAATCTATTATTTTCATCAAGTACAGATAAACACTTTTTGAATATTACTGCTACTGCCTTGCCGTTTTCAACAACGATTTCTTTTGGGCCCCAACCGCAGTTAATGGTAACACCATCTTCTTGTGCTTCTTTGATCTCCTCGTTGGAAGCAGGCATAGTGTCGCGAGTTTCCAAACAATACATAGCAACTTCTTTTGCTCCCGAACGGGCGGATACTCTAGCTGCATCGATAGCGACATTACCGCCACCAATGACTATTGTCTTGCCATTCACGTGATAGCCACCGCAGTTGGCAACTTTGAGGAAATCGACCGCAGTTGTTACGCCTTCGGCGTCAATACCGGCAATATTAGGTTTTTTGCCTCCTTGACAACCAATAGCCACGTAGAAAGCTTTGTATCCATCGACTCGCAATTGATCAATAGTGATATCCTTGCCAACTTCTACACCGCATTTTATCTCAACGCCCATCTCTCTCATAATATCTATTTCGGCGTCGATTACGTCCTTTTCGAGTTTATAAGAAGGGATACCATAGGTAAGCATACCACCCGGTTTTTCATTCTTTTCAAATACAGTTGGATAATATCCCATTTGTGCTAAGTAATAAGCGCACGAAAGTCCAGCAGGTCCACCGCCGATAATAGCAATCTTTTCTTTCCAGCGTCCCATATTAGATGCCACTACGATATCAGGCACGTATCTATGTTCGGCATGTAAATCTTGCTCAGCAATAAATTTCTTAACTGCGTCAATCGACACTGATCTATCAATCGTGCCACGAGTACAAGCGTCCTCACAGCGGCGATTGCATATTCTTCCGCACACTGCTGGAAATGGATTTTCCTTTTTGATAAGAGCTAATGCCTCTTTATACTGGCCTTGTGAAGCTTTTTTGAGATAGCCTTGTACTGCAATATGTGCAGGGCAAGCTGTCTTACAAGGGGAAGTTCCTGTATCGTGACAGTTGATTCTATTTTTGTCACGATAGTCCTCATCCCACATATGTTTACCCCACTTGAATTTGTCAGGTAGAGGTTGTTTTGGATAAGTTACTTCGCTGCCATTTGACTTACAAAGCTTTTGTCCGAGTTTTAATGCTCCAGCAGGGCAATATTCTACGCACTGACCGCACGCTACACACTTTTGTTTATCAACGTGCGCACGATATGCTGATGCAGACATATTTGGCGTGTTGAAAAGTTGTGATGTACGTAGCGCATTACAAATCTTGACGTTGCAATTACAAATTGCAAAAATCTTGTTTTCACCGTCAATGTTGGTGACTTGGTGCACGAAACCGTTATCTTCGGCCCTTTTCAATATCTCCATTGCTTCATCGTAAGTGATATCGTGACCTCTGCCCGTTTCACGACAGTAGTCAGCCATATCTCCAACGCCGATACACCAATCTTGATAATCATCTGCGCAACCTTCATCAAGTTTTTTTCTACCGTAACGGCAGGAACAAATCGATGCGCCGAGATGTCCTTCATATTTTTTCAGCCAATAGGATATATGTTCTATATCCATAGTGGTGTTTTCCATAGCGATTGCCTTCTCGACAGGAATGACGTGCATGCCTACTCCGGAACCACCTGGTGGAACCATTGCGGTAACGTGTTCGAGTGGCAAAAATGTCATACGCTCAAAGAACATCGCAAGTTCAGGATGTTTGTCCATGAGTTTGGTGTTCATGTTGGTATATTCAGCAGAACCGGGCACGAAAAGAGGTACCCAATAATGTCTATCTTCTCGATTATATGTAGTGCCAGGAATAGGTCCGTCCTTAGTGTACTTGTCACCGTAATCGTATTCTAACATTCCAAAAAATGATAGTTTGTCCACAATTTCGTCAAAAGTCTTGTCATCGTATCCTGCCATTTCTTTGAGTTTGGCATAAGGATACTTTACTCTAGTCTTCATTTTGAGTAATAGATCAAGAGAGTTTTCACGCTCCTGCTCACTCATTTCATCTTCAAAAATACACGCAAATCCCCAATACTCAGGGTCTTTAGCCGTAATTCCTTTTACTTTTCCTGGCAATCTGTCAGTAACCCTTCTCACGAACTTTAAAAGTTTTGGATTTGGGTCTTTGTCAAACATGTGCTCAGGCACGTACTTTTTACTCATCTCAGGCATACTAATTATTCCTCCATTTTTCTATATTCTTTATTATCCAGTCGGCAAACTTGTCGACTCCTTCACCCGTCTTAGCGCAGATAGGTATTATCTCTGCGTTCGGGTTTCTCATTTTTATATATTGACTGCACTTATCAAGGTCAAAATCAAAATATGGCGCGACGTCCATTTTGTTGATAAGCACTAAGTCGCATATCGAAAACATTAACGGATATTTTAGCGGTTTGTCGTGTCCTTCCGGTACCGACAAAATCATGCAGTTTTTGCTTGCACCCGTATCGAATTCGGCAGGACATACGAGGTTGCCCACGTTTTCCAAAATAGCCAAATCTACGTCTTTTAGGTCAAGCCCACTCAAGCCTTGACGCGTCATTTCTGCGTCCAAGTGGCACATTCCGCCTGTATGTAGTTGTATCGATTGAACACCAGTCGCTTCCTTTATCTTAATAGCGTCCACATCCGAATCAATGTCAGCTTCCATGACCGCAATTTTGATTTTGTCTTTCAAGGCATTAATCGTACTAATAAGCGTCGTTGTTTTGCCGCTTCCCGGCGAAGACATGAGATTGAGTAAAAATACACCCTTTGTTTTGAGCTCTTCCCTCAATCTGTTAGCGTCTTTGTCGTTGTCATCAAAAATACTCTTTTTAATTTCAATAACTCTTACTTCATCCATTGTTTATACTCCAGACTATTATTAAAATAATAACTTAATTTTAACTATTTGCCAATACGAGACAGTGTCAATTATGATAGCATCTAGCTTTACTGATGTTTACCTCAAGGCTGACAGACCTTTCGTTCAGTAATTAAAAGAACCATGTAAAAGAGAGGTTAAACATTCCAACAAGGCTCTGCTATTTACTTACAGAAAGGAACTAATTCACTTTACGTAAATTAAAAAGGTTCAATACTAAGTATTAAACCTTTCGTTTTCTTATGGTAACGTCACGCAATTTATTGCAATTGTATGCTCCTATTTCTAAACAATAAATTGGAATTTAGCAGTTAGGCGCAGGTGCTTTAACAACAATAAACTCAAGCGTTTCTTCAGAAACATTTTTTAAGTTCATTTTTGTATGGAACGGAATTTTTAATATTGTTCCTGTCTGATATTCATGTGTTTCCTGTTCATTCAAGGTTGCTGATAATGTTCCGCGAACAACTGTAATATACACATTTTTTGCATTTGAAAAATGCTCTGGCAAACATTCACCCTTATTTAAGATCATATGCATATAATGTATATTTTCATCAATAATTACCTTTTCAACTGTTTTTTCATTTCCTTGTGTTAATTTAAAAATTTGTTCAACCATATTTTTGTCTCCTTTTACATTTTATCAACTCTGTAAATTCTAATTTATCTTTTATTTAATTATTTTCCAATAAACTTTTTTATAAGATTTTCTTTTAAATATTTTATTTAAACAACAAAGAAAAGAAAAACAAAAAAGGTTTGATAATTATATCAAACCTAGAATTCCATAATGGTGCAATGGATGAGACTTGAACTCATATGTCTTGCAACATAAGATCCTGAATCTTACGCGTCTACCAATTCCGCCACCATTGCTTTGACTAATATAATATTAGTTTTTCTTTGTTTTTTTAATAATAAATTTTATTAAGACAACAATTTCGTGAACGATAAGTGGTGTGATACACATTGCGGCTGTGATAAGCCATTCAGTAACTGTTAAATCCGATGTGCTAAAGACATCTCTCATGAACGGAATTTCAATGACTGCTAATTGGAGTGCGATTGCGACAATAGCAGCGATAAGCATCATATAATTTTTATTTTTAAATACATGGATGAAGCTTCTGTTTTGATTGCTCATACCGACCATGTGGAATATTTCAGAGAAAGCAAGAGCGACAAACGCCATTGTACGCGCTTGAAGAAGAATTGGGCTATTTGAAGCAACGTTAACAATATCGCTATAAGAATAGATTCCATTTACCCAGAATCCGCTTAAATAAGCGATAAGGACAGATATAGTAATCACAGCGCCATAACCAATTGTTGTAAGATAACCACCATGAGCGAATAATGATTCTTTAGCGTCACGCGGTTTTTCTTTCATTGCATTTGGATCTTTTGGATCCATGCCAAGAGCAATAGCTGGAAGTGAGTCAGTAATGAGGTTAATCCACAATAAGTGGATAGCAATAAATGGAGATGGAAAACCAATGCAAATAACAATAAACATTGCTAAGACTTCTGCGATATTGCTTGAAAGAAGGAATAATACAGTCTTTTTGATATTAGCGTATATGCTTCGACCTTCTTCAACAGCTTTTTCGATAGAAGCAAAATTATCATCAGTTAAAACAACATCGGCGCTTGATTTAGCAACATCGGTGCCTGTTATGCCCATGGCAATACCGATATCGCTAGCTTTTAATGATGGGGCGTCATTAACACCATCGCCTGTCATCGCGCATATATTACCATTGGCCTGGAACGCTTTAACAATCGATACTTTGTTTTCTGGTGATACACGAGCAAATACGCGAAGATCTTTAGCTTTTTCTTTTAATTCTTCAAAAGATAATTTATCGATATCTTTACCCATAATACATTGTTCTTTTCTTTCAGCAATGCCAAGTTCTTTAGCAATTGCGAAAGCGGTATCGATATGATCGCCGGTAATCATTACGGTTGTAATACCAGCACCTTTAAATGTTTCAACCGCTGGTTTTGCTTCAGGACGAGCTGGGTCAATCATCGCAACAAGACCGACAAAAATTAAATCATCTTCTTCGATTTTGTCGACGTTTTCTTTATAGGAAAGTGCTAAAACGCGAAGAGCTTTGTCAGAAAAATAGGTGTTTGCATCATAAATCTTTTTGATGTCATCTTTATTAATTGGACGAACTTCACCATTTATTCTTATTTTTGTGGCGTGCGCCAAAATGGAATCAAGCGCACCTTTGGTGTACATGATATTGCCATTATCGAGTTGATGTTTTGTTGACATCATTTTACGGACACTATCAAAAGGAAGTTCATCAACACGTGGAGAATCTTTTTCCAAATCTTTTTTGTGCATATCAAAGCGATTTGCTAAAGCAACAAGACAAATTTCTGTTGGATCGCCGAATTCGCCTTCATCTACTGTCGCATTTGAACAAAGCGACATTCCTTTTGCTAAAAATCTTAAATCTTTGTTTTCATTTGTATTTGTAAAATCGTCGCTAACAAAATAATTGTCGTCAACATAACTTTCAACAACGGTCATTTTATTTTGTGTCAACGTTCCGGTTTTATCACTACATACAACACTCACAGCGCCTAATGTTTCAACACTTGGCAATTTTCTTACAACAGCGTTAGCCTTGACCATGCGTTGTACACCAATTGATAAAACAATTGTGACAACCGCCGCAAGTCCTTCTGGAATAGCGGCAACCGCTAACGCAATCGCGCCAAGAACACTGTCAATCCATGCTTCGATTTGACTTCCATTACCATGGACAAAAATCCAAATAATATCAACTGCTAAAACTGCAACGACAATAACTAAAGTTAAAATACCAAGAATTTTTCCTAAGACTTCTAATGCCTTTTGAAGTGGCGTTAATGTTTCTTCTTCCTCATCAAGAGCTTTGGCGATTTTACCAATTTCTGTATTCATCGCGGTGCCAACAACAATACCTTTACCGCGTCCATAAGAGACAGGTGTCGACATAAAAGCCATATTGCATTGATCGCCTAACGCAACTTGATCTGAGAATGTAATGTTTGCATTTTTTTCAACCGGAACAGATTCACCTGTTAAAGATGATTCGTTTGCTTTTAAATTTATTGATTCAATAAGACGTAAATCGGCCCCAATCGTGTCACCTTCTTCAAGGACAACAATATCGCCAGGAACAAGTTCAAATGATTTAACTTTTATGCGTTTACCATCGCGGATGACAAGTGATTCTGGCGATGATAATTTTTTTAATGCTTCAAGTGATGTTTGGGCTTTCACTTCTTGAATCGTGCCAATGACACTATTGAGGAGGATGACTGCTAAAACGATGACAATATCTGGCCAATCACCAACGCCTAAAAAATCAAAACCTTCTTTAACTGTTTCATAAATTGAAACACCAATCATTACAGCGATTGCAGCAAACAAAACAAAAATCATTGGATTATTCATTTGTTCAAAGAATATTCTTATCCAAGATTTTTTCTTTTTCTCTTGCAGTTTATTTGGACCGTATTTTTCTAATCTAGCCTTTGCTTCAATAGAAGAAAGACCTTTTTCAGCATCGCTATTTAAAGAAGCGATGACTTCATTGCTTGTTTTTTGTTCAAACATAAATTACTCCTTTTATAGTTGTAATCGTCTCGCACATTTTAAGCAATGACTTAATTCCGGATTTTAATCGTGATGACGGAAAATAAGTTTAAGCTACTCCCGATTGCTTTTATTATAATGATAATAATTTAAATAAAAAAGTATTTTAATGATAATATTGTTATAATTTCATTAATATATGGAAAAAATTATTAACCCGAAATATAAACTTTATTATGAACATGCGGAGAAATTGCTCGCATCTTCTAAATCAATCGAGGATATTTTTAATTTATCTTTTGATGTTAATCCATTAAACAAAAACAAAAATGCTTTTATCTATTTTGAAAACGGCAAAAGAAAAACAATTAAATATAAAGACTTCAAAAATGAAACGATAAAGATTGCAGGTAAACTAAATCCATTTTTAAAAGATATAACAAAGCACAATTTCATTACTTTAAGAATTTCTAACAATGGATATTGGCCACTTCTTTATTACGCGATTTTATATCTTGGTTATAAAGTGTTATTGATAAATAATCTCATCGAATATAGTGCGACAAATGACTTATTATCACAAAGCGATGCGAAAGCCATTATAACAGACGATAATAAAACATATAATGTCACCACTTTATCTTTAGATAAAATATTATCTTCAAATACATCGACATGTATAAAAGATTTTGAAAATGAAGTTGCGTTTGTGACAAGTGGAACAACAGGTGATAGCAAGATTTATGTTTTTGATGGAGAGAAATTATCGCATCAAATCGTCTCTGCTTATAATATGCCGATTGAAAATGAAAACATAATGTATAAAAACAAACTCAATATATTAATTAGCATTCCATTCGCTCATATATTTGGATTTGTTGCAACATTTTTATGGTTTACATTTTTTGGGTCAACAATTGTGATTCCAAGCACGATTGAAAGTTCGTATTTGATAAATGTGATTAAAAAAGAAAAAATCTCTCACATCTTCACCGTCCCTTTATTTTTTGAATTAATTCAAAAAAGATTTAATCGCACATATGAACTCTTATCCGCTAAGAAAAAAGACTTGATTGATAGATTTATTAAATATAATAACAATGAAATAACATCATATGAAGCAGGATTTGCTAGAAAGAAAATAGCTAGATCAATTATCCAAAATAAAATATTGGGCACCCATATTAAATTTTTGATAACAGGTGGAGCATCTATTTCAAAAGACACTATGAAATTAATTAACGGATTAGGTTATGAACTTCATAATGGATTTGGAATGACAGAAATTGGCATCACCAGTGTTGATTTATCAAAAGATGTCAAAACCCGTAATAGCGGATCAATTGGAAAACCACTTTTTGATGTTACATATAAAATTGAAAACAATGAACTACTTATTAATTCTTTATATATTCATAAATATCGCATAGTCAACAAACAATGTGTCGCGCCTCTTATCGATGAAAATGGCTTCTTTCATAGTGAAGATATTGCCAGTGTTGATGAAAAGGGCAATTATTATCTACTTGGTAAGATGAAAGATGTAATTATTGCAAGCAATGGAGAAAATATCTATCCAGAGCAAGAAGAAAAATTATTCGATAATTTATCGCGTGTTAACGATTTAATCATTGTCGCCAATAAAAACGAAGAAATATGTTTATTATTAAATGTTGATTATCCTTTAATGGATAATGAAAAAGATGTTATCGCAAATCAAATATCAAAAATTAATGACACATTAAAAGACGCATTAAAAGTTAAACATGTTTATATTGTCAAAGAAAAATTAATAAGAAATGCTTCGCTAAAATTAAAAAGAAATGAAATTAGACAATTATTTTTAAGCGATTCATATCATCTTCAAGAATTAGATAAAAAAATCGAATTTAAATTCGATAATGTTTCAACAAATGAATTAACAAAAGTTCGAGAAATTATTTTTGATATTTTTAGTGATGTCTTATATGTTGATAAAAAAGATATCGCTCTTGAAAGTCATATCATCAAAGATTTAAATGGTGATTCATTCTCATATATGAGTATCGTCTTTGAAATTGAAAAGAAATTCAACATCAAAATTGAAAGTGAAATGCTTTCTAAATTAAACACTGTTGGTGACTTTGTAAATTATGTTTTAAGCAAAAATCAATTATCGAAAAAATCTAAAAAGCTTTGATATACATCATTATCTGGAAGCGATAATTTTCGAAAATCTACAAAATAGGAAACATCAACTTCTTTACCACCTAATAAACCTAAATCAACAAGCACTTCCTGTTGAAGTTTTTGACTTTCATCATTGATAAATGGAGTATGTCCTTTATCTTTTAAAGTAATCACTTCAAAATTATCTTTTTCATATTTTTTAAAGAATTCTAATCCTAATTTAGGAGAAATTGTTAAATCTTTATCACCTTGATAATATCTTATTTTTGCAGGACTTTTCATTATTCCTTTATATGCATCAAAAAAGGCATAACGACCATAATGAATAAAATTTCGTAAACGAATAATGAATCCGAATGGTTTAATTTTTGGATTCGTTGCGGTAGCGAGATCAGCCTCACTATTAAAGCCAGCAACACTTATAACTTTTTTGATTTTATGTTTTAAATTAAGCGCGCTTAAAACAGCAAATCCACCCCAAGAATGACCAAATAAATATGTATCATAATTTTTAAGTTCATTATCGTTTTCTTTAAATCTTAAAGCGTAATCAATATCTAGACTTGCTCTACTCATACAATCAATTTTTTTGCCACTGCTCATGCCTGAAGATGCTTGATCATAGCAAAAAACAATATAGCCATTTTTAGCAAAATATGAGACAAGATTTAATAAATAAAAATGGCCAAAGCCAATGCCGTGAGCTATAACAATGACTGCTTTAAATTTTGTTACGCTTTTATCTTTATAAACAAAGCCTCTTAAAGTTTCTTTTTTTGATTTAAAAGCAATTTTTCGTTTTAAAAGATTATCAAATTCACTCGGCAATGCATAATCAATGCATGTTGCCCCATCACCACGTTTATAAAAGCTTTGTGCAAAGCTTTTCTCAATGAGAATGATAAGCAATATTAAAATCAAAGTTATCATTTTAGATATTTGCTCTTGATAATATCAAGAGTAGGTTTATCAGCTGGGGAGAACACTAATGAGTCGATGCTTTCTTTGCTCGACCACGCCTTGTTGATATGTTCATTCAATGTTGGCTCTCCTGAAAGCAAAGAACAAACATATGTATCGATATGAAGGATTTGTGTTTCATATTCATCAACAATTGAAGTTATCAATTCATGGACTTCGATATCGACATTTAATTCTTCTTTAAATTCTCTTTTCAAAGCTTGTTGAGGTGTTTCATTTTTTTCAATTTTTCCACCAGGAAATTCCCATTTATATTTAGTTTCCCCTTTATTGCCTCTTTGGGCTGAAAAAACTTTATTATCTTTAATGATTGCGCCAGCAACAACAAATACTTCTCTTTTCATATTATTTATTATCCTTTACTCGTATTATTTTAGCATTTTATTTGCTAAAATTAAGGCATGTTAACAATTATTTTCGTCTGCCATGGTAACATTTGTCGAAGTGTTGCTGCAGAATATATTTTAAAAAAGAAAATCAATGACCTTCATCTTGAAGATAGATTGTGTTGCTTTTCACGAGCAACATCTAATGAAGAAATAGGCAATGATATATATCCACCTATGAAAGATGAATTAAGAAAAAGAGGCATTCCTTTTACAAGACATTTTGCCGAAAGAATAACCCAAAAAGATTATGATTTAGCAGATTATATTTTCTATATGGATAACAATAACAAAAGATATTTGAATTTCTTGTTAGACGATTATAAAAATATCATTAAACCAATAACATGCTTTGATGATTATAATTTTGAAATTGAAGATCCTTGGTACACTGATAACTTCAAAAAAGTTTGTGATGAACTTTCAAAAGAAATTGATTTGATAATTAAAAATATTATTTAAATTGTGATGAATACATCGAATAATAAAATCCTTTTTTATTCATCAAATAAGTATGATTGCCCTGCTCAATAACATCACCATCTTTTAAGACGAGGATAACATCGCTTTTTTGAATTGTGGATAAACGATGAGCAATGACAATGGAAGTGTTGTTCTCCATAATTTTATCAAAAGCATCGCCAATTAATTTTTCACTTCTTGTATCAATAGAACTTGTTGCTTCATCGAGAATAACAACATCTGGATTTAGCAAAAACAATCTTGCAATCGCAATCATTTGTTTTTCACCTTCGCTTAAGCCATCTTTGCTAGAAACAAAGGTATCATATCCCTTTGGAAGGCGATCAATAAATGTATCCGCGTGCGCTAATTTGGCGGCGCGAATTATTTCTTCATCGCTAGCGTCATCTTTAACATAGGCAATATTTTCTTTAATCGTGCCTGAAAAAATCCATGTTTCTTGAAGCACCATTGCAAAATTATTTCTCAAACTATTTTTTTCAATATTATTAATTGAAACATCATCAAATGTAATATCACCACTATTGATATCATAAAAATGAAGGAGGATGTTGATAAGGGTAGTTTTGCCAGCGCCTGTTGGCCCGACAATCGCGATCTTATCTCCTTTTTTGATATCTAGTGAAAAGTTTTTGATGAGCTCTTTATTTTTATCATAAGAAAATTTAACGTTTTTAAATGAAATATTATCGATTTTTGTTAAAGATAAATTTCCTTTATTTTCTTCATTATCAATATTTAAAAATTCATTGATTCTTTTAAATGAGGATAGGGCAGTTTCAAATTCTGCCATCACAGAACTTACTTCGTTAAATGGCTTCCCATATTGATTGGCGTAACTTAAAAATGAAGCAAGTCCACCAATGGATAATGAGGCATGAATATTATTAACAAAAGATGTTGAATCAGGAGTAAGAACAATTAAAATAATGCCAAAAACTCCAATCAATCCATAAATAATGTTATTCACTAATCTTGTTGATGGATTGACCCATGATGCTGAAAATAAAGCAATGCGAGAGTGATTTTTTAATATCTTATTTTGTTCGTCAAATTTCTTATTTGCCTCATCGACAATATCATAAGATTGAACGAGGTCGATATTCGAAATATTTTCAAAAGATATCGCACTTAAATCAGCTTGTAACATTGTTTGCTTTTTAAAATGATCGTGACTAAATTTGGCAATAAAGCGAGAGACAAAAACGCTTATTGGAGTTAACACAATAACAAGAATTGCTAATAAATAATTAACAATAAACATCATCACAATCGTCATAGTGATAGACAATATTCCTTCGATTAAAGATTTAAATATCGAGAACAATCCATTGGAAACATTTTCAATATCGCCAATAACGTATTGAACGATATCACCTTTTTTTCGAACATATATTTCATTTAATGACACATTTGTGATTTTAAAATATACTTCATCCCGTAACTGTTTAATAATGTTTTGAACGAGTTTAGCAACAAAATATTCAAACAAATATCCTGCTAAAACTCCAGCAAAACAGATAATTGAGATCAAAACGATGATAAATATAAAATTGTTCGCGTTCATCGCAAGTGCTTCATCAAGAGCTTTACCAACAAGGAAAGGTGTTAATAAATTTGCAAGAACATAAAAGAAGACAAAAACAAAAATCAAAGCGATTAACGATTTCTCATTTTTAATATATTTAAGGAAACGCGTTTTTGTGTTCATCTTAGAGCGCCTCCTTTTTTATTTGCGATTCATAAATTTCTTTATAAATCGATGATGTTTTCAATAGTTGTTCGTGATTACCATAATTAATAATTTCGCCTTTATCCAAAACGATGATATTATCGCAATCTTTGACTGTAGCAACACGTTGTGAGACGATGATTTTTGTTAAATCTTTGATAGAGAAAATATTGTCTCTAACTTTTTTATCAGTTAATAAATCTAATGCACTTGTGGCGTCATCTAAAATAAGAAGTTCACTATCTTTATAAAGTCCTCTTGCAATATTAATTCTTTGACGTTGTCCACCGCTTAAATTCGTGCCACCTTCATTGATGATATGGAAAATATTATCATCGAATTTATCAACAAATTCTTTGGCTTGAGCTTTTTCTAAAACATCATTTACTTTTTGTTTATCAAATTGATTGTTTAAGGCGATGTTATAGGCAACACTGCCTTTTAAAAACATTGGTTTTTGACTCACTAATGAGATTTTGCTACGTAAATAAGACAAATCCATTGTTTTAATGTTTTTACCATCAAAATATATTTCCCCTTCGCTTGGATTAAAAAATCTTTCAATAAGGTTGATCAAAGATGTCTTACCACTTCCTGTTCCACCAATGATGCCAAGTGATTCTCCTTTTTTAAGAGAAAAAGAAATATTTTTCAAAGCGTTGTTACCATCTTCTTCAAAGCGAAGATAGACATTATCAAATTTTAAAAGAGAATTTTCCTTTATTTCTGGAATGATGTTTTCAATATTTATTTCAGTAGATGGCACAATATTTAAGACATTATCAATGCGAGATTTTGCCACATTTGCTTTCGTTAAAATCAAAACAACATTGCTCATTTGCACAAGAGTGAAGAAGATTTGAGCAAGATAAGATATCAAAGTAATAATTGTTGTGGCATATAACACGCTTTCGCTAGAAGAATTCGCCAATATCGAATTTCCACCAAAAAGAACAATTGAGATAGTTGCAATTGAAACTAAAGCAAAAGTTAATGGATTGATCAAAGCATTAATTTTGCTAACTTTTAAAGATTTATTTTTATATGCGTTTGATTTTTCAATAAATGCATTATTTTCTTTTTCTTGTTTATTAAAAGCTTTGATAACTTTTATCCCTTCGATTGTGTCACTTGTTTTTAAAGAAATATCATCGAGTTTGCTTTGGATAGATAAATATCCTTTTGATGATTTTTTCATAATAAATAAAACAATGAAAAGAACAAGCGGAATAATTGATAAGAAAACAAAGCCACATTCAACAGAAAGAAGGAAAGAGATAATAAGTGCACCTAAAATGATGAAAGGGGCGCGAACAATAAGGCGAATAAAAATTAATACTCCTTGTTGAACTTGATATGTATCAGCATTTAATATCGTTAAAAGTTTTGATTGTTTAATTTGCTCACGATTCTTTTTTGAAAAAGTCATGATTTTCTCAAATGTCATTTTGCGAATATCATAGCCAACTTCACTTGCAGTTCTCGCGGCGATATATTGAGTTATCATTGTTATCGCAAAACCAACAAGGCCCATGCTAAGGATAATGATGAAACAAACTATCGCATCGCTTATAATTCTATTGTCAAAATTAAACGATGGGAATAGACGAATAAAATTCGCTAAAGAT
>JALFFX010000043.1 GCA_022777645.1 Erysipelotrichaceae bacterium
TACAAGATGATTGATTTTGAATATCAGGTAAAAACAAAACTATATTTTGGTAAAGACAAAGAAAATGAGATTGGTCATATTTTATCGTCTTTAAATGTTAAAAATGTTTTGCTTGTTTATGGCAAATCATCGATTAAGCAAAACGGTTTATACGATAAAATAATCAATTATATTTCAAATGAAAATATCAATATATACGAATTAAGTGGAATTAGGGCTAACCCATCGATTGAAAGCGTTAAACAAGGTGTAAAAATTGCAAGAGAAAATAATTGTGATTTTATCTTAGCTGTTGGTGGTGGTTCGGTAATTGATGCTGCTAAATCTATTGCTGTATCTTATTTTTATGATGGTGATCCTTTTGATTTTAATCTTCATAAAATTAATCAAACAAAAGCGCTTGGAGTCGGAGTTATTTTAACCCTTGCTGCCAGCGGAAGCGAGATGTCAACTTCTTGCGTTATCTCTAATGATGAATTAGGAATTAAACAAGGTTTCAATAGCGAACTAGTTCGCCCTCATTTTGCAATATTAAATCCAAAATTGACTTATAGTGTTTCCCCATACCAAACAGGATGTGGAATCGTTGATATTATTTCCCATTCACTCGAACGTTATTTTTCACCAAGTTATAATGATGAATTCAGTGATGATTATGCTTTAACATTAATCAAACAAACAATTAAAAGTGGAAGAAAATGTTTGCAAAAACCAAACGATTATGATGCGCGGGCGATGATGATGCTTGATGGAACATATTCTCACAATGGTTTTACAAGTCTTGGCAAAAAATACACAATGGTTATCCATGCCTTAGAACATACAGTGAGTGGTTATAAAAACGATATCGCTCACGGTGCGGGCTTAAGTGTCTTAATTCCGATGTGGATGAATTATGTTTATTTATGCGATATTGATAAATTTGATAAATTTGCTCGCAATGTTTTTAATCTTTCTTTTGATAATAAAATTGAAAATGCTAAAATGGGTATAATTTCATTAAAGAATTATTTTAAAGAAATTAAAATGCCAACAACATTAAAAGAACTTGGCTTAAACGATGACGATCTTGAAGTAATAGCGAATAGGTTGACTAATAATGGCACACGTTTGATTGGCCAAACATCAATCAAAACTCTATCAAGAGAAGACATTCTTAAAATGTTTGATTCTGCATTCAAGGAGGAAGAATAATGAAAAAAGAAGACGTCACAAGTTTCATCGTTTATATTTTGATGATATTAATCGCGTTGCTTTTAGGTTTTACATTTATCAGCAACATGTTCAAGGAATATAATTCTACTTTCGGTAGTAGCGCTTTAAACCCATATGTCTTTGCTATTATTAGTATTGTTTTAGCTGTTCTTGTTAACGCAATTGGGTTAGAAGTTGGTCATATTATTGGTGGGAAAATTGGAGGATATACAATCGCTTCAGTTAATATTCTCGGTTTTTGTTTTTATAAAGTAGATGGCAAATTTAAATTTAAATTTAAAGACTTCGACGGTTTGACTGGCGAAACAATCCTCGCTCCAAAAAGCGAAAAAGCAAATCCAAAACCATATGTTTGGTTTCCATTGTTATTTTATTTTGTCGAATTAATTGTTTGCATTATCTTTAATTCACTTGGCCAAAATTCTAACATCACACTTCATCATAATGCCTTTGTCTGGCTTGGCACAGCCGCGATGATTTTTATTACTATTGCTTCCATGATGGCTCTTTATAATTTTGTACCATTTAAGCTTGATTCAATGACTGATGGATATCGCTTAACGCTTATGAGCAAAAAAGTTAATGTTGAAGCATATAATGAACTCATGAGAATTGAAAACCTTCAAAGAGAAGGAAAAGAAATCGACAAAATTAAATATTTTGATGAATTGACTGAATTTACTGCATCAATTAACCTCATGACAATATATGAATATTTATCAAAAAAAGAATTTGAACCTGCTCTTGCATTAATTGAAAAAATGGCGGAGGCTAAAGATAAATTAACACAAGCGACTATTTATCGTTTGGTGGCTCAAAAGTTATATATTAAAATCATGACTCTTCCAATTGAAGAAGCCCAAAAATATTATGAAGAAGAAGTCGATGATTCGATTAGAAGATTTATCAGCAACGATTTATCTATGGAATCCTTAAGAGCATATATTCTCATTGCTGGCATGCTTGATGAATCAAATGCTGAAGTAACATTTGCTTTATCAAGAAAAGAAAAAGCGATGAAAAGAGCGCTTAAATCACGCGCGACTGTTGAATCAAAACTATTTGATGACGCTCTCGAATTGGTTAAAAAATCACATCCTGATTGGGATTATAAAATTTAACACATAAAAAGCACAACGCAATTTAAACGTTGTGCTTTTAATTTGCTTAATAAATAAACAAATTAGTCTTTTTCTTCGTATCGAGAATTGTCCTCGCGTGGATAATCCTCACTAAAATCACAATCTTGTTGTTGATTAATTTGACCAAGTATTTTATGTTCATCAGCAAAACAACCATCGAGTTTTAATGATGAATCGTCATCAAGAAAATCTCCAACTGATAAATTAAAGCTTTTGCACAAATATTCGACATTTTCTCTTTTTGGCAACGCTTCGCCTTTTCTCCATTTTTCAATCGTATGCTTTCTAATGCGATATCTAATTGAGAATTGTTTTTCAGTAAGATCAAGTCTTTTTAATAAATAGTCAATTTTTTCAACAACTGTCATTTTTATTGTTTTTCTTTTAACAAGTCACGAATTTGGACTAATAATTCGGCTTCAGTTGGTGCAGGAACGCCTGGAACAACTGGTGCTGGTCTTTGTTCTGGGTGTTTATTGTAATATTCTTCACGAGCTTTTGCTTCGAATTCTTCTTTTCTAGCTTTCAAAACAGCGGCAGCTTTTACAATCGTAAACAAGACAACAGCGATAATTAAGAACGAGATAACTGCGTTGATTAATGTACCCCAGTCAATGATTGCGGACATATTGTAAGTATAAAGATCCCCATGTTGTGTATATTTAGTAAGTAAAGCATTTTGCCATTGCATGTAAGCATTGCTGTCAACAGTAATTGTTGTACCTTGGTATGCGGCAAAAGCAATCGTGGCACTTGGTAAATCAGAAACTAAGAATGATTGACCAATACCAGGAATACCTCTTTGAACATCAGTTAAAGCTGGTAAGACAGTAACTAAACCACTTAAGCCACCTGGGACTGCCCAT
>JALFFX010000016.1 GCA_022777645.1 Erysipelotrichaceae bacterium
CGAAGATTTTGAAGTAGTGTTTGCTTAGTTCCGGTTGCAGATTTGTAATATCCATCATAAGCTTCATAATCAATTTCTCCACCTGTGGATGAAGAAGTTGAACTACTTGTTGAACTCGCTGAAGATTCACTTGTCGATATCGATGTTGATGAAGATTCACTTGTAGAAGTGGAAGATTCACTGCTCGATGTTTCTATTGAAGTTGTTGATGAATCTACACTTGTAGTAGTGGAGTCAGAAGATGAACTAGTACTTGTAGTTGCGTTTTGATTGCAACCAGTTAAAAAAGTAACAATGGACAATAAAATTAATTTATTAAATTGTTTCATATTTCCCCCTAAAACATAAAAAGCATAGGCGAACCTATGCTATTACAAATAATATTAATATTATTTAAGACCGTATTTTTTATTGAAACGATCAACACGTCCGTCTGTGGAAACAAATCTTTGTTTACCAGTGTAGAATGGATGACATTTTGAACATGTATCAACGTGAATGTCTTTCTTTGTTGAATGTGATTCAAATGTTGCACCGCAAGAAACACATGTGACTGTGACTTTGTGATTTTCTGGATGAATGCCTTTTTTCATAATTACTCCTTCCGCCTTAGAGAACTTTGCTCTAAAGAAAGTAATATAATTCTATCAATTATAGCGATATTAAACAAGCACATATTTTTTATTATTAAATTGTATTTAAAATTATTTTTATAGATAATAGATATAATGAAAAAGTTACCAAGCGTTATAAAAGATGGGCTCGTTGGTTTTTCAATCGGCACTGCCTCACTTATTCCTGGAATATCAGGTGGCACGATGGCCTATATTTTTGGCAGTTATCAAAAACTAACTCATGCGATTGGGAATATTTTTAAGAATTTTTGGAAAAATTTATTGATATTATTGCCATTTGTTATCGGCATCATCGTATCACTTGTTGGATTATATTTTCCTCTCCATTTAGCGTTCGAACACTTTTTATTTGCCATCATTGTTTTATTCGGCGGATTTATTATCGGTAGTTTTCCAAATATTATTGAACCTATAAGACACGAAAAAGTAACTGCTAGCAATGTAATTATCGCTATTATATGTTTTGTAATTGCCGCCATCATTGGTGTTTTTTCAGTTATTTTTGATTTTGGAAGTGCGATTAGTTCTCTTTTTGATCAAAAAGAATGGTACTTATACATCATTATTTTCTTTGTTGGAATTATTGGAGCAGCCGGTTTAATCGTTCCAGGAATTTCTGGATCGATGATTCTTTTAGTTATCGGCTTTTATTTTTCAATTTTTGCTTTGCCATCAAGCATATTAAAAGGTGAAGCTGTTTTGGAAAATATTATTTTATTAGCAATATTTGCACTTGGTGTCGCCGTGGGTTTCTTATTATTTTCAAAATTAATGGATTTTGTATTAACAAAATATCGAATAAAAGCAGGTTACGCCATTTTGGGATTTATTGCTGGCTCTTTGATATCAATTTTCTGCAATAGTGAAGTCTTTGCATATTTAAATTCCAAATCAGATTTATTACTTGATATAATTCTTTCACCAATCTTTTTAATAATCGGTATTGCTACTTCGTTAACGATATATTTTATAAGCAAAAAGAAAAAGAAAGAGGAAACAAAAAATGCCACGAACTAGAGAACAATTCCAAGAAATGAAAAAAGCTCGTCGTGAAAAAATCTTAAACTCGGCGGCAATTATGTATTCGCTTATGGGCGATAAATTAACTATTGATCATATTAGCAAACATGCGAAATGTTCACATGGTATTGTCTACCATTATTTTCGCAATGTCGATTCGGTAGTAGATGCAATTAAAAAGGGCGATAAATATATCAATCTTAAGAACTCGTTACTAAACGTTGAAGGTGAAAACAAATATTATCAAATTAAAAATATGCTCGATATTTATCTTGATTTAAAAGATGATGTCGATGTTGCATATAAACTCATTCTAATTCGAGAAAACGATAAACAGTCTGTAAATAAATATTTCCACGGTTTGATCGTCGATGGCCAAAGAGATGGCGTTATCTGTGGTGGCAATCCAGAAACAATGGTTGCTTCTTTATATTATTTATTAAAAGGTATTTATATTACTTATATAAATGTAAAAGACAAAAATATCGCGTTACCAGAACGCGATAATGTTGCCGAGTTATTTAAGCGCAAAATAATATGATTATTTTTCAATTAAATTGAAACTTCGAACTTTTTTATAAATATCTTTCAACGAAGGATACATTTTCATATAGACGTTTTTAAACAAATAATCATATTTTTTATGATTTTCCATATTAGGCATAAATTCTTTTTGAGGATGCACCATGTTTTTAATTGCGTCGTCGACAGATTCAAATTCTTTAGCAGCGATGAATCCTGCCATCGCGACACCTAAAGATGATGTTTCAAATGTTTGAACGCGACCTACTGGAAGACCGAAAATATCAGCAGTTATTTGACATATTGCATCGCTTTGTGAACCTCCACCAGAAATGCGAAGTCGTTCAATTTTATGGTGGAGTCTTCTTTTTTCAAAAAGTTCCATTCCCTCACGCAAGCAGAACGCAATTCCTTCAATAATCGCACGATAAAAATGGATGTGAGTGTGGATATCGCTAAAGCCGATAATCGCGCCTTTTGCTAAAGGACGACGTAGTCCAGGACCCCAATATGGTTGAAGGACAAGTCCATCACAACCAGGATTGATTTTAAGCATTTGCTCATTGAGCACTTCTAATGTTAATTTGTTTTGAATTTGTGCTTCGAGCGATTCGTTTGCAGCAAATTCTTTGCTGAACCAATTAAGCATCCAATAACCGCGATAAACTTGAACATCAAGGTTATAAAATCCTTTAACTAACGCTGGATAAGCTGGTAAAAATGGTTCGGCGTTATGATATTTTTGACAAGTAACTTCTAATGAAGAAGCTGTTCCATAACTAATCGCTGCAATTTTTCCATCCATTGCACCTAAACCAAGTGTTTCTGATGATTTATCACTGCCGGCTGAAAATACTTTTAGTCCAACTGGAAGGCCAGTTTCTTTACTTGATGTCTCATTGATTACGCCCATAACTTCACCTACTGGAACAAGTCGGCAAAGCATTTTTCGTGGTACACCAAAAATTTGTCCTTTTAAATGATTATCTTTTTTGTACCAACATCCTTTTTTGAAATCAATTGGCACATGCCCCGCTTGTGCGGATGGAGAATCAACATAATCATTAAACAATCGAAGATTGATATATGTCGAAATCATCATGAATTTATCAGCTTTTGCCCAGTTTTCTGGTTCATTTTCTTGAAGCCACACCGCCATCGATCGAGCGCGATTTAGTTCAATTGTATCTTTCATGCCAGAAATCTTAAAAAGAAGACGAGAAATCAATGGAAGTTTTTTCTTTCCTTCTGCTCTTCTTTCATCAAGCCATAAAATTGCAGGTCTAATAACCTTATTATCTTTGTCCATTATTAAGACAGAATCACGGAAACAAGTGATAGTCATTCCGACTAAATCAGAAAACAGATCCGCGTTACTTAAGGCGAGTTTATTAGTCACTTCGCACATCGATGAATAATAATATTCAGGGTCTTGCTCAGCATATCCATTTTTTGGAGAATGATAAGCAGGTTCATAAACCTTTTTATGCATCGCTAAACAATTTCCATGTTTATCAAAAATAGAAGCTCTCACTGATTGGGTTCCAAAATCTATTGTTAAAATTAAAGGATTCTTCATAACTACCTCGTTTTTAATATTGTAATACATTTCTATTTTTTTATCTTAATTTATTTTGTGCCGTAAAACGTAAGACAACTTTTTTAGATGAAATCAAACATGTAAGCGCTTATGCGCGACTTATTTTCGAAAATTATTGCATAAAAATATATTTAATTGATATATTTTATATGCCGAATGTTTTTTAACATTCATTTTATCGTTTTAATTTGCTAGGAGGAAAATATGGCAAAAAAATACGTTTATAACTTCAAGGAAGCTCATGGCTTAGGCAAAGAACTCCTTGGCGGTAAAGGTGCTGGTCTTGCTGAAATGACTTCTATTGGAGTCCCAATTCCAGAAGGTTTCACAATTACCACAGAAGCTTGTACTCTTTATTACGAAAGTGGTAAAAAGCTTCCAGAATACCTCGTTGAAGAAATTTTCGCAGGTATTAAAAAAGTTGAAGAAGACACCGGTAAATCATTCGGTGGCGATCACAACCCTCTTTTAGTTTCCGTTCGTTCTGGCGCAAGAGTGTCAATGCCAGGTATGATGGACACAATCTTAAACTTAGGTTTAAATGAAACAACTGTCTCTGCATTAATTAGAGAAACAGGCAATGAAAGATTTGCTTGGGATAGCTACAGAAGATTTATCTTAATGTTCACAAACATTGCAAAAGGCCATCCAAGAACTGAAATGGACAAAATGCTTGATGATCTTAAGAAATCAAGAGGCTATAAATTAGATACAGAAGTCACAGCCGAAGAATTAAAAGCATTAGTTGCTAAATACAAAGAATACTACAAAGCAACATTTGGTGAAGACTTCCCATCCGATCCAAAAGTTCAATTGATCGAAGCTGTCACTGCTGTTTTCCGTTCATGGGATAACCCACGTGCTAACGTTTATCGTATGCAATATTCCATTCCATATTCATGGGGTACTGCCGTTAACGTTCAATCAATGGTCTTTGGTAACAAAGGCGAAACATCTGGTACAGGTGTTGCCTTCTCAAGAAATGCTGCTACAGGCGAAAAAGCCATCTCCGCAGAATATTTACCAAATGCTCAAGGCGAAGACGTCGTTGCAGGTATTCGTACACCACTTCACATCGACGAATTAAAACGTCGTATGCCAAACGTTTACGAACAATTTGAAAAAACAATCAAAACAATGGAACTCCATTATCGCGATATGCAAGATATGGAATTCACAGTCGAAGAAGGAAAACTTTACTTCCTTCAAACAAGAAGCGGCAAACGTACACCAGCTGCAGCCTTAAAGATGGCTTGCGACATGGTTGACGAAGGCTTAATCACAAAAGAAGAAGCTGTTTTAAGAATCGATCCAGTATCATTCGACAAACTTTTACTTCCAAATTTTGATAAAGATGATTTAGCCGCTGCTCAAAATCGTAAAATTGCTACCGGTAACCCAGCTGGTCCAGGTGCTGGTACTGGTAAATTAGCCTTCACTGCTGAAGAAGCTCAAAGAAGACACGCCGCTGGCGAAAAAGTCGTCCTTGTTCGTGCCGAAACTTCACCAGAAGACTTAATCGGTATGATCGCTTCCGAAGGTATTCTCACAATGCGTGGTGGTATGACATCACACGCTGCTGTCGTTGCTCGTGGTATGGGTAAATGCTGTGTCACAGGTTGCTCTGCTGCCGTCATCGACGAAGAAAACGAAACTCTTACCATTAATGGTAAAGTATATGGACCAAACGATGTCATCTCTCTTGATGGTTCCACCGGTTCTGTCTATGAAGGCGATATTAAGAAAGTTGCACCAGACCTTTCAAGTGGTAACTTCGGTCGTTTAATGACTTGGGTTGATGAAGCAAGAACACTCCATGTTCGCGCTAACGCAGACACACCACGTGATGCTCACCAAGCTAAAGTCTTCGGTGCAGAAGGTATTGGCTTATGCCGTACAGAACACATGTTCTTTGATAAAGACAAAATCTTCTCATTCAGAAAGATGATTCTTGCTGAAACAAAAGAAGAAAGAGTCGCTGCTTTAGCAGAAATCGAACCACTTCAACAAAAAGACTTCGAAGGTTTATTTGAAGAAATGGGCGAACTCAATGTTAACATTCGTTTATTAGATCCACCTCTACACGAATTCTTACCACAAGAAGAAGACAAAATTGCCGAACTTGCTGCTGCAACCGGTCATAGTGTCGAATTCATTCACAAGAGAATTGAAGAACTTCACGAATTCAACCCAATGATGGGTCACCGTGGATGCCGTCTTGCTGTTTCATATCCAGAAATTTGCGAAATGCAAACATCTGCTATTATCAAAGCAGCAATCAACGTTTCTAAGAAACTTAACATCGAAATCGAACCAGAAATCATGGTACCACTCGTACTCGAAGTTAAAGAACTTAAATTCGTTAAGAATATCATCACAGCAACCGCTGATCGTTTAATCAAAGAAGCCGGCGTTAATATGAAATATCACGTTGGTACAATGATTGAAATCCCGAGAGCTGCTCTTCTCTCCGATGAAATCGCTGAAGAAGCAGAATTCTTCTCATTTGGTACAAATGACTTAACCCAAATGACATTCGGATTCAGCCGTGATGACGCTACTAAATTCTTACCAGATTATTATTCCAATAAGATTTTAGAAGAAGATCCATTCAAAACACTCGATCAAAAAGGTGTTGGTAAACTCGTTAAAATGTCAGTCCAAGCCGGACGCGCAACAAGACCAACTCTTCACGTCGGTGTTTGTGGTGAAACTGGTGGCGAACCAAATTCAATCGAATTCTATCACAAAGCAGGACTCGATTATGTCTCATGTTCACCATTCCGTGTTCCAGTTGCTCGCTTAGCTGCTGCTCAAGCCGCAATTAGAAACAAATAATTAACACAAAATAAAACCTCGGTTTCCTTGGATTCCGAGGTTTTTTCTTATCTTAATATATTGAATATATATGTTTATATGAAGGCGATACAGTAGACGAGAAATGAAGATTATATTCATCATCAAGAAAGCCGACTAAATCACCATCTAAATAAATATTTTTATCTTCGATATATCCACTCGTGCCATCGCTTGTATCGATGAAGCCATCCATCGATAATGTGGCACTTTTTTTGGCATTGACATAAATGTTTCCAGTTGGTGAGACAAAACCGACAACTTTGTCATCGATAAAAACACATTTATCGAAACAATTTTGATAATACATAATTATTTATTTTCTTTTTTTGCTTTCGCGCGAGCTTTTATAATATGAGAATAACCAATTTTGTTTTCTTGTTTGCATCTTGCGATTGCTAACGCGTCTTCTTCGACATCTTTATTTAATGTCGAACCGGCTGCTATAAAGGCATTATCTTTGACTTCAAGAGGAGCGATGATGATTGAACCAGAACCCACAAAAACATCTTTGCCAATAACGGTTCTTGATTTGTTATACCCATCATAATTGGCAGTAATCGTGCCACAACCAACGTTTGTTCTATCACCAATTTCACAATCACCTAAATATGTTAAATGAGCAGATTTAACACCATCATGTAGATGAGCGCCTTTTAGTTCAACAAAGTTGCCAACTTTATTGTTTGCTTCCACAATAGCATGCCCTCTCATTCTGGCAAATGGACCAACTTTAACGTCATGGCCAATTGTGGAATCAACAAGATGAGACATGATAATTTCGTTATCATCACCTATTTCCATATTTTCTAAATAGGTATTTGGACCAATAATATTTCTTTCACCAATAACTGTTTTTCCTAAAATTGTGGTGTTTGGCTTGATAATTGTATCTGGCGCAACAACAACATCAGCCCCAATATATGTATTATCTGGATCTTCAATACTAACACCAGAAAGCATTAGTTTTGTATTGATGCGATTTTTCATTAATTTAGTGGCATAGGCTAATTGGACACGATCATTAATGCCAAGCATTTCTTCATCTCCATACATCAAAGAAACGCCAACTTTATGACCTTTATTCTTAAATATTTCAATAAGGTCAGTTAAATAATATTCACCAGCTTTGTTATTTGGTTTGATCAAATCTAAATATTCAAATAACAATTTGTTATCAAAAACATAAACACCCGTATTAACAACATCAATCTTAAGTTGTTCTTCATTACATTCTTTATGCTCAATAATTTTTAATAAGTCACCGTTTTCATCTTGAAGCAATCTTCCATAGCCAAATGGATTTGGCACTTTTGCACCTAATACGGTTAATAAATTATGATTATTTTCATGTTCTAACATGAGTTTTTCAAGTGTTGAAGATTGTAAAAGTGGAGTGTCACCACAAAGAATAATGGTGGAGCCCTCTTCGCCTTTTAAAGCAGGGCTAGCTTGCATAATGGCATGGCCTGTTCCTTTTTGTTCATGTTGCCAAACAACAAAAGATTCGTCTTCCACGATTGATTTAGTGACTTCGCCACCAAAACCAACAACGGTAACGATTTTATCAACATTAAGTGGTTTTAATGCTTTCAAAACGTATTTAACAAGCGGGGTTTTTAAAATCTCATAAGAAACTTTTGATTTATTCTCAAGTTTCGATTTCATTCTTGTGCCTTTGCCGGCTGCTAAAATAATCGCGTATTTTTTCATTTCATTGTCCTCGTTAGATATACTTCATATCCTTCTTTATCATATATTTTATAATATTTTTTTGCTAATTTAACATCGCGGGTCAAAGCATAAACGCTTGAACCACTTCCTGACATTAGCACCATTTTAAAACCATCGTTATAAAGTCTATTTTTAATATCTTGAATCTCACCAACCATAGAAATTGATGGTTCTTCAAGACTATTAAACATGGATTTTGCTAATAAATCATCATCGCCAGTTTCTAATGCTTTAATGATATTTGTTGGTTCGCTATGTTTCAAAACCATTTCATCAGCGACATCAAATACCTTTTTCGTTGATAAACCTTTACTTGGTTTAATGATTAATACTTGGTATTGATGCATAACATTTATCGGTGTTAATTTTTCACCAATTCCTTCAACATAAGCTGGTTTGTTATATAAACAAAAAGGGACATCTGCTCCGATAGTTTTACCAATCTCAAGCATTTTTTCATCATCGATTTTTAGTTGAAGAATCTTATTAAACGCTTTTAAAACCGCGGCAGCGTTTGAAGATCCCCCGCCTAAACCAGCAGAAATAGGAATTTCTTTATGAACTGCAACATTAAAATTTTCTGTAAAGCGATAAATATTTCTTAGCTTTGAAATAGTTATATTTATAAGGTTATATTTTGTTTCTTGGAGTTCGACATGATCACAAGTTACAAAACTATCCATTGAATATGGTGAACGTTCAATCTCAATTAAATCGTGCAATTCAAGTGGCAACATAACCATCTTCAAGTTGTGATATCCATCTTCTTTTTTGTCAACAACATCGAGATATAAATTGATTTTTGCAAATGCTTTTATATACATATAAATAATCCTCAAAAGACGATGCTTTTATTATTTAATATTTTTAATAAATTCTTGTATTCATTAATACTTAAAGCTTCAGGGCGTATGTTTTCTAAAATATTAGCCTCACTTAATATCGCCTGGGCGACTGCTTTATCTTTTACCAAGTTAGTCAAACAGTTCAATATGTTTTTACGACGATATAAGAATAACGCGCACATTAATTTATACAACAATTTATTATTGTTGTCTTTAACAAATTCGTTTAATTCTACAACAAAGCAAAGAGAATCAACGTGTGGGACAGGAGCGAAAGCGTTGCGTGTTACATTGCAAACAACATTAGTTTTGCCAACATAAGAAAGAAGAAGAGATAAAGGTGATTTTTCTTTTTTATCAATCAAACGATAATATGCTTCTTTTTGAACCATTAAAACAAAGCGTTTCGCGTTTGTTGCATTTAACAATAAATATTCAATAATTCCAGAGGTGATGTAATAAGGAAGATTGCCAATAATTAAATCATATGATGAAACATCACATTTCAACGCATTTTCTCTTTTGATAACAACATTATCAGGATATTTATAAATCGTATTTGCGATATTGATCATATTTTCATCAACATCGATTGAGGTAATGTTGTTGCTCTTTTTGGCTAATTGATAAGTCAATGAACCAAGTCCAGTGCCAATTTCTAAAATCGCGTCGTTTTCATTTTCTTTAAGCGCGGAAACAATTTTTAAAGCAACATCATTATCAATCAAAAAATTCTGACCAAGCGATTTATTCGCGGTCAACTTATATGATTTTATCGTCTCGTAAAACTCTTTGTTATCCATTGATAATTTCCTCGACTTTGCTTTTATCGATTCCTAAAATATTTAATTTTTTTAATAAGTTTTTCGCGTTATTAAATCCGAGATGGAGTTGCTTCGACAATTTATCACGCTTTAAAAACGAATCGTCTCTTCCCACTAAACCTAGTTCATATAATTCTTCATAACTAATCGATGAATAATCGTTTTTCTTTTCTACAAATAAATTATCTAACGCTTTCATTATTTCTTTTTTATTAGATTCTGCAACACCAACTTTGTGATGTTTTATTGCTTGTTCTTTATCAATATATGCGTGATTAACATTTTCAATGTTTTCCGTTATTTTGTTACGGATTTTTAATCCAGGATAATCTGGGTCGGTTAACACAATGATTTTTGTATTTTTGCTTCTTTCTTTAAGATAAGAGATTGTATCATCTGATATTTCAGAACCGTTTGTTATAACAAATTCTGCGTCGATAAACGATGAAAGAAAAGCAACATCGCTTTTTCCTTCAACAACAATTATTCCATCAACTATCTTTTTCATAACGAAAATAATCTTTTAAAATTAGAAGTTGTCTCATTTATTACTTCAGAAACATCTACACCTTTTAAATTGGCAATTTCTTGAGCAATAAAATTAAGATATTTTGAATGGTTAACTTCGCCTCGATGAGGAGTTGGAGTTAAATATGGGGCATCGGTTTCTAATACATAAGCATTAGAAGGAACATGCTTTGCAACTTCTTTTAATTTCAATGCATTTTTAAATGTGACAACGCCGCCTATTCCTAAAATATATCCTTCAGCAATGAAAAGTCTGCTCATCTCAAGAGACGATGAATAACAATGAATAATACCTTTTTTATTTACTTTGTGGTTTTTTAAGATAGTAAGCAAATCTTCATAAGCTTCACGACAATGAATATCAATAGGAAGGTTATATTTATTGGCGAGTTCAATTTGGGCTATAAAGAGTTCTTTTTGTTTAGCTTTTAAGTTTTCATCTTTTATCCAATAATAATCAAGACCAATTTCACCAACGGCGATTACTTTATCATCACTTAATAATTTCTCGATTTCCTTTAAATCGCCTTCTTTATAATTAGCAATTTCACTTGGAATAATACCAACAGAGGCATAAACATTTTCAAATTGATGGGCAATTTTGACTGCTTCTTTAGAGGAAGGAACGTCGTAACCAACAACCAACATAATATTGACACCAGCTAAATTAGCCTCATCAACATATTTTTTAGGCTCTTTATTAAATAGTGGATCGTTTATATGACAATGTGAATCAATTAACATATTTATTTACCAACACAAAAGCGAGAGAAAATCTCATCTGTTAAATCATTTTTATTATTTTTGCCAAGCAAATCAAGAGAGGCGTTGTACGCTAAAAGGATTGAAGCACTTATTAAATCGGTTGATAATCCTGCTTTCGCGTCATTTAAAGCTTGCTTTAAATTGATAACAATTGCTTTAAGCAAACCAATTTGACGAGAATTGTTAAACGAAGGTTTGATATTGATTTCATCAATCTCCATTACTTTTTTGATTTCTTCTATCAAACTATTAATGTTTTTATTTAAAGCGGAAACATATATTTCGTTTTTATTTCTTGTATTTGTTAAATCCATTTTATTATGGACAATAATATGCTTTTTATCTTTGATAAGATTAAGCATTTCTTCATCATATTTATCTTCATCAACGATATAGATGACTAAATCACAATTTTTAATTGTATCAAGGGCTTTATTGATTCCGATTTGTTCAATTAAATCGTTACTTTCGTGCACTCCTGCGGTATCGAAAAAGCGGAATAAAACACCTGATATATTGCATTCTCCTTCAACAATGTCGCGAGTTGTTCCGGCGATTGGGGTGACAATAGCTTTTTCTTCAGAA
>JALFFX010000020.1 GCA_022777645.1 Erysipelotrichaceae bacterium
ACTTGGCAGTGCGATTGAAAGAAATGCAACATATTCATTGCTTTTATATGCTGGAAAAGAAGTTGCAGTCGCTTCGACAAAAGCTTTTAGTGCTCAAATCGCTCTTCTTGCGATGTTAACAGGCGCGGTTGAAAGAAAAAATAATGTTATTACTCATCTTAAAGATGTAAAAACTGCAATGAATCAAATCATTGAAAAGAAAAATATGATTAAAAGCATTGCAAATGAAATCGCTGATAAAAGTCTTGTCTTCTTCATCGGGAGAGGTAATGACTATAATGCTTCTTTAGAAGCAAGCTTGAAACTTAAAGAAGTTAGCTATATTCATAGCGAGGCTTTTCCTGGTGGTGAATTAAAACATGGCCCAATCGCGTTAGTGGACACAGACACCGCACTTGTGGCTTTTAATTCTGATATGGCGTGTGATTTAGCAATTCGTAACAACGTTGAAGAAATAGAAACTAGAGGCGCTAAAGCATTTGTTATTTCTAGCGAACCATTATTCAAAAAAGAAGATGTATTTCACATCCCTGTTGTTAAAGAATATTTATCAATTATTCCAATGGTTTTTGTCAGTCAATATTTAGCCTATTATGTAGCTTTGAAAAAAGGTGTTGATATTGATAAACCTCGCAATTTAGCAAAATCTGTTACTGTTGAATAATTATTTCTTTATTTTTTCTAATTTGATAAATCTAACGCCAACAAGATTAAAGCGGTTAATTAAATAATCGCTTATTTTTGTTTTATCTTCTTTTAATGATGCTTTGACAATTCCTAAAAAATCATGATTGCCTTCATAATGGAATTTTTTAACATCTATAATCTCATATGTTAATAAATAATTAATCTTATTAATTTCTAATTTTATTTGGGCTTCGCCTTTTTTATACATTCCTGCTCTTCGATATAAAAGTGGGCGGAAATAATGCCAACCAGATTCATATATTCCTTCGAATTGTCCGGCTTTTTCAATGATGGCAATATGATTTTTCTTAACGATAATAAAACCGGTCAAGAAAAACAAAATTGCACCAACAACAAGAATTGAAACAATAACTAACAAAAAAATATCAAATGGCATACATTTAAGATTATAAACGATATTGTTACTAAGTGTTAAAAAAACAAATTTTATTTGTTATGATAAATAAGCAGTTAACATTTGTTTTTGTTATGCAATTATCATATAGGAGGATAAAATAATGCCTACACCACATAATGAAGCCTTAAAAGGTGATATCGCCAAAGTTGTATTAATGCCTGGAGATCCAAATCGTGCGAAATGGATTGTCGATAATTTTTTACATGATGTAAAACTTGTCAACCAAGTTCGCGGCATGGTTTGCTATACCGGTTTAACCAAAAATAATAAAAGAATATCAGTCATGTCATCTGGCATGGGTCATCCATCTATTGGTATTTATTCCCATGAATTATATACCGAATATGATGTTGATGTTATCATTCGTGTCGGAACATGTGGATCATATCAACCAAATATTAATTTGAAAGACGTTTTAGTTTGCCAAGGAGCTTGTACAGATAGCAATTGGATGAGCCAATATGGCTTAAATGGCACTTTCAGTGCAATCGCAAGTTATGATGTATTAGAAGAAGCTGTAAGCGTCTTAAAGAAACACAATTACCCATATCATGTCGGCAATATTTTTGCGGCCGATGTATTTTATGATGTCGATAAAGATTTATGGAAACGTTGGGCAAGACTCGGAGTAATGGGTGTTGAAATGGAAAGTTATGCTTTATATGTCAATGCTGCCTACCTTGGTAAAAAAGCCTTAACTCTTTTAACCGTTACTGATAATTTCGTTAAAGAAGGCCGTTTAACTGCTCAAGAAAGACAAACTGGCTTATTTAACATGATCGACATCGCGGTCGAAACTGCTGAAAAATTCGCTTAATGCTTTTTGCAATATTTTTCCTTTCTTCGTTTACTTTATTTTTAGCCATCATTTTTCTTGTGATTTATCCAATTGTGAGAAGAAATGATTATCGTGAAAACTTTTTAAAAAAATACGGCAAGAAGATTTATGATATCGCTAATAAAAATGATTATTATTTAATCAATGAATTATCCCTTAAATTAAACGATGATTCATTAGTCAATATTGACCATTTATTGCTTGCCAACAAATATCTTTTTTTGATAAGCGATTATTATTTTGAAGGAACAGTCGAAAACAAAATAAAAGATCGCAGTTGGATTTATTATTATGGTGATTATAAAAAGCCTAATAAAATGATCATTGATAACGCATTAATGGTCAATGACAAAAGAGTAAAGAAATTTTTAAAATTCACAAAATTTGATAAATCTTTTGTCATTTCTGTTGTTGTTGTTAATAACGATTGCAAAATTAATGAATTAGCCAATAATGATAATGATTCATATGTTGTTAAGATTAAAAATCTTGAAAAATTAGTGAAAGAGATTGAAGGAAGAGATGTCGGCGAGATTGATCAAATGCAATTATTAAATGTCGTCAATGAACTTGCTAATAGGAACGAAAAGAAATGATTAAAGATACATTTTCACTTTATAAAAAGAAATTTAGAGACATAAGCGCCTTATTAGCGTTATATTGCCTTATTATTTCTTTATGCTTTATTTTGATTTATGTTGCTCCAGCCTCTCTTATTTTATTGATTCCTTTCATCATTGTTCCTTTTACTTTTTCTTTGCAATTAAATATATCGCGTATTATTAATAATCTTTTTTATTCTGCCAAAGACTTTTTTAGTTGTTATCTAAATTATTTCAGTCGAAAATATTATGGAATTTATGCATCTATTAAGGGATTATTAAAGTATTTAATAACCTATTTTATTTTTTATAGTGTAGTTGAAACTATTTTGCTATACACGATTGGATATAAAGATCCCGCATTTGTGTCTCTTATTGAATCTATAAATACATATTCATCGATTGAAGAATATTACAATTTTTTATATAACCAATTATTACAAAATAATACGTTCTTGTTTATTAATTGTATAGCCTACGCGGTAGGAACATTTTTTGCCTTAGTTGTTCTTTTTAATCATTTATCGATATATTCTTTTGCCGCGACGATGATGCCTTATACAGGTTTTGATAGCATGAATGCAAAAATGTTTGTTCGTAGCTTTTTTAGAAATTTCAAAAAAACATTTTATAAAGAAACATTTAAAGCAACTTGGTTTATCTTGCTAAGTTTTGCTCTTTGTTATGTTGGTGGTTTTGTTTTAGCGTTTTATCTTATGCCTAACCCAGGATTCTTCTTTATTGTTACAGTGGCTTTATTCTTCTC
Source organism: Erysipelotrichaceae bacterium (assembly GCA_022777645.1). Classification (GTDB taxonomy): domain Bacteria; phylum Bacillota_I; class Bacilli_A; order RFN20; family CAG-826; genus Fiminaster. The sequence continues at coordinate 3,312 of JALFFX010000020.1, forward strand.
ATTTATTATCAATTTTATTTTCATTCCATATTTATTTATTTTTAGCGATCTTTTATATAAAAGATTAGCCCCATCTTTGATGAAACTTGCTATTGATAGCACTCTTAATGAATATGATGCAATTATGAAAGATAAAAATATTCCACAAGAAGTTAAAGATAATGTTGAAGCGATGAGAAAACAATTTGAGAAAAAAGATGAGCAAGAAAAGCCAAACGACGAACAAAAATAAAATCAAATTATTCTTTTCAAAATATAAAAATATAATTATTCGACTTCTTATTGTTTGCCTTGTTATTTTATTAATGATTGGAATTGGTTATTTAATTTTATATAGCCTTGGTTTTACGACAAGCGAATCCTTACTAGCGTTACGCGATAAACTTGGTGATAGCCCTCTTTTTTGGTTTATCATTGGCTTATGTCAAATCTTCCAAGTTATTTTTATTCCTATAACTAATCAAATTATCACTGTTCCATTAGCCCTTATTTTTCAAGATGAATTATGGAAAGTATTTTTGACTTCTTTTATTTCGATTTATCTTGCCACGATTATTCTATATTTAATCGGCAGATTTTCTGGACCAAAGTTTTTACGTTGGCTAATCGGCGATGAAAAGCAAGCAAAGAAATGTCAGGCCTTTTTGAAAAAAGGATATATATTTTATCCATTAGGAATGCTTCTTCCTCTTCCTGATGATATCATCACTTTGTTAAGTGGTGCCGCTCGCTTTAATATCGTATTTGTTATTATATGTGCATTTTTTACAAGGGCTATTGATGTATTTTGTTCAGTATTTGGTTTTGGCTATTTAACTAAGTTTCCTTGGGGAATCCCGCTTTTAATTGCTGGTATTGTTTTATTAATTGTCTTAACAATTTTATTTAAATTGTTTGATAAAAAATTATTTCCTGAACTTAAAAGCGAAGAAATTGAAGAAAATAATAAAGACGAAAAAATTGATAAATAAAGAAATAATTTTAGACGCAAAAATATATAAAAAAACCTCGATACCATCGAGGAAATTTTGTAAATGGAGCAGATGACGGGAATCGAACCCGCATAACTACCTTGGCAAGGTAGTGTTCTACCACTGAACTACATCTGCATTTCAGTGTTTATTATTATAAAAAAAATAGTATAATGTTTCAAGACAAAAATAAAAAGTTTTTAAAATTATGGTTACTTACAAAGATTTAGCGAATTATATCTTCTCTGATGTTGTGGATACAATTGAAGATTTAGAAAAGAAATATCCACCTCGAAATTTAGTGCAAAACGCCGAAGTTACTCGTTTTGCTCCATCGCCAACTGGCTTCCTCCATCTTGGCTCTTTATTCATGTCACTTATTGCCAAAAAAATGGCATTTGACACGAATGGTGTTTTCTATATTAGATTAGAAGATACAGATACAAAAAGAGAAATCGAAGGTAGTGGTAAACAATTAATCGATCAATTAGATCATTTTGGTATCATTCCTGATGAAGGATATCTCGGTGATAAAGAAAAAGGCGATTATGGTCCATATCAACAATCAAATCGCGCCTATATTTATCGCGTTTGTATCAAGCATTTAATGGAAATCGGAAGAGCGTATCCTTGCTTTTGCTCTCATGAACAAATCGAAGAAATTCGTCAAGTCCAAATGGCGATGAAAGTCGTCCCTGGATATTATGGCGAATATGCGATGTGCCGCAATATCGAGCCTGAAGAAGCACTTCGTCGTATCAAATCTGGTGAAAAATATGTCATTCGTTTCCGTTCACTTGGTAATCATAATAATAAGGTTACTTTCCACGATGAAATCCGTGGTGATATTTCCATTGCGGAAAATGATTTAGATGTCGTCATTTTAAAAGGCGATGGTCTTCCAACATATCATTTTGCCCATGCGGTTGATGATCATTTCATGCATACAACAACTGTTCTTCGCGGTGAAGAATGGATTGCCAGCGCCCCTATTCATCTTGAATTATTTAATGCTTTAGGATTTGCTCTTCCAAAATACGCCCACGCTCCAGTTATTATGAAGCTTGATAATGGCAATCGCCGTAAATTAAGCAAACGTAAAGATCCAGAAGCAAGTGTTGCTCATTTCATTGAACAAGGTTTCCCTAAAGAAGCATTAAAATGCTATTTGATGAGCATTGCTAATTCCAATTTTGAAGAATGGACTGAAGTCAATCATTGCTTTGATATCGATAAATTCAAATTCTCTCTTAGCAAGATGTCACTTGATGGTGTTTTATTTGATCAAGATAAACTCAATTATTTTTCTAAAGAAATTATCGCCTCATTTACTGCCAGCGAACTATATCATCGCCTTGTTGCTTGGAGCAAAGAATATGATGAAGTTTTATATAATCATATCGCTGATAAAGAAGAATTTACGACTGCAATATTAAATATTGAACGCGGTGGTGAAAAAGCTCGTAAAGACTATGTCGCTTATAGTGATGTTTATCCAATCATTGGCTTCTTCTTCCGCGATCGATATGATGAAATCACAAAAGATGGATATCCATTTAATCCTGCAATCGATAAAGAAATAATAAAAGCAGTTTTATCTGATTTTAAGACTACTAACGATTATTCTCTTCCAAATGATTTATGGTTCCAAAATGTTAAGTCTCTTGGCGTGAAACATAACTTTGCCGAATCAAATAAAATATATAAGCAAAATAAAGATGCCTATCATGGTCATGTCGGTGATGTTGCTGAAATTATTCGCATCAGTTTAGTCGGTGCAAAAAATTCACCAAACTTATATAATATTTTACAAATTCTTGGAAAAGACGAAGTCAATTCAAGAATTGATAAAGTAATTGATTACCTTTCAAAATAGAAAGGTTTTCTTGGCCCGTTGGAGAAGTGGCTTAACTCATATCCCTCTCAAGGATACATTCAAGGGTTCGAAACCCTTACGGGTCACCAAGTGAAAATTTACCCGCTACTAAATGAATCGAAATTCAACACGATATAAAAAGTAACGGGTTTTATTTTGTCGAGCATTGCTTGAAAAACGGTATAAAACGCGAATAGTTTTATCGTTTCAATATGTTACAGGTTGTAATCATGACCCTATTTATATATGGGAATTATGGAAACCGTGCATGGAGAATCGCTACTTTTTAATGTATTTATTTGTTGATAATGATAAAATATTAAAGAAATATGCTGAAGGTATACATATGTATGGTTTGATGATTTTGCTACCAATTGCTTTTGTTGTAATATTGTTAGCAATTTGTTTTTCAATTGTAAAATCTGGCAATAATTTTCGTGATAATTCTAAACAAATCATCAATGGCATGACAAAAAGCCAAGTTCAAAGTATTATGGGTTCGCCATCTTTCACAAAAACTCATCAAGATGGTTCGGTTGAATGGGTTTATGAAAAAAGCGAATGGAAGGGATTTCTGAGAGGTGGAACTATGACTAGGAGGATGGAAATAGTTTTTAATTCATCCGGAGTTGTAATTTCAGTTGGAAGAAATCAAAATTGTGATAGATCTGGTTGGTGAATGTTCAATGCTCGTATCAATCTGCATTGTTATAAATAATAAAAATCGGAATTTGCTAAAAACAGCATAAAAACAGACTAAATATAGGCGAAAACCATATGGGAATCGCCTTTTTATGTGAAAATCACATAACTAAAACATCATAATTAAATAGAAAATTTTCACGTCGGCATCCTGAATAATCAAGGTTTAATAATGATAATTTCTACATAGAATATCAATAAAAATTAAAATTTTAAGTCAATTTAGTGAAAGTTTAAAAAAGCTGGCGACCGCCAGCTTTGCTATTATTTTGCAAAATATGAGACAACGACTGAACCGATGCCAAGATGGGCGCCGATAATCGGTGATAAGAATAATATTTCTACATCTACATCTGGGAACAATTCAATGATTTGTTCTTTGAGTCGATTTGATAATCTCATCTCATTTGTATGAGTGATAAATACTTTTTTGCAATCAGGAGAAATTTTTTCTTTTAATAAATCAAGCAACACTTTCATTGAAAGCATTTGTCCTCTTTTTTTATCAAACATATCGAGTTTGCCATCTTCAGTAATTTTAATTATTGGTTTGATATTTAATAACTTACCAACAAAAGCGATGGTTGGAGATATTCTTCCCCCTCTTTTAAGTGTATCTAAATCATCAATAAATCCGGTGGTGATGACCTTGTGTTTTAAATTTTCGATATCCTCATAATTTTCTTGGATTGACATGCCTTTTTCTTTGTTGGCAATCATGCGATCAGCAATAACACTCATACCACCTGTTGCTCTAATTGAATCAATTGGCATAAACACAGCGTTTGGATATTTTTCTTTAAGCATTTCACTTGCCACCATCGCGGATGAAAAAGATGATGAAAGGCCGCTTGAAAGACATAAATGCAGAACCGAAATTCCTTTTTCAAGATAGGAAGAAAAATATTCTTCATATTTATTAGGAGTGATTTGAGTTGTGCTCACTCTTTTACCCACTCTTATGATGTTTTCATAAAATGAAATTAGTTGTGCTTCGTCTTCATGTCCGGTGATTCTCATCGCTTCTTCTTCGGCAGCAACATCCATTGGAATAAGAGTGATTTTGCCTTGTTCAACAAGAAGATGATTGATTTCTCCACTCACATCCATAAACAATTCGTATCTATCCATTTTATGTACCCCTTAATCAGTTATTACATTTGTAAAATCTGATATATTTTGTTATACTTTGGCCAATATTTCAATAAAGGGACAAACTAATCTTACATATTTAATTATTTTGTAATAACTGAAAATGAAAAATTTAGCTGGTATAAAAAAATATAATTGTGAATTAAATAAAGCGATAAAAGAATCGTTGATTGACGCTTTGTATTTACTGTTGAAAAACAAAAGCAATAAAAAAATTACAGTCACTGAACTATGCAAAAAAGCAGGAGTGTCTCGCGTTGCTTTTTATAACAATTTTAAAACTATTGATGAGGTTGTTAACCTTACATTTTATGTCAAAAGCCATACAATGCTTGAAATCATTGGCAATCCTTTTTCAAACGCTAATTGTTTAGATTGGTATGTCAATTTATTTGAAGAAATTGGCAAAAATAAAGAATTTTTCAAAATATTATTCGATTCTGATTATCAATATCGATATTTATCAATCGTTAACTACAATGTTTTAAAACATCTCGCCAATGCGTCAGAAGAAGAAAAAACAATGCGTCTTCTTTGGGCTGGTGCGATGGTAAACCGCATTATTATTTATTTAAAAGAAGGAGCAATTGATAATGTTAATGATTTAGCAAAAGATTGCTTCAAATATTTATCAAAATTCTCCCTTAACAATAAATAATCTTTTTTAATTGACAAATAACTTTTTGAATCTGTGAAAGGGCTTTTTGTATTTTACTTTTTAGGATGACTTTTTTCGTTTGACAAACATAGTCTGTATAGGTATCATAAACGAAAGGAAAATTTATATTTTCTATAATTAGCGTTCGGAGGGATTTTAAGTGGAAAAAAAGAAAATTATTTCACTTGTCGCTAATTCGGTAGGCATTGCGGTTGTGGCCGCTGCTTTAGTCGTGGGAAACACTGTTGTTTCTCAATTCGAAAACGAAATTAGCACACTGATAGCTCCGCCAATTGTCGATAATGAAGCACTTGAAGCTTCAAGCGCCAAAGGTCAAGAGCTATCCAAACGCATCATGGAAGAAGGAGCTGTGTTACTTAAAAATGACGGTAATACCCTTCCTTTAGATCGTGGTAGCGTTTCAAAAGTTAACGTCTTCGGCTGGAGATCCATTGACTGGATTTATGGTTCAGAAGGAGCAAACGCATCTGGCGGTGTTGCCCCAGAAGACGATGACTTCACTAAGAATGTCGATATTTATAAGGCATTGCAAAAGTATGGTATTGGATATAATACAGAAATTTATGACATGTATTATCGCTATCAAGCACCAAACCATCAATCGGCTGATTTAAGAGGAACTCATATCAGTAATTTGATTCATTTAATTGAACCAAACATTAATGACAAATCATATTACACTGATTCACTTTTAGAAAACGCCAAAAATTATTCTAATACCGCCCTTGTGTCAATCAATCGTATGGCCGGTGAAGGTATGGAATGTTCAACTTCTATGCAAACCAAAAGAGGACCTGGCGCAGTTGATGATGCAACAAGACATTATCTTGAATTATCAACAGAAGAAGAAGCTCTTCTTACTTATGTTGGTGCAAATTATGAAAATGTTGTTGTATTAATCAATGCTGCTAACCCATTTGAATGTGGTTTCCTCGATACCATTCCAGGTATTGATGCTTGTATGTATGTCGGTTTTACCGGTACGAGAGCAGCTGCTGCTATTCCAGAACTTTTATGGGGCGAAGTTTCTCCATCTGGTCACACAGTCGATACATTTGCGTATGATTTTTTCACAAATCCAGCTAACATTTGGATTGGTGGATTGAATTATAGCGATTATGGATGGTCCTATAGCGACTATATTGAAAATATATATGTTGGCTATAAATGGTATGAAACCGCTGATTCTCTTGGCTATTGGAATGATGTTAACAACTCTTATGGCACTGGCTATGAAGGTGTCGTCCAATTCCCATTTGGTTATGGCTTAAGTTACACAGATTTTTCCTGGACTGTCGGTGATATCGAATTAGCACCAGGCAGTGAACTCGATGGCGTTTCGAAATTCAAACTCCCAGTGACTGTTAAAAACGAAGGTAGTCATCGTGGAAGAGACGTTGTTGAAGTTTATTTAAACCCACCTTATAAAACTGGGGAAATTGAAAAATCAACTGTCAACCTTGTCGGTTTTGGAAAAACATCAATTCTTGAACCAGGCCAAGAAGAAACAATTGAAATTGAAATCAATCAATACAATTTTGCTTCTTATGATTGTTATGATAAAAACAATAATGGTTTTAAAGGTTTTGAATTAGATGATGGTACATATACATTATCTTTAAGAACCGATTCACACACAGTTAAAGAAGTTACATATAATGGAACAACTGGTGCAGCTAATTTTGATTATGTTGTTACAGATACAGTCAAAATTGAAAATGATCCAGATACTGGTAAGCCTGTTAATAATAAATTTACTGGTGAAGACGCAATCGATAGAACACCGCTTGATTCTAAAGAAGGAGATTTTGATCCAAATATTCCTTGGTTATCAAGAACCGGTTTCCCATCATTAAGCGAAATTGCTTCGTCACATGTTGCTCGTAACGCCGCACCATCTGCAAAGTTTAATATTTATGATACAAGCAGAGCGGAAGAATGGAACAATCGCACAACAGATGAATTCGGTAATCCAGTTCCAACTACAGCACCAACTTGGAAAAATGGTGGTTCACTTCGTGTCACTGACGCTGGTGTTATCAACCAACTCGGACAAGAACTCGGTGAAAATTATGACGATCCACGTTGGGAAGAACTTCTCAATCAAATCAGCATTGAAGAAGCCGTTAATGTTGTAAATAACTATTATGGTACAAAAGCCATCGATTCAGTTGGTAAACCATTCCTTGCTGACTTAGATGGTCCATCACAAATCAAAGGATTTAACTATGCTCCTCGTGGAACAGGTTATCCAACAATGGTTGTTATTGCTTCCACATGGAACCAAAAGCTTGCCAAAGAATTTGGCAAATCATATGGCGATGATATGAAATCACTTGGCATTTATGGTGTTTGGGGCTGGGCAATTGATAACCATAGAACATCATTCTTTGGTAGAAATCACGAATCTCCAAGTGAAGATAGCGTGCTTTCTGGCTTAATGATTTCAAATGCTTGCAAAGGTCTTAACACTAGAGGAAGATATGCCTTTATTAAGCACTTTGCTATATACGGATACGCAGGCGATCATATTTATTTAACAGAACAATCGTTCCGTGAAAACTATCTTCGTGCCTTCAGAATGGCATTCGTCGATGGTGGTGCGCTTGGCTGTATGACAACTTATAGAGGTATTGGTAGTGAACACTCTGAAACCACAATCGCCCTTCTCCAAGGTGTCTTGAGAAATGAATGGGATTTCAAAGGTGCAATTACTACTGACTATATAACAAATGCAAATTATTGCGAAGCAATTATCAGAGCTCGTGGCTCATTAGGTATGGGTTGCCGTTTATCTGATTCCTTTAATTCAACAGCTAACCCTAGATTCCAACACAATCTTAGAATGGCTATGAAAGATGTTTTATACATGTGGTTACATGCTGATTATTACGAACGTTATTTCATTGCTAATCCAGATGAAGAAGATTCAACAGTTGTCAGCAGTTCAATCAATTCATGGAACTGGCTCAAACCATTCTTAACTACTGTTAATGTTATTGCTATCTCTGGCCTTGTTGTCTGGGGTTCATTTATCGCCCTTGATGTCTTTATGCCAAAGAAGAAAAAAGATGAAAATGGAGGCGAATAATTATGAAATTAACTAAAGGACCTCTAAAAGCAATTATTGGTGGGGCAGCATTCTTGGTGTGTGGTGTTACCGCATTATCAACATTTGTTCCATCATATCGTGCTTACAAAGAATATTACGATGCAAAAATGGAAGAAAAGAGATTAAATTCTCTTCCTCTTGAATTATTAAGCATCGAAGCAAATCAAATTAAAGATATTTATGCAACAGGGTTTGACCTCCCTGAGAAAGATGACTTTGAAGTCAAAGCCAACTTTACTGAAAAAGGCAAAGAATTTTCAAAAATTCTCCCATCAAGTGATTTCTCAATCACATATGGTGATGATTTCTCTGATAATGGTGGAGATATTACATTCACATATGAATACACTCCTGAAGCAAAAGGCGAAGAGGAAGTCGAAACAGTTGTTAAAACATTTACATATAACTGTGCTCTAACTCCTATTGCAATTGAATCTTTAAAATTATTAGAAAATCCATATCGTGTCTATTATAGTGATACAATGGCGTTCGATATCGAAGGTATTAAAGTTGAAGCTAAATACAATTATGGAGAAACATTTATTGTTCCTAATTCAAAACTTGAATTTAGCAAAGAAACATTAACCGTTGGTACTGAAAGCGTCAAAGTCGGTTATACATTAGACGGAAAGACTGTTGAACTTGATGTTCCTGTTACCGTTGTTGCTCAAGCAAATTATGTCGAAGGTAATATTCGCGCATTATCCGTCGAAGAAGAACCACTTGCGAGCAATGGTCAATTATTATCAACTGTTAAACCTGTTATTCGCGCGACATACGTGTCTGGAAACAGATTAATAATTAATAACAGCAATTTAAAAGTTGTTGGTAATGTCGAATACGCATCATTCAACAAAAACTGTGTCGTTACAGTTTCTGTTATTTCTCAACCTTCAGTATTCGTTAAAACTGGTGTTGCGGTTGGCTTAAAAGTTGAAGCTGAAGATACCACTATTGTTGGCGGTAATGTCGCAACAAAAGAAGTCTTTGAATATAAAAATGAAGAATATGTCAAAGTCGATACAACTACTGTTGTTGATAGTGCAAATTCATTATCAACATTGTCATTTACAATCGATTCAAGCGTCTATACAAAAGGACAAATGTATATCGATGTTGTTAATAACAGCGCACAATTTAGTTTAGGTGAAGTGTTAACACTTAACTTAAATGGACGTAAAGTTTATACTTCCAAACTTAATTTAGTTGCTGGAAAGCCAAATATCAATGGTGTTATGGTCAATCGTTACAAATTACCAGATTTGGTTCTTAAAGATGGTGCCAACAACATTGTTGCCCAATTCAGTGGTATTTATGGTAAAGATTTCGGTATTGATTCCTTTACTTTCCAAACAAAAACAGACGCCAAATTCTTCACATCAATCGATGACTACTTCTTGCGTTCAAAAACTGAAGATGTTGCCGATTTAACCGTTACTAAAGTTCGTGACTATGAAGGAATTGCTGGCGGTACATACATCCATGGTATTTGCACAGACGGATCATTTGTCTATGCAGCAAGAACAACTTGGAATAAAAATGGTCGTAAAATTGTTGTTTCAAAACACAATATTACCACTGGTCAAATCGTTGCTACATCTCCAAGTACTCCAGAAGCAAAAACTTCCGAAACTTATGCAGGTATATCTGTCAAGGATGGACGCGTCATCATTTATTGTGATGATGCAACAGAGATGTCAATTGATGCTTCATTAACCGGTTCTTGGTCTGAATATAATGGTTACAACTTTAAAGGCCTTGAAGAAGTCGCGTTAAAAGACGTTTATTATTCTTCGCTTCGTGGAACATATGCTGTATATTCTGGCAATACCATTTATGTTTATGGCGAAGATATGGAACTTATTTCTAGTTTCGTAGTTCAAAACGTTTCTGGTTTGATTTCTCGTCGTATGTCGGCAACAAACAATAATATCTATGTTGTCTTTACTAAAGACGGACAAATGAATCCTGTTGTTGCTATTTATGATTGGGACGGCACATATTATGGAACAAAAGAAGTTACATATCCTTTAGAAGTTGCTGGTCCAGCAATTCAAGATACGGCTAAAACAAATGTTCAAGGCATGGTTGCCTTTAACGAAAATATTTATTTCTCAGTTCTTAAATTTGGCCCTGATAATGGTGGCGATTCAGCCGCAATTATTAACTGCTCCCTTCCAGAAGTTGAAGAAAATTTAACATTTAAACTAACTACTGGTGAATATGTTGAAACTTGCCAAAACAATTCAGTTACCCCAGTTGTAACTGCTGCTCCTACATATGGAACTATTGGTACAGTTGAAGGAACTACTACATACGCTATGGGCGGCGCATATGATGGTAAATATATGTATTACTCCATCAATGGCGGTGGTAATGTAACGACAGTCGTTTATTGTGCTGATCCATTAACTGGTAAAGTTATAAATTCTTCGCCTTCTTTCACTGTGAGTGAAGACTCGAAAGTTGGAGACAACTCCCGCATATTCATCAAAGATGGTGAAATATATGTTGTAACTGGTGATGGTACTTTAAAATCAGCACTTACTTCAAGTTTCCTCGGTTCTAATAAACCAGCATTTACTGACAGCGAACTTCAATTCAAAGACAGGATTGAAGGTGTTGTCAAGGATGTTAAATGGAATGACGATATTTCAAAATACATCGTTCTTACTAAAGAAAGCAAGATGTATATCTTCAATGAAGATCTAACAGTTGATAAAGGACCAATTGATGTTAATATCTCAATTCTTCCATCATCAATTGCGTGCGATGACAAATATATTTATACTCATGGCACTCAAAATAATTTATCCTCAGTCCCTGTTTACGTTTACGATTGGGATGGTAATTATGTCACAACCTTTAATATCACAGATTTAAGCCTTGGAGCAAATACTAGTACAGGTAAAGATGTCAGTTTTAACCTTCAAGCCTTATTCTCTGTTGATAATAAACTTCATGCAATTTTATGTTCCTGGGATAGTGGATACCAAGGTATTCATGATTTCACAGTTGAAATTGATCAATCTGTTTTAGGATTATAAGAAAGGAAAATGCAATGAACAAAAAAATCAAAATTGGTCTTGCTGTCTCTGCGTGTTCTCTTCTTTGTGTTTCAGCGATGTTATTGGTGCAAAATACAAATTTTGCATCAATCGCTGATGCGGAAACAAAGTCGACAACCATTGTCCTTGATGCTTCCAAAGCTCCAACGACATCTTCGACTTATGTGGAAAGTGTTGATTATACTGAAATTTTATATTCAACATTTACCTATAAGGGAGTCAAAGCAAGCGATGGTAATTTGTGCACGCTTCGTGAAGGTGGCTCAATTACCCGTAATTTAAGTGAAGGTCTTATCTCACTTAATGTTACATTCAACGGTTCATTAGTTGTTAATACATCTTTTACAGAAGGTGGCAAACAAACAACTTATGTATTAACAAGTGGTCAAACAACTACTTTATGTGGTAACTATTTCACAGTTGTTGCGAATAGCGAAACCACAATCAACCAACTCACATTATCATTTGGTTGTTGGGGTCATACTCATGAAACAACTCACGCTTTTGCTCCACATTTTACCGAATCATCGGTATTAGATGGATATAAGTGCGGATTATGTGATTATGTAATCAAAGATGGATTTTATTCTGTCGAAAATGCAAAATTATCAAATGAAACCTCATTAAGTGGTGGCGCATATGATTTAACTGGCAGCAAATCTGCTACATGGACATTCTTAAGCGAAAGTACTCAAACAATTAGTGTTAGTGCTTTATTAGCTTCAAGCGAAACAAGCGTTTCCTTAGATGGTGTTAAGGTTTACCTTAATGACGCTCTTACAAGTTTAGGTGCTTCAACTTATAATGTTCCTGATGCTAGTGCAAGATATGATCTTTTATCACTTGGAAATTTAGAACTTCCAGCTGGCGTTAGCACTGTTAAGGTTGTCGGCTCTGATGTCGCATTAAGTCTTGGTGGCCTTGTCTTGGAAAATGTCAATTATCCATTAACTCTTAAGACAATTGATGATGTCACAGTTAATGCTGTTGGAAATTATACAATTGAAGCCGAAAATACATATTATTCAAATAATTACGAAGGTAATTTTGATGGCGTTAAAGCTGTTAAGTTTGTTAATAATGGCAAAATGAAATTTGTCATCAATTCAACAGCTGCAACAAAAGCCAAATTTAGCGTTACATTAGCTAACCATAAAACTGCTGTCGATTTGCGCAGTGTCATGAAATTTAATGTCAATGGTAATCCATTATTCATCTCTGATGCTATTAATGTTACCGCAAACACTTCAACATATGAATTTAAATCATACACATTGCCAGATTTAGCTCTTGTAAAAGGTGTTAACACTATTGAAGTGACTTTGGAAAATGTTGCTGCAAATGAATTAGTCTTTGATAAATTTGTAGTTGAAACAGTTACTCCAACAAAAGCTTATAGCAGCATGGATGAATATTTATTATCAAGAGTAAATCCTAATGCCAGCGGTTCACTAGAATTCGAATCAAGTAAAATTTCACAATATTCAACTGCTTCAAGTAAAAACTATATGCACTCACTTGCAAGCGATGGTAAGCATATCTTTGGTGTTTGGACAAGTTGGTCCGCAACCGGAAGAAATCTCGTTGTTTCCTCTTATGATTTAAATGGCAATTTAGTTGCTACTAAAGCTTTAGCTGAGGCACTTACAGTTGAATCATGCTGTGGCTTAACAGTTAAAGACGGAAAAGTAATCATTTTCCAAAACGAAGGTGTAGAAAAAGCAATTTCCGTTAATGACGATGGCACCTTTGGTGATGCTTGGGAAGTTTATGATGGTTTCAAATTTGAAGAAATCGATGGAGTTACCCCAACCCCACTCCAAGATGTTGTTTATTCCTCCAGCCTTGATCGTTTATTTGTTAAAGCTAATGATGGCACCGATAACGTTTATATTTATGAAAATGATGCTAATGAAACCAGAAACAATACACTTATCAAGACTTTTGCATTAAAAAAAGTATACGGTTCTACATTTAGACGTATGACAGTGAGCGATAATTACATTTTTGTAAACTATTCAAATGATGGAGATTTAGCTCCAAAAGTTGTTGTTTACACAATTGATGGTGAATATTTATTCGCAAGCACTCTTTCTTATTCAGATAAGGATGCAAGTGTTGGAATTTCATTCCCTACAGATTCCGAAGGAAATACTGAAACATTTGATACCGCACATTGCAACACACAAGGTATCTTATATCTTAATGGTTCGATTTATTTCACATCTGTAACATTCTCTTCGGGAACATTAGGGCACAAGTCTGCAATTGTTAAATGTTCTCCAAAGGCTTCCTTAGTTTCTGATTCGTATACTCTTACACCGGGCGAATATATGCTTGCATGTAAAGCACAAGGTGTTACCCCTGTCGTAACTGGTGTTGCCTATGATGGCGCTAATGGTGGAGTTGCTGGAACTAGCACTTATTCAATGGGTGGTGCGTATGATGGAACTTATATGTATTATTCAACAAATAATGGTGGTAACAAAGAAACCAATATTTACAAATGTACCCCATCAAGCCGTGAAATCGTTGCTCAAACAGGAATGTTTACAGTTACAACTGCAGTAAAAGGTCCTGGTGATAACAGCCGTATTTTCTTGAAAGATGGCTATGTGTATGTCGTAGGTCCAACAAATCTCATTTATCGTGTTGCTACCGATCAAATCGGAGTTACTGCACCAGAATCATATGATGGATTCTCATCATTATATAGTCTTGGCACAATCAAAGACATGAATTGGATTGAAAGTGCTAAAATGTATACAGTTATCACAACTGATCGCAAGATTCATTTCGTAAATAAAGATTTAAATCTTATAAAATCATTAACAACAAATGTTGGATTAGAAAAGATTTCTGCTATGGCAAGCGACAATCAATTTGTCTATGTCATCGGCACAGCAAATTCAGCATTTGATATTAAAACAGAAGTGTATAACTTTAATGGTGAATTAGTTGGTGATTTCACATTCCACTATTCATTCCCAACTAAAGATTGTAACCCACAAGGTTTATACATGGTTGGCAATAATCTTCATATTTGCGTTGCCTCCTGGGCTGGTGGCTATCAAACAATGAACGATTATATCGCTAATGTTGATACATCTATTCTTCCATTAATTAAATAATAATTTAAATATTATTCAAAAACCTCGTCTATTGCATTACAATTAACCTATGCAAAAAAAGGCGAGGTTTTTTGAACTTATAAGATTTGCGCTTTGTGGTCTTGTTAGCGCAGTTGCAGATTATTTAATATGCCAAGTTGTTATTTTACTTATTGGCGATGCGATAAATCCTTATGTTTTAACTGCTTTATCAACATTTTGTGGTTTTCTCATTGGCGTAGTTATAAATTATTTAATTTCGACATTTTGGGTCTATCGCAATGTTGATAAAACAATTAATACTAAATCAGTTAAATTTATCGCTTTGTTTGTTTTATTTTCAGTAATCTCTCTTCTTTTATCTATAGCTACGATGCTTTTATGCAATTTGTTTGTGGAACACGTTATAAAGCTCCCTTCAATTGTAGATTTATCAATTATGGAACTTATCAAAAACAAAGGAATATTATTTTTAACAGAAGCTATTTTCTGGGCATATGCAATTTCTTTTGTGATGAAAACATTTGTAGGCTTAGTTTTTAATTATTTCACAAGAAAATTCATACTATATAAGGAAGAAAAACAATAATGAAAAAAGCCCTTCTTATTTATTCATTATTAAGTGGGAGAAGTCATCCACAAAAGAAAATAAATAAGATTAATAAAGCTTTAAAAAACGAATATATCATCAATTCATTTATGTGTGGCGATGATGTTCAATTATTTTTACATGTTAGTAATGCAAAAGAAGAAGGCAATTCTTTTATTATATTTTTAGGTGGCGATGGTAGTTTTCATCATTTAATTAATGCATTGATGAAAATTAGTAAAGAGGAACGTCTCCCAATTTTATTAGTGAACAACGGAACATTAAATGATTTTGCCCATGGAATTGGAATTAGAAACATAAATTCATCAATAAAAGCGTTGCGCCAAAACAAGATTAAAGAATTAGATGTTATCTCCGTTAATGATAAGACATATTGCGCTTTTTGTTTTGCTGCTGGTAAATATATTGATATTCCTTATAGTGTGTCTAAAAAAGAAAAAAGGAGAATATCTTTCTTCTCATATTATTTCAAAGCTATTAAAGAAATTTTTAAAAAAGAGCAACATCATTATCAAATTGATATTAATGGTGAATCAAAAGATGTTACAGCCCCATTTATTATGGTCTTAAATAACAAGCGCATCGGTGGTTTCTTAATCGATAAAAACAATTTAATTGATGATAATAAATTTTCTTTATTTATTACAGGTAAAGGAATATTTAACGGGTTGCTTAATTATTTTATTTTCAAATCTAAAAATACAAAATATGTTGTTGACTCTGCAAATATTAAATTTGATCATCCTACCGATGTTATTTTAGATGGCGAAAAATATAATTTTAGTGATGTGAAATTAACACTTTTAAATAACCAAATAAAAATATTTGTGAAATAAGTAAAATCCCTTGCAAAAGTCATATATTTTTATAAAATAATAGTAATATTTTTGACTAGAAAAAGGAGACGTATATGA
>JALFFX010000025.1 GCA_022777645.1 Erysipelotrichaceae bacterium
TTGCATCACCATTCTTGCTAGTCTATTTCTCATCTTTCTAACATCATCGGCATGGATGGTAGTAATCAAAGGATGTCCGCTTGATAAAGACACCATTATGTCTTTCATTTCTTTATCGCGAGATTCAGCAATAATTAAATAATCAGGATTTGACCGCAACGCATTTTTGATTAAAGTGGCAAAAGAGCGATTTTCAAAAGAAGATGAAATTGACCAACATGTTAAATCGATATTCGCATGATTATGGATATTGTCTAATTCTTGAATGTTGTCGATGACAATGACACGGCAATTCTCTTCAAGGTTAAGCAATAAATATTTTTGAAATTCTGTTTTACCAACACCAGTTAAACCTCCGATAATTATCGATTCATGATTTTTAAGCATTTTTAAAATAATGTTTTTAGATGTTTCATCAAAAAATGAATCATCTGTTAATATGCGATTAGTAATAGATGCAATTCTTATCGAAAAACTAACGACTTTTTCATCGAGGTATTTTGTGATGACACTATGGACTGCATTGATGCGAAAGCGAGAACAAAACACATCAAGAATTGGTTCGCTATAAGAAAAAGATTTCTCGCTTAAATTAGCAATTTGGCGAATAAAAGAGATCACTTCTTCTTGGCTGATATCTAAATCAAGTTTTTTTCGACCATATCGATTATCAAGAGCGAAAAAATATTTGCCGTTATATGAAATATCGGTGATATTTTCATCACTTAGATAATCTTTTAAAAAAGAGTTAGAAAGATATTCTAATAATTTTTCATTCATAATGATTTTCCAACCGAAAATATTTTCGCTTTCTCGAATTTAAAAAATGATGGAAGAGTGGCTTTTAAAGATATCTTCACCGTTTTTGAATATGCTGTAAGGTTATATGAACCATCTTCATTTAAATAAAGAAAAGAAACACTATATTTATCAACATAATTTGGCATGTTGCTTAAAAGATATTTATTCACATTTTCTTCAAGCAAAATATTGTTAAACATTGGATCGATTACGTCTTCACCATTTGGTAACAATATTAAAGATGCTTCAAGTGGCCCATGCTCAATCAAATTAAAAATATTATTAACAGAGAAAAAAGTCATCGAACCAAAAGTGAAATTAATAAATAAAGATGCAATAAAAGTAAAATATATTAAATTAGCCATAATAATATGTATTCCCTAAAGTAAAATCTGGAGTAGCAGAATATGAAGCAATGTTATATTCGCTCTCTTTTTCTAAAGAAATTAGTTCAGTATCGTATGTGTAATTTAAGATATATTCCATTTCATATCCTACTTGTCCTGCCCCTTCGACAAAGATAACAAAATCCATCTTTTTTAATTGATCAACCCTGTTGATAGGAAAATAAAGCTTGTCCGTCATATATGAATCTTGGCTTTCAATAAAACTTGTCGATAAATCATATTTATTGACGTATAAATAATCGCGAAACGAAAAAGAATATATATTGTTGTCGATTTTATTTATTTCTAATTCAAGAGAAAAACTTGACTCATCGGTGTTATATAAATTTTTAAATAAATTATCGGGGTCATAACAAATTAAAGATGCTTTTTCATAAGCAAAGCTTTTATTATTATCGTTAATATAAGAAAATCTCATTTTTGATACATCAAGATAATATGGATTTATCGCTTCATATTCTTGACTCATGTTAATAAAAGAGAAATATTCGCCTAGTCGATAATAAGAACTGCCATTATAAATTAAATAATTGTCAGTAAAACTATAACTATTATTTATAAGTGGATTTAACCGTGTCGTCTCATCTTTATAAATCTCAAAAGATTGGCTGTCTTTGATGAATGTTAAATTGCTAAATAAATTAATAACTATAGTAACTTTCTCAGCATCAAGATAAGACAATTTATAATCGCTATTAATCGTTAATATTTGACTAGAAAAGAATTGTTGATAAATTATTTCACTTTTTGAGGAATCTTTATATTGATAATTCGCACTTATGACGATTTTCTTTTTGCTTGAAGTGGCTGATGCAAAAGAACAAGCAACAACAAACCTTCTCGGTGACAAATCATAATTTGGAAAATAAATATAATCGATTTTATCTAAATATTGATAATTTAAAGCGATATTACTAACTTCGCCAGAGACAACTTTAAGAGGCGATAAAAGAAGCAAAAATGAAGAGAATAAAATAAACGGTTTCATACGCTTAATAAGGCAATTAATTTTCGACTCGCTTCAAGTCTAATCCGATAAAACGTTGAACGCGGATATAGATTAACCCACCAATTCTTCGGAAGTGGAGTAAAATATTCGCGAAATAATACGCATTGTTCTACTGGATCAAATTCGATTAATGCTTTATTTATTTTTTCAACATAATTTTCGTAAAATTCTTTGATTTCGCTTTCGGATTTGCTGATGACTTTTTTGCGATTAAATTGTGATAGCCGCAGCAAGGAATAATTGTAGTTACTTGCGATTGATAGCACCTTTTGATGTTCAACGCCTCGATAAATTTTCATATAATTTGCCTCCGCTTTTTTAATAGGGGTTTTTAGGCACCTTTTTTGCAAAAAATTATAAAAATATCGATGCAATCGAATATATTTTTTTATTGTTTAAGCTAATATTTCCATCAAAAGATAACAAGCATAACAAAAAATATGTATTTTTCTTTCTTTTTATAAGATAATTAACCTATGATTATACTCATTGGACCATCTGCAAGTGGTAAAACTGTTGCTGCTAAAAATTTACAAGAAAAATATAATTTAAAAAAAGCAATTACAACCACAACAAGAAAAATGCGCATCAACGAGACTGATGGGGTTGATTATTTTTTCTTAACTCGTAAAGAATTTTTAAAAGAAAAGAAAAACGATAAATTCGTTGAAACAACTTTATATAACAACAATTTTTATGGATGTCGAAAAGATCAAGTAGATGACAATAAAATTATCATTCTTGACCCTAATGGACTACATTCATTTTTGAAATTAAATAATCCACGCATTGTCTCTTTCTTTATTAAATGTGATGAAAATATTCGCAAAGAAAGAATGATTGCTAGAGGCGATGATATTACATCAGTTAATGAAAGACTTGAAAATGATCAAATCGAATTTTCTGATGAAAAAATCAGCCATATCGATTTTGTTATTCATTCTGATGAATTATCATTAAATGATATGACTGATAAAATATATAATTTATATATAAATAAATTAAACGAATTAAAGTAAAAACTCTTTAATTAACAATATACCGACAAGAAGAGCGACACAAACCAATAAAGATATAATAACGAAAAGAAAAATTGTTCGATCAGTTTTATTTTTCATTGAAAATTTTTGATCTTTTTCAGGACGAGGAGTCATTTCTTTATTACGGCCAAAATTAAACATAAATTATTTGCTCTTCCTTTTCTTTCTCACTAAAACTTTATCAACGGTAAATTCTTCAATTGATAATACTTCAAAATATAAATTATCGGAAGTGAATTTATCACCAACTTCAGCAAATCTGCCTAATTTATCCATTACATAACCCGCTAAGGTTTCATATGATTCATCATCAGGTGGAGTTAAATTAAATAATTTGAATAAATCATCGATATTCATCGATCCATCGACTTCATATGAGAATTTTGTGACCTTGCGATAATTTTCTTTAACTTCGTCCATTTCATCCCACATATCACCAACAAGTTCTTCTAAAATATCTTCCATCGTCAAAAGACCATCTGTGCCACCATATTCATCTTTAACTATAACGATATGGTTTTTATTTTTTTGCATTTCATCAAGAATTTCGCTTATGCCCATGCTACCAGGAACACTATAAACAGGACTTAAAAGAGAAGAAACATCAATTTCTTCATTTGCTAATAGTTTTCTTAAAACTGATTTTATTGGTAAAATACCAATAATATTGTCGATTGTGTCTTTATAAACTGGAATTCTTGAATGGGTGAAGAATTCATCATCTTTCACTAATGAGTTGATGTCATCATCAATATCAAGAGAATACATTTCAACGCGTGGTGTCATAATCTCACGTGCCTCAGTATCTTTAAATGTAATCGCGTTTGTCAATAATTCACTTTGATCTTTATCGATAACTCCTTCATCTTTAATGGTTTCCACCATTTCTTGAAGTTCTTCGCTTGAAATCGCTTCTTCTTTCTTTTTATGGATAAATGGATAAGCAAAGAATTTGCCAATATATTTTGAAACAAAAACAATTGGGAAAAATGCAAATTTTAACACTAATAAAGGATAAGCTAAAAGAAGTGATAAACGATAGGAAAATGCTCTACCGATAACTTTTGGCATAATCTCGCCAAAAATTAATAAGGCAAGAAGCAATATACTCGACATTATCGTTGTGCCGACTTCAACACCAAGCGTATTTTTAAACAATTGAATTGCCAAAACCGCAGATAAAGATGAAGCTGCAATATTAACTAAATTATTCATAAATAAAGCGGTTGTTAACATCTCATCATAATTAATGGCAAAATCAAGAGCGATTTTTGCAGCTTTTGAATGCTTTTCTTTTATAGTCTTTTTTAAACGAAGTTGATTAACTGATGCATAAACAATATCGCACATCGAAAAAATCGCAGACAGCATGATAAGAATTACGATGCTAATTATTAAAACCGGGATCATTTTTCTTCTCCGACTACGATTGGCTCTGCAATCTTACCAACAAGCTCTTCTAAAACGTCTTCCATGGTAATAAGGCCAACGACTTTCTTTTCATGAACGACAATAGCCATATGAGTGTGATGGTTTCTAAAACCTTCAATCATATCGTCCATTTTGATTTTCGTATCAACAAAATATGGTTTTTGTAAAACGCTTTTAATATTCAAGTTTGGATTTTTTAAATATTCTTTAATATATGTTTTGACATGTAATATACCAATGACATTATCGATATCACCATAAACAATTGGAATACGTGAATATTTATTTGATAATATCAATTCATTAACTTTATCTTTACTTAACCCTTTAATATCGATATAAAACATCTTTTTTCTTTTGGTTAAAACATCTCTTACAGCAGTATCGGTAAAATCAAGAGAATTAACGATAATATCAGATTCGTTATCTTCGATAAGACCTTTCTTTTCGATATCTTCAACGACGTTTGTAAAATCTTCTTCAGTCAAAGTGACTTGTTCATCAGTTTTAAATATTTTGTTCACTAATTTAGTGATTAAATTGAAAATAACAATAAGTGGATAAAGCAATATATAGAAAAATAAAGCAATATAAATATTGTTATAAGCAACGCGTTCCGGAATTGCATTGGCAATAAGCTTAGGAACATAATCGCCAAAAATATAAACAATAATTGTCATAACCGCAGTTGAAATAAGTGATACAAGAGTGTCACTGATTCCCAAATCTTTAAACAACATAAAAAATAAGGTTGCAGAAAGAGTAGAAACCAATACAGCGACAATATTATTACCGACAAGCACCATTATTAAGGTCTTGTCGAATTTTTCATAAGTTTTTAATATTAATTTAGCAGTCTTACTGCCAGCTTCTGCTTTGACTTTGATTTTGAATTGATTTAATGAAGCAAAAGCAGTTTCAGTTGATGAGAAGAAAGCACTTAAAATTACCAATACGGCGATAAAAATAATATATAGCCACGTCAGACCAGGCATTAAAGCGAATCCTCCTTATTAAACGAATAGATTTTAACACATAAGTGTAAAATATCAATAATTCATCCATTCGATAGCTATATTATCTTTGCGTTTTAGTGCTTTTAAAATGCGTTATCATCAAAGAAGATAAAGAAAAAGTACATCACGAGGATGTACTATTTTCAAAATTGTTTTTTAGTCTTCACTTTCTTCTTCAGAAGCAACAGTTTTAGCGTCAATAATTTCTTGAATATAGTCTTTATTAACGATTTCTTTTTGGACTAAACCATCTTTTGCCATCGCATCTGCGATAAGAGCTTTTGCTCTTCTTACGCTTAATGGTGATTTAACTTTGAAGACAAGAGGTGTTTCTTTATAAATTGCTTTGCTTGATGCATCACTTATTGGAAGAGTGGAATCTTTATAATCATTTGGATCAAGAGCAAAATATAGTTTTAAGGAATTGCCAGCGATTGTCATCTTCACATAAGTTTTGGTGTGAAGTCTAAATGTATCACCAGAATTAGAAACACGAGATTTGACTCCATAAGAGAGAATATCAGCTTTAAGTTCATTGAAGTTGGCTCTCATATCTTCACGCATATTTTCAATTCTTGTGGAGAATGGAATGCGGACAATTTTAGCTTTTGGAGCAACAACTTCATTTTCTTCTGCTTCGCTTTCTTCTTCTAAAGGAGTTTCTTCATTTTCCACTACTTCTTCGACAGGCTCTTCTTCTTCTGTGGTTTCACTAACGACACTACTAACTACTGGAGCGACCACAACATTTTTATCTAAAGATAATTCTTTTAAAGCAGCAAGAATTTCTTCACGCACGATGGTGCGTAAACTTGGTTCGATACTTGTTACGATATTTTGCTTTGTTTCATCATCTAATAAAGCTGCACGTACTTCGGCGTTAATTAATGATGTAATTTCACGAACTGATAATTCTTCTTCATCTTTGCTAGGTTCAGCTTCTGGAGCTTTTTCTTCTTTTTTGGCAATTTGAGCAGCATCAGCAGGAGTAAATCCTGGATATGGAGTGAAGAATTGTTGAATGATAGTTGGTTGTTCTTTCTTTTCTTCTTTTACTTGGTTAGCATTTTCAGGAACAGAAATTTCTTCATCTTCACTAGAGTCGCTTAAGACACTACGAGCTTCATCAGGGGTGATGAAATCATTGACGTCTGCAAATGATTCGGCAGTGACAACATGTGATTTAGCTTTTTTCTCGCCAGCTTTTTTAGTAAAAATATTGACGATATTCATCAAAACGAGAAAAACAAGGCCAAGGCCCGCTAAGCCCATGCTAGCAAATCCTAAAATGCCAATATACATTGGCTTACCATCGCTAAATGTGGCTAAATAAGCATTAACTAAACGATATGGAGCTTCAGCAATTTGCCCAACACCTCCAACACCAGCTAATTCTGCTTTGTCACATACAAGCATTACAACTAATAAATAGATAACCGCAAATTCTAATAATGTAAAAATAGAAGCAACAATTGATCCACCTTTCTTGCGAGCAATACAGGCAATAAAATGAGCGAGCCAGAGCACAATAAATACGGCAAGAGTTATAAGAGCGATCCAATTTTCAAGACCAAAACTTCCAATTTCAGCAAAATTAAATATTCCAGGAATAAAGGTAAATGCAGACATTATGGCTTGATCAACATAAAATACAACTGTGCTAGGATCAATAAATTGTGAAATAATAGGTGGCACAACAAAACAAACAACACCTAAACTCACAAATATAAGTGATAATACAAACATTACTTTTGTAAATTTACTCATATACGTCTCCTTTTTCTAGTCAAAAATATTACTATTATTTTATAAAAATATATGACTTTTGCAAGGGATTTTACTTATTTCACAAATATTTTTATTTGGTTATTTAAAAGTGTTAATTTCACATCATTAAAATTATATTTTTCACCATCTAAAATAACATCGGTAGGATTATCAAATTTAATATTTGCATAGTTAACAACATATTTTGTATTTTTAGATTTGAAAATAAAATAATTGAGCAGCCCATTAAATATTCCTTTACCTGTAACAAATAAAGAAAATTTATTATCATCAATTAAATTATTTTTATCGATTAAGAATCCACCAATACGCTTGTTATTTAAGGCCATAATAAAAGGAGCTACAACATCTTTTGATTCACCATTAATTTCAATTTGATAATGATGTTTTTCTTTTTTAAAAACTTCTTTAATGGCTTTGAAATAATATGAGAAGAACGATATTTTTCTCTTTACGTTTTTAGGCACGCTATAAGGAATATCAACATATTTACCAGCAGCAAAACAAAAGGCACAGCATGTCTTATCATTAACGGAGATAACATCTAATTCTTTAATCTTGTTTTGGCGCAACGCTTTTATTGATGAATTTATATTTCTAATTCCAATTCCGTGGGCAAAATCATTTAATGTTCCATTGTTTACTAATAAGACTGGAAGTCGTTCCTCTTTGTTTATTTTCATCAATGCATTAATTAAATGATGAAAACTACCATCACCGCCCAAAAATATAATAAAAGCATAGCCTTCTTCTTTTGCGTTACCAACAAGTGAAAATAATTGAACATCATCGCTACACATAAATGAATTGATGATATATTCGTTTTTTAAAGCTTTATTAATCTTATTTATTTTCTTTTGTGGGTGACTTCTCCCACTTAATAATGAATAAATAAGAAGGGCTTTTTTCATTATTGTTTTTCTTCCTTATATAGTATGAA
>JALFFX010000072.1 GCA_022777645.1 Erysipelotrichaceae bacterium
ACTTGCAAAAAAATATCAGTTATCTTTTAATATAAGATACCGGGTCCATAGCTCATCTGGGAGAGCGCATCGTTCGCAACGATGAGGTGGCGAGTTCGAGCCTCGTTGGATCCACCATTCAAAAGATAACGAGATGATACCAAAAATTATCTCGTTTTTATTATATTTAGGGGACTTTTTTTGATAGTTTTGACTATTCAGAAGATGGCGGTGTCATCTTCGGGAGGATCATAATACCAACATATTTTCTTATCAATCTTTAACTAAATGATGATTCGGGCTATCAGTATTGGGGTGTAGAGCAGTTTAATAAAGATTTAATTATTGGGTTTACCGCTAACAAAAAGAGCCCGCCAAAAGATCCTTATAGTCGAGTTGTATTTTTGCATTATGAATCATTATTAAACAAGCTTTTTTCTGCCCAAATAAGAACATCTCATCAATCCTATTTAAAAATAAAAGCGTCTTTTTCGGCAAATATTCAAACCATGCTACAAACGATACGTGTGATAGTGATTTTAAGACGTTTGTTATTTAAGTTTGATTGCTATATCTATGATATATTCTTGACAGCAATCGCCTAGTAAGTGATAATATAGGTGCTTAGAAATAAGCCGGTGACCCTCAGCCGTAAATGCAGGAGCTTTATGACTAGGTGCGCTCCGCCATAATGGAGCATTTTTTATGCGAATCGTTCAAATTAATGATGACTATATAAAATTATTAAAAAACCAATTTCCTAGGATAATGGATGAGAAACGTTTTCATCGTTCTCATACTAGAAAATATGTTGGTGTTATTTTCACAGTGGGGCATTTCAACTACTATGCTCCTTTTTCCTCTCCTAAAGAAAAAGATTTAAAAGTAGATGGATCAATTAAGAAAAATTCCATATTCTCAATCTATATGACTAAAGATGGTGAAAATGGTAGTCGTGTATTATTGGGTACGATTAAGTTGATTAATATGATTCCAATTCCAATGAAATATGTTGAAGGATATTCGATCGATAATGAACTAGATGCAGCATATAAAGACATTGTTTCTGACGAATTTAAATGGATTAGTGAAAACCAAGGAAAAATCACAAAGAAAGCAAGACAGTTATATAACTTTAAAAATAACGAAAAATTCATGAAAAATGAAGAAAACGCTAAAGTGTATGATGCGATTCTCCCTTTTAAAGAAATTGAGCAGTATTTGGTTGAAAATAGTTTGTTATAATCATTCATTTAGTTTAAAAAGCGGTGCTAGTATTATTTTTGTGTAAAAATAGTTCTCTGGCTCAAGTAGTGGTATTATTCGGGTGCCAGAGAAAAATTTTCTGAAAAACGGGTATTATTTGAGTTATTAAAAGACATTTAAGATTGTTAATCTTGATACAACAAAAAGTATTGAGACCTTTTCTTATGTCTGGAATTCCAATCACTTGCTAACTAAGCAACTTTATAATCTCTTCTGAAGCAAAAAAGTGTAGGTGATAAACTTAGAAAAACAAAAAATATTTGCAATTTTTCCAAGATAATAAAACAATTGCGATCGATGTAAATTTGTTGAAAACGTTGTTCTTTTGAAATTACTCTCTTGAGATTCCGAGGTTTATGCTGGGGAGTCACATAACGGTGTTATCGCTGTCTAAAGTCACTTATTCAAAATTGGACAAAACATATTCATAGTTAGTCGTCCATTGGATGGCTAATTTTGTTTATAACTAAATTAAGAATATTGACTTAAATAAAAATAAGAACATAATTTTCTCTTATGGTAGCTACTATTGTTATTTCAGTTTTAGCCTTTGTTGGAGTGATTGCTTCAATAATATTCATTCCTCATTTTAAAATCAGAAAAGTCACTATTGATACATATTGGATACTTCCATTAATTGCTGCGATCATTTTATTAGCAACTTCTCTTGCTCCATTTAATGAAGTTATCTCATCATTGACAAGTGATACATCTATTAATCCACTTAAGATACTTGTCTTATTTTTCTCAATGACAATTATTTCAATTTATCTAGATGAACTTGGATTGTTTAAATATCTCGCGAATAAAGCTGCTAAAAAGGCCGGTTCAAACCAATTTGTGTTATTCCTTATTCTTTATCTACTTGTTGCAGTTTTAACTATCTTTACATCTAATGATGTAGTGATATTAACGTTTACTCCATTTATTTGTTTCTTTGCAAAAAGAGCAAAGATTAATCCTTTGCCATATTTAATAGCGGAATTTGCTGCTGCAAATACATGGTCGATGATGTTTATTATTGGTAATCCAACAAACATATATTTAGGCACCTCTGCAGGTATTACCTTTATTGATTATTTTAAAGTAATGGCTATTCCTACTCTTATTGCAGGAGTCATCCAACTAGGAATTATCTTCTTGGTTTTCTTCAAGAAATTAAAAGAGCCAATAAGCGTGGAAGATGAAGAATATAAAATTGAAAGCAAGGTTGATTTAATCGTTGGTTTAACGATATTAATAAGTGTTTTAGTTTTACTAATTATTTCAAATTATATCCATCTAGAGATGTATTTAATTTCATTAATTGGCGCACTCGCTTTATTACTGATCTCATTTTTTATCAGGTTATTCACTAAAAAGAATTGGAATTATTTAAAAGATTCACTGGTGAGACTTCCTTATCAATTAATTCCATTTATTCTATCGATGTTTGTAATTGTTGTTGCTTTGTCCTACCAAGGAATAAGCGAACATATATCAAGCTTCTTAAATAACGGCTCACCAATTTGGGTTTATGGAGTTTCTTCATTTATAAGTGCGAATATCATCAACAACATTCCAATGTCGATTTTATTCTCTAACCTTCTTAGCGGACTTTCTGGACAAGCTTATTTAGAAGGAGTTTATGCTTCAATTATTGGTAGTAATATCGGAGCGATATTTACTCCTATTGGCGCTTTAGCGGGAATAATGTTTTCTTCTTTGTTAAATAAATATGACATCAAATTTTCATTTTTAAATTTTATAAAATATGGATCTATTATCTCTATTCCCACATTAGCGATTTCACTATTGCTTTTAATGATTGTTTTATAAATAAACTTGCTTATTTTTAAGTTATCTTGTTTTATTCAATATTATAATTTAGTTATACAGGGGGAATTCTTTATGGGTCAAGCTTATGGAGTAAACGCTATTATTGTTAGAGATGATGGAATGTCTGTTGATTATAGGCCAAGATGTCCTTATTGCATGTATGTAGATATGATGAGCAAGGTGTGTGGTGCACATGCTTCTTATGGTGGATCACATACCTTTACTATATGTCGTAATTGTGGCAAGCAATTCGAAGTAATTTTAAGAAGAGAAAATTAATTAAGACATTTCTAAAAAGAGAAGATTTTAAAAACAAAAATGAAAATGTTTTATTGATTATAACCATTTTAAATGTAAATAGAATTAGTGAATTCTTCCAAATCACTTTAGTGACTGATGATAATATCAAAATCACGTTGTATGAAAGAATTAAAAATTATCTTCCTTAATGCCAATTAACAAAAGATAATATTATTATGAAAAATTATCTCATCACATTTCTTAAAGGTATTCTTGCAGGTTTATCTATTGGATTAGGTGGATTCTTATATATCCTTATGACTTTTCTTTTTAGTGGTGATAATGCTGAATTAGGAAAGATATTCGGATCAATTCTATTTTCAGTTGGATTATTTCTTGTGTGTACATTTTATTTATCCTTATATACTGGAAAGATTGGATTGATATACGAAGCAAAACAAAGCAAGGAATTTTATATATCTTTACCTATTATGCTTATTGGAAATGCAATTGGAGCATTTGCTTTTGGATATATTTGTTTCTTTATCTTTAAAAACACTGATATATATATTTCAGCATTAAATGCTGCTAATAGTAGACTTCAATTCAATAGTGTTTTTGACTATCTAACAACAATTATCAAATCATTCCTTTGTGGCTTATGTGTTTATCTGGCAGTTAAATCATTCTCATTAAATAGACTTAAACCTATTGGCATTGTTTTATTAGTGTTCTTTGTCTTTGTTTTTGTTTATTGTGGTTTCCAACACTGTATCGCTAATATGTTCTATTTTGGAATGGCAAATACAATGAATTGGTATACACTCGTAAATTTATTGATTGTTATTTTATTTAACTCCTTAGGCCCTATTGTTGGGGTGAAACTCGTAAAACTAATTCAAAACAGCAAATAACAATAATCTTGCTTGTAAATAATCGACTCGTTAGTCCCATTACATTTGAAAGATATTTCAGCGACTTCATCTTTAAAAATAATGGACAAAATGACTTATCCAACATAGATTAGCCTCTTATGAAGTTTTTTTCTTATAATTGAAGTTTAAAAATTATGCATAAATTTCTCAGATTAGATTTTATTTACTGCATATAAAATGCTAAAATATATGCAGAAAGGAAATCGATGTTATGCATAAATTTACTTACGAATTCTTAAAAGATAAAACAATTACTTCCAATCTTTTTTCTTTATCAAATATCATTACTGATTTAAAAAGTAAAACCGATGAAAAAAAGCATTCAAACAAATCACTTTTTTCTAAGTTAGAAACGATCGCTATTAAAGAATCTGTTGAAGGTAGCAACGCTATCGAAGGTATTTTAACGACTGAGCAAAGAATTAAGGAGATTATTGAAAATAACAGTGAGCCATTAACTCATAGTGAAGAAGAGATTGCTGGCTATCATGATGCCATTAAATTTGTAAAAGATAATTATGAGCATCTTTCCTTTGATGAAGAGACAATTAAAAGAATACACGCCATACTTGTTTCTAGACATATTGGATATGATAAAGGTGGACAATACAAAATTAGCGACAACCTCATTGCTGAAAAGAATATAGATGGAACGATTAAACGTGTTATTTTTGTTCCAACAAAAGCAAACGAAACCGAAAAAGCAATGAATGATTTGTGCTTAGCTTATCAGGTTTATAGAGATGATTATGATATTCCTACACTTTTATTAATTCCGTGTGTAATAGTGGATTTCCTTTCCATCCATCCATTCAGTGATGGTAACGGTCGTGTTTCGAGACTTTTAACATTACTGCTTCTTTATAAAGAAGGATATGATATTGGCAAATATATTTCATTCGAAAACCAAATAAATAAGTATAAGGGCAATTATTATGATGTTTTAGAAAGATGTCAAAAACATTGGCACGAATCTAAAAACACATATTATCCATTCATAGAATTTACATTTCAGATTCTTTATCAATGTTATAAAGAAATTAATAGAAGATTTATAAAAACCAAAAGTGGAAAAGATAAAAAGAATGAGCGAATTGAGGCTGCGGTTTTAGATAGTATAGTTCCAATTTCTAAAGCAGATATTCAAGAGTTACTACCTGATGTTTCAGTGACCACAATTGAGGCTGTTTTAGCAAAACTAATCAAAGAAAACAAAA
Source organism: Erysipelotrichaceae bacterium (assembly GCA_022777645.1). Classification (GTDB taxonomy): domain Bacteria; phylum Bacillota_I; class Bacilli_A; order RFN20; family CAG-826; genus Fiminaster. The sequence continues at coordinate 5,456 of JALFFX010000072.1, forward strand.
TATATAAAATTGGAACTTTTAAAAACGCTAGATATATAAAAAATAAATAAAAATATATCTCTACTTTAAATTACTCTGCTGCTTTTATATTCTTGTGGTCGTTGTCTTAAAAAATTGACAAAATGACTTAGCTAAATAAAGGCAATATAAAAGCGGCTTTCAAATCTTTAAAACATATCTCATTATGATACAATTATGATATAAAGAGGTATTTTTATGGCAATTATAAGACCTAGTGCAGATTTAAGAAATAGATATAAAGAAATAAGTGAACTATGTAAAACTACTGGCCAACCAGTTTATATAACAGTTAATGGCAGAGAAGATACCGCGCTTATTGATTCGCATGTTTTAGATGAACTTTATCAA
>JALFFX010000056.1 GCA_022777645.1 Erysipelotrichaceae bacterium
ATATGCATCTTGTCTATCACTTGTGTCTTCTTGTGGTCTTTTGATTTTGTTTAAATCGGTGATTTGTTTTACTGTTTTTGATGAATTATCGATATTAACTTCACCACTTGATGATCTTGAACTTAATACACGGATTGCTGGTGCCCATGATCTAGTTGTCACCATACCAGCGATATCATATGTAGAATCTACATCAAATTTTATATTGTTTGAAACAACTTTGAAATAGTGACTACCATCGCTAAAAAGATATGTTGATGTATCATTTGTATCTTTAGATACACATTTAACATTATTAAGTGTATATACATCACCATAACCATGACCAGCACAATTATATGAGATAGCTTTTGCTTTGCTGTTAAGATCTAAAGCAGAGATATTTTCCTTAGATGAAGTAAATGCATCAAAATTAACATCAAGATTTTCATTCCAACTATAAGAAGTGTCCGGAACATATAATTCAGGTTGACCTAAATATATTGAAAGATAGCCAGTCACAGAATATTTTGAAGTATCTTTACCAGCATAATCGGCGACTTTGCCAAAAAGTGAATTGCCATTATTTGTGTTCGTAGATGCTGCTGCAATATAACCTGTTTCATCACCTAATATGGTTTTGGCAGGAAATGATTCATTTAAGCCAAAAGAGGATTTTGTCTTCACTAAATCAAACTTATCTATTGCTTTCGCAATAACTGTGACTTTATATGTTTTATTAATGCCGATATTTGCTGAATTTAAATTAGTAACATGTGTATTACATAATGATTTAATCTCTGCAATACTTTTCTTTCCTAAATCGATAACATCTTGCTCAGATGTTGATGTTTCAACGCTTGTTGTTGATGACTCTTCGCTTGTCGAAGTCGATACATCTTCACTTGTAGTTGTTGTGCCTGTCGAAGAATCATTTGAATTTTCATTAGCAGGATTACATCCTGTTAACAAAAATATAGCGAGTGTTGATAATAATATTTTTTTATTCATATTCTCCCCCTAAATTATTAATTTTATCATATAAATTTTTAGCCACATCTTTTGGCAATAATTGTCTAAATTCATCAAGCGATGCCTTTTTTAAATCATCAAAACTTGGATAGTGCTTACGAATCAATTCTTTTCTTTTCTCACCAAGTCCATTTACATCATCTAATATGCCTTTTAAAAACGATTTATTTCTTTTTTTGATGTGACTTGTAATTGCAAAACGATGTACTTCATCTTGCATTCTCACCAACATGAAAAATAATTTTTTGTTATCTTCAAGCAGAAATATTTTCTCATCAGATGTAATTATTCCTTTTGTTTGGTGATGATCGTTTTTAAACAAACCAACAAGAGGAATATTAACATTAATTTCTTTTAATGCTGCTTCACCGCTTCTTAATTGATTTATTCCTCCATCAACGATTATCAAATCTGGCATTTTCTCATTGTTTTCTAATAGTCTTGTATATCTTCTTTTTAAGACATGTTGCATCGCTAATGTGTCGTTTTGGGCTTCTTCTTCAGTCAAATTGTATTTGCGATACATTTTCTTGTTTGGTTCACCATTTATGAAACAGACAAGCGCCCCAACAGGACTATCGCCTTGAAGATGAGAATTATCAAATAGTTCGATATGATATGGAGTTTTGATATTGAGCAATTCACCTAATTCATTAAGAAGAGAAATCTTATCATCATCAAGTCTTGCACTGGCGAAATGATTATCTAATTCTTGTCTTGCATTTAAAGTGGCTATTTCAATTAATTGAAATAATTTTCCTTTTTCCACATTGTTAACACGCACATCAAAAATAGGAGCAATATATTCTTTTAAATTATCAAGATTGCACAATATCTCATCTGGTAAAGAATGATGAGCGTAATATTGACAAATCAATTCGCAAATTTGTTCTTTTTCATCACCGAATTGTTCGACGATAAAAACTTGTTTACCGAGCAATGATTTATTGCGATATGTTAAAAGGGCAAGTGATAAATATCCATCGCGAGCAATAAATGAAAAAACATCACGAGAAACATTATCGATATTATCAACGCCTTGTTTATCTAAGATGTGATGGATTGAATCGAGCAATTCTTTTTGTTCCTGCGCCTTTTCAAATTCAAGGTTATTAGAAAATTCAAGCATCTTGCTTTTAATTGAATTTTCAATTGCTTCGTTCTTACCATCTAAAAATGATTTAATATCGATGCGTAATTGATCATAAATCTTTTCATCAATTTTATTGATGCAAGGTGCAACACATTGGCCGAGATGATAATAAAGGCAAGGCGTAGATGGGATGTTTTTACATTTTCGTAAAGGAAATAATTTATTAAGCAAATCAATTACTTTGTAAGCATGAGTTGAAGTAGGAAATGGACCGAAATAATAAAACGATTTGTTTTTATCGTCTCTCGCTATCTTTAAGATTGGATCACCATTTCTTTTTAAAGCAATATATGGATAATGTTTATCATCTTTAAGCAAGATGTTATAACGTGGGTAATATTTATGAATCAGATTTTCTTCTAATAAAAATGCTTCTTTTTCGCTTTGAGTAATAATTGTTTCAAAATGATGAACATTTCTTACCATCGCAAACACTTTTCCGACTTGCGGTCTTAAAAAATATTGACTAACTCTATTAAACAAATCCTTGGCTTTACCAACATAGATAACTTCGTTATCAACGTTTTTCATCAAATAAACACCGCTTTTATGCGGTATTAAAGGAATAGCGTTTTTGATTATTTCATTCATTTAAAAGTAACAATTGTGGCGCCACTTCCGCCATCGAATTGTCCCCCATAATGATATTCTTTAACAAAATCACATTTTGCTAAATAATCCCAGACGCCCTTGCGAAGCGCACCACTTCCCATACCATGAATAATTCTTACCGATGGAAATCCGCGCAATAAAGCATCATCTAAATATTTCGCTAAAATGATGATGCCATCTTGGACTCTTTCGCCAATGATGTTTAATTCCATTTTTAAATCGCCTTTGCTCGTTGCGATTTCATCAATATTGTTTTGAGCCTTAAATCTATTAATTATCGGACGATTTGAATGAGTAATTTTATCAAGCGATGTATTAAAACTCATTCCTTCTGGAGAAATTAGAGTTACTTTTTTGCCTTTAATCGCTTTAATTTTACCAATTATACCTAAATCAGGTATCTCAACATTATCACCGAGCAAAAATGTTTCATCTTGAACAGCATCAACTTTAAAGAGATTATCTAAATCTTTTTTAGCAGCAATAAGTTCAACTTGATTGTGTTTTGGTTTCGATAAAACTTTTAACACTTCGTTTATTTGTTTTTTCGCATCTTCTAACAATTTTTCTTTTTCAAGTTCAACATCTTCAAGAAGATTTTCTTTTTTCTTGTTGAGATTTTTAAGTTGATAATCAACATCTTTTTCTTTTTTCTCTAATTGAAGAGAACGTTTCTTTGTATCTTCAAGAATTGCTTCATTTTCTTTTAATGTTTTATTTAATTTATCAATAACATCATTAATTGATCTGTTTTTGTTTTTGTTGAGTCGTTTTTTCGCATTTTCAATAATATCTTCATCAAGATGATATCTTTTTGCCATTTCAAGACCATAGCTTCTCCCTGGAAGACCTACTTTTAAAATATATGTTGGCAATAATCTTTTATCATCAAATGCCATCATCGCATTTTTAACGTTTTCATATGAATAAGCATATTCTTTTAATTCGTCAAAATGTGATGAAATAAGTGAAAAGCATTTCTTTTCACGTAAAAAGTCACAAACCGCTAAAGCGATCGCACTTCCTTCTTTTGGACTTGTACCAGTGCCAAGTTCATCTAATAAAACTAAATCATTTTCTTTAACAAAATGGGTGATTGTCGAAAGATTTGAAATATGAGCAGCAAAAGTAGATAAATTATCTGACAATGATTGACTATCACCAATGCTTGCATAAATACGAGGAAACATTGAAATAGTAGAACCTTCTTTGGCAAGGATTGGAAGCCCCATTTGGCTCATCATTATCATTAAGCCAAGTGTCTTTAAGGCAACTGATTTTCCGCCGGCATTTGGGCCTGATATGATAATCATCGTGCAATTTTCATCGAAATAGAAGTTATTAGAAACAACTTTTGATTTATCAATAAGAGGATGACGAGCTTCTTTTAAGTCGATAATCTTTTTATCGTTAACGAAATGAACAACGTTCGCATCATGATTGATTCCATATATGCTTTTTGCTTGAATAAAATCTAATTCAGCAATAATTTGATTGTTATTTAAAATAATCTCACCATAATTATTTACTTCTTGAGTAAGCATTTTTAAAAGTCGATTAATTTCTTCTCTTTCACTAACTCTTAACACATATAATTCATTTGATAAGTCCACGAGTGAAGACGGTTCAATAAATGTTGTTTGTCCAGAGGAAGAAATATCATGAATTACACCACTGACTTTGTTTTTAAAACTTGTTTTAACCGATAAAACAAAATGATCATTTCTAATTGACACAGAATAATCTGATAAATAATCTTTAAATTGTTTTAAAAGTGATGATGTTTCAAATCGCAAATTATTTTCTAATTGATTGATTTTCTTTCTAATTGAAAATAGTTCTGGACTCGCATCATCGAATATTGTTAACGATGGACTTATTACTTTTTTTATGCTTTTTTCTAATTCAAGAAGTGAATCAAGTCTATTAGATAGCGCAATAATGTTTGGATAAAGATGATTTTCAACGCGACCAAAATAATGCATCAATGAATGCGATAATTCGATATCATGAACAATATGAGATAATTCATTAATTGTTAATAAGCCATCCTTATTAGCGATGCTAACAAATTTTTCTAATGAAAAAGAAACATCAATTGGTAATTCACCATGACGAATAATTAGCGACATCATCTCTGAAACATTTGTTAAATCTTTTTTTATCGCTTCAAAAGACGAAAGCATTTTTAAAGAAGCGATTCGCAATTTATTAGATTCGCATTTGCTATATTTATTAATCTCATTTAATATTTCAGAAATTTCTAAAGTTTGATATATATCAAGCATATAAAAATGATACCATAATTAGTAGTTGTTAGTCTCATTACTTTATCATTTTTAAAAAATAATGCGCTTATTATTATAGCGAAAGGAATTTTGATAGAAAAATTATCAATATGGTAAAATAATTAAAATTATGAAAAATGTAGTTATTGTAGTCGACGAAAAAAAGTGCAAGGAAATTGAAAAATTCTATTCAATTTACGCAAAAGAAAATAAAAATGAATACATTTTGTTTTTCGCAAAAAAAGAAGGTCTTACTGTTTCCATTTTCGATAATAAAAAAGGCAATCAATTTAAGGCACTTTTTACAGGTGAATATGCATTAATTGAAGCAAAAAAGTGGGACAAAAATGCTTCGGAAGTTAAAAAAGAAAAGAAAACTATAAATAAATCAAGTTGGTTATGTTTAGATGACCAAATCGGTTCTGATGAAGTTGGAACTGGAGACTTTGTTGGTCCTATCGTTGTCTGTGCCGCCTATGTAAAACAAAGCGATATCCCGTTATTAAAGCAAATTGGAGTCGATGATAGCAAAAGACTTAAAGATGAAGATATTTTAAGAGTTGGAAAGACTTTACTCGAAAATATAGATTATTCAATATTAAGACTAGAAAATGAAAAATATAATTCATTAATTGATGAAGGAAAAAACATCAATGAAATAAAAGCAATAATGCACAATAAAGCATTATTAAATATGAAAAATAAACATCATGTCAAAAATATTTTTGTTGATGAATTCGTCAACGAAGAAAAATATTATGATTATCTAGTCAAGCAAGATGAAATATTAAAAGGGATTACTTTTAAAACAAAGGGTGAAACATATTATCCAAGTGTTGCTGCCGCTAGTATTATCGCCCGTTACATATTCTTAAAAACAATGGATGAACTCAAAGAAAAATACGGGGTTGAAATTCCTTTTGGGGCAAGCAAAAAAGTCGATGCTTTTGTGAAAAACATATATAAAATATATGGCGAAAAAGAAGCCAAGAAAATTGTAAAGAAAAATTTCGCCAATTATAGCGAAATCTTTAAATAACTTTTTTTAAGATAATTTATCTAATACTTCTTTAAAATATGAAGGCATCTCTACATCGAAAGTCATAAGCTTTTTGCTGCGTGGATGAATAAAACTTATTTCATGAGCGAACAATAATTGACCGTCTTTATAATATGTTTTATTGCCACTTCCATACACCAAATCGCCAATTACTGGATGGTCAATATAATTCATATGAACTCTAATTTGATGCGTTCTTCCAGTTTGCAAACGACATTCGATTAATGTTGCATCACTATATCGTTTTAAAACTTTAAAATATGTAATTGCCTCTTTCCCGTTTTTTAGATCAACGGCCATCTTTTTACGGTCTTTTTTATCGCGACCAATCGGGGCAATAATTTTACCTTCTTCTTCACTTATTATTCCCTTTACAAGAGCATAATATTTTCGCGATAGGCTATGATCTTTTAATTGGTCTTGCAAAAATTTATGAGCATAATCGTTTTTAGCAACGACAAGAAGACCAGATGTATCTTTATCAAGGCGATGAACAATGCCGGGGCGAAATTCACCATTAATTGAAGATAATTCATTAGAATGAAATTTTAGTGCATTCGCAAGAGTGTGTTCATATACACCTGATCCAGGATGAACAACCATTCCTTTTGCTTTGTTGATGACTAATAAATCTTCATCTTCAAAAACGATATCAAGCGGAATATTTTCAGCTTCTAAATGATATTCTTCATTTGGAAAATCAAGGATTGATATTTCATCACCTTCCACTAATTTATATGATGATTTTGCAATCTTTTGATTGATTAAAACAAGTCCATCTTCAATGAAATGTTGAATTTTGCTTCTTGATAAATCGCTTAAAATAAGGCTTAATGCCTTATCTAATCGCAAAGAATCAAATTCATCATTTACTATTATTTGCTTCATTGTTTTCTTTTTCTAATGCTTCAGCTTCTTTTTTCAATTTTTTCTCGTATTGTTCTGGAGGTAAAGAATAAGCTCCCTCTTTATTCTTTTTGATTGCGTCTTTAACCATTTCAATAATTAAAAGCACAAGTAAAAGAATAACCCCGATAACAAGCGATGAATCGGCGATATTAAAGACCGGGAAATTATATGATCCAAATGTAAAACTAATCCAGTCGATAACACCATCAAAACCGACCAAAGCTTCCCAATAAAAGATACGGTCAACTGCGTTTCCAAGCGCGCCTGCAATCATTAACGCGAATGCAATATTGTATAATTTGGAATTCTTTTTGAATGATTTAATATAATAAAATATTAAACCGGCACTCATAACGACAGAAATTGTAATCCATAAAGCGCGCATAAATGGTTCACCACCATTACCCATGCCAAAAGAAGCACCTAAATTATGTGTGAGTGTAATTTTTAAAAAGCCAGGAATTAAGATGATGTCATCTTTAAGATTTAGTTGCACAATCCATTTTGTGGCAAAATCTAAAACAAAGATGATAATCATCAACCAAATAAGGCTATCGAAAAATTTCTTAAGCAGAGCTTTATTCATTAACTAAAACCTCTTTACAACGATGACACACAGCTGTTTCATCGTCAACTTTTTCAAGTTTATCAACATAATTCCAGCAACGTGGGCATTTTATTGCGTCAATGCGATGGGCTTCAATGTTTTTAATATTTTTGTTAATTTCAACTTTGCTAACAATTAATAATTTTGCTAATTCTTCTAAATTTTTATCTAATTTAGTATCTTTTAAAATCTCTAAGTCAGGGGTGACAAGAAGCACTTCTTGAGAAGAACCAACAATATTTTTTGAACGAATTTCTTCGATTACTTTGTTAACATCGTTTCTGAATGCAAGGAAGTCTTGATACATCTTCAAAACACTTTCATCATAATCATGAGTTACTTTTGGAGTATCAAGTAAAGCGACAGATAAACCATTATAATCTGGCATATTTTGATATACTTCTTCCATTGTAAATGGAAGGACAGGTGCTAATAAGCGCATCAATTCGCTTGTAACTTTATAAATAACATTTTGCATTTGTTTACGGCGAAGTGACTTTTTGTCATTGCAGTAAAGAATGTCTTTGCCGATGTCTAAATATAAACTTGATAAATCAGTGCTCATGAAAGTCATGATTTTGCTTAAAGCAGAGGCGAAATCGAAGCGATTAAAACTTTCGATTGTGAAATTTCTTACTTCTTCAAGACGAGCAAGAATAAATGTGTCAATCATTTCAAAATTATCAACTTTATCTTTGTTGACATCGAATCTAGAGTCTTCACCATTTGCTAAATTGCCTAATAAGAATTTAAAGGTATTGCGAATCTTACGATATTGTTCAGCAACTTGTTTGAGTAAATTTTCACTGATGCGAACATCTTGTTGATAATTTACTGTGGCAACCCATAAACGCAAAATATCGGCGCCATAAATGTTTGCCATTTTGTTAGGATCAACACCATTGCCTTTAGATTTTGACATTTTTTCGCCTTTTTCATCTAAAACCCAACCATGAGTGACAACATTTTTATATGGGGCTTTATCATAGCAAGAAACAGCGACGCTTAAGCTTGAATTAAACCAACCTCTAAATTGGTCAGCGCCTTCAAGATATAAATCACATGGGAATGGATGTCCACCTTTAACCATAACCGCGTTAAATGAAGAACCACTATCAAACCAAACATCCATAATATCTTTTTCTTTAGTAAATATTCCATTAGGTGAATGTTCGTTTTTATAATTTTCTGGAAGGAAGAAATAGGCATCTTTTGTAAACCAACAATCGCTGCCAAATTTTCTAAATTTGTCGCATATTGAATTAAAGATTTCTTCGTCGATGATTGGGGTTTTATCTTCAGCATAAATAATAGGAATTGGCACGCCCCATATTCTTTGTCGAGAAATGCACCAGTCAGTGCGATCTTTAATCATATTTGATATTCTTTCAAGACCCCAGCTTGGATACCAATTGACTTTTTTAACTTCATCCAATAATTGATTCTTGATTTTACCAACTGAGCAAAACCATTGTGGGGTAGCTCTAAAGATTACAGGTTTACCTGTACGCCAGTCATGAGGATAGCTGTGGACGATTTCATCAGATTTAAGCAAAGCCCCATTATTTGTAATGATTTCAAGGACTTTTTTGTTTGCATCTTCATAAAATAATCCAGCTAATCCTTCACCACAGTCAGCTGTTAAATTACCATGTTCATCAACTGGACAATATGGTTGAATATTATATTTTTGACAAACAGTAAAGTCATCAACACCATGACCTGGAGCAGTATGAACTAAACCAGTACCAGATTCATTGGTGACGTGTTCGCCAACGATAATAATTGAATCGCGATCATAAAATGGGTGCTTTGTTAAAACACCTTCAAGTTCTTTACCTTGGAATGTTTTTATAAGTGTGCAATATTCAAGACCGAGTTCTTCTTGTAAGCGTTCTTTGAATTCGCTAAGCAAAATCAAATCACCTTTATTTGTGTGGTATAAACCATATTCAAAACGAGGATGGACACTTATCGCTAAATTAGCAGGCAAAGTCCATGGGGTTGTTGTCCAAATTACGGCTCTTGAACCGTTAGGAACAACGCCTTTACCATCGCGAACATCAAACGCAACATAAATTGCGTATGATGATACATCTTTATATTCGATTTCAGCTTCAGCTAAAGCTGATTCACTGCTCCAAGACCAATAAACAGGTTTTAAGCCTTTATAAATTAGTCCTTTTAAAGCCATTTTTACAAATACTTCAATTTGTTGGATTTCAAATTCATTATCAAGTGTCTTATAAGCATGTTCATAATCGCCAATAACACCAAGACGGACAATTTGTGATTTTTGATGTTCGACTTGCCCAAGAGCGTATTCACGACATTTTTGACGGAAAACATCAGGTGGAGTTGTTTTGCGATTGACACCAGACTTTGTGACTTTTACTTCAATTGGAAGACCATGTGTATCAAAACCAAAAATGAATGGGACATAATAACCAGACATCGTTTTATAGCGAACAACAATATCTTTTAAGATACGATTTAACATATGACCACAATGAATGTCGCCATTTGCATATGGAGGGCCATCATGGAATGCGTATTCTTCGCATCCTTTGCGATTTTCTAATAATTGTTCATACAAATGTTCGTCTTGCCATTTCTTGACTAAGATTGGTTCTTTAGTCGCTAAATTACCGCGCATTTCGAAATTTGTTTTTGGCATTAATAAAGTTTTCTTAAGTTCCATATTTTCACACTTTCTATTTGATGTTATTCAACAAGTAATCCGATTCTTCCCAAATTGAATCGGCCATCGATGTTTGAAATAACAATTTTAATTTTTCCACTTTCTTGATCAAATGATTTTAGATTAATTCCGTAACTCATAAGTGATGATGAAGAATTATAGGAATAATTGTTTTGTTTGACAAGTCGACCATTAATATACATTTCTAGAGTAAATGGTTGTGCATATTTTGAAGTTGAATTTGCTTCTATATATATCTTTTTAATAACAAAGTTATTATTTACTTTAATTGTATTTTGCGATTCAATCACAATTGTTCCAGCAGGCGAGGCATTTGATCCGATAGCAGCCCCAATAACTTGAGTGTTATGGTCAAGCACATCAACGCTTTTTGAGGCAGCAACACTAACTTTCATATCAACACCATTGTTTGAAACAATAATATCATTGCCCTGCTTAAGGTTTTTAAGATTAGTTGCAGTGAATTTGTTAATATAATTCAAATTCTGCCATTCATCACTTGCAACAGATATTTGATAGCTGGTTGCTAATTCACCTTTTTTAATTGTGATAACTGTTCCATTTTGATTTTCGTGGACTATTTCATTATCTTTTACGCCTTCAACTGTGTAATCAGTGCATTCCATCTTTTTAAACGAATTAGAAACTTCATAAATCTTTAAATCATTTTGTGAGGAATATGTTTCACCACCATCATAACTATATTTGACATCAGATATTGCAAGGTTATGTGTTTTGTCGTTTCCTAAATCTAAAATGTCATAAATATTATGGAGATTTTTTAGTGAACCTTTTTCTAATTGTTTTTCACCAAAGCAATAATCAACAAGTTCTGGGAAATCGATAAATGGATTTCTATTGCCTTGAACAGATTGAACATATGTTGTGTGCTGATATTCAAGTCGATCAGGAGCAAATTTATCGTTCCATTCCAATAAATCTTCAAGATTCTCGTGACATTTTTTGCCCATTTGTGCACTCATAAGAGTGCATGTTTCAACACCTTTTCTAACAATTCTTAAGCCAACAGATAATTTGTTGCCATTTTTATCTGTATCTTCAACCCAAGAATCGTTTCCGTACATCAAAGCCATATAAAATATCGCTCTTGAAACTTTTCCTTTGTCGACATCATTTGGCTCAAAAACATTTAAAATGCCATTAGGAGTTGCCACATCTTTTTGATATATGGCATTTCCGACATATGAATAATCATATTCTTTATTCACATAGCCATAAGACATATTGCTATGAGCAGAGTTGCCAGATGAATATGAGGCATATAGATTATGGAAATCAGTTGCTGTCCCTATAGTTTTTGTTGCTTCACCGGTCGTAACGCCTGTAGCTAATGAAGCTGGAAAACAATGCTCTCTCTGCCAAGAGGAGGTATTTCCAGTTTGTTTATATTCTTCATTATCGGAATAAAGGACATGAACTTTATCAAAATTGGTTAAAGATTGATCGGCATTGCGATTTGTTGACCAATTTGTTTGTCCACTTGCCAATGGATCGCTATTATAGGAAATTGGCGAATAATCGCGACGGACAATATTGTAAAGTTTTTGTCTTAAGTCCTTATAGTTATTCCAAGTATCTAATTCTGCATAATAACCATCAAATAAAGTAGACGGATCTGTTCCTTCGTACAATGAAGTTGAATTCTTTTCCGAACAAGACGTGATAAGGCTAAGACTAGATATCAGCGATAATAAAATAATTGATGCACGTTTAAATTTCATGATTATTGAATATTTTTATCTTTTAAGAAAGATGGAAGGAAATCATCACTATCAGTGGATTCACCATCTTCATCAGGTGTTTCTTCGCTTTGGGAGAAAATAGTTGTAGTTTCATTTTGAATTGGCTTTTCTGCAAATATTGGTTTTTGAAGTTGTGGAACCGCAGTAAAGTCAAAATCATCAGTGAAATCGCTGGCGATAACGCTAACAAGGATTTGATCTGTTAATTGTGGGTTAATAGAAACGCCAAATTTAACATCGATCGCGCTACCAGCTGATTGAATGATTCTATCAACGGTTTCTTGCGCTTCATATAATGATACTTGTGAGCCACATGTAACAGCACATATTGCTCTTCTAGCACCATTGATGCTTGCTTCAAGAAGAGGGGAACTAATTGCGTTTACAGCGGCATCTTGAGCTTTATTAGGACCAGAACCCATACCAAAGCCAATTAAAGCAATGCCAGAATTTGCTAATGTGTTTTTAACATCAGCAAAATCGAGGTTGATAACAGCAGGAGTAAGAATCAAATCTGTAACTGTCTTAACCGATTGTGCTAAAACGCGATCTGATTCAGCGAAAGCTTCTGAAATAGGTTGAGTTCCGCTGACCATTAACAATTTATCGTTAGAAACGATAATAATTGAATCAACTGCTTCTTTTAATTTATTAAGTCCTTCTACGGAATTAGCAATACGCTTTTTGCCTTCAAAAGAGAATGGTCTTGTGACAATAGCAACTGTTAAAGCACCTTCTTCTTTAGCGACACGAGCTACAACCGGAGCAGCACCAGTTCCGGTACCGCCGCCCATTCCGGCTGCGATAAATACCATGTTGGCGCCCTTTACAATCGCGCGAATGTCTTCGATGCTTTTTTCAGCAGCAGCTTCGCCAACGCTTGGTTCGCCACCAGCGCCAAGTCCGCCAGTTAATTCTTCGCCAAGAACCAAGCGGTTACGTGCTTTTGAAGTTGCTAAAGCTTGGCGGTCAGTATTTGCTACATAGAATTCAACTGACGAAATTTCTTCATCAATCATTCTGTTAACTGCGTTATTACCAGCACCACCGACACCGATGACAACAATGCGGGCAACCGCTTCATAATTATCTAAATCGTCGAACATAACAATCCTCCTATTTCTTTTCTACTCTCGATAGTTGAGAGACTATGTTTGTTGGGCTTGCAAATGTATTGGAATATTTATGACACAATAGCAATGATCCAACGCAAGCCGAATATTTTGCGCTTCTTGCCCCGATAGATTTCGGCTTCAAGAATATTGGTTTCATATTTGTGAAATGATTTTTAATCAATTCCTCAATTCCGTGATATTCACTCATAGGCGAATTAATCACAACAACATCAAATGTTGTATTTTGAGCTTTTTGCAATATTGTTGATAATGAATTATCAAATTGACGGAAGTAATCATTAAAGAATGAAATAATAATATTATTTAAGTCTTTTTGTTCAATTGTTTTCTTTTCACCATTTTGATTTTCGAATTCAAGTAGTGCTGGATAGAATCCTAAATCGCGATTGTCGTAACCATATAAATCTAGTAATTCAATCGCTTTTTCTTTTCCAATTCCATAAAATAAATCAATTTTAGAAATTAAATCATTTTCTCCAAGAAGGAAATGGGTGGAAAAGACTGGATATTTGCTATGACATAAACTAATTGATGTATACCCATTACTCATATCAACAATAATATATTGTCCTGACACCAATTCTTGTTGGATAGCTAATGCGCACAACGCAAAAGGAGTAACAATTCGCTTTGTAATGTTGATATTTGTATTTTTGAATACATCTTTATAATTCTTAACAATTCTTCTTGGAAGCGTATGAACTTGGGCGCTAATTGAAACGCGACGAGCGCGACTACCGATAGGAGCTTCAGAATATGGACGGCTTCTATCTTCGTCAAGATAATATGCATCTGGAATAATATCGACAAATTCTGAATCAGATGGAGCGGTTTCTTTACGAACTTGCTCAAGGAGGTTTTCAATATCGATATTATCGACAATATCTGATGAAGATCCCACGTTGGTGCTCTTCAAACATTTATAAACTTGAAATCCTAGTGGAGGATATAAAACAGTCGCATCACTAATTTCTAATTTCACTCTCGCCTTATCATCATTAAAACTTGTGAATGACGCAAGATAGTCATTAAGAGATGGGAAATCACTGACATCGCCACGAAAAACAGCATTAGGAATTTCTTTTTCTGAAACATAAGAAACAATAGGCTTGTCATCAACAACCGTGCCTACTAAAAGTCGAACTTTAGAATCAACGATATCTATAACTTGATAAGAATTTTTCATATAATCACCTAATATATTTTATATATTCTAAAATTAAACTGCAATTGATTTTATAAATATTATAAAAAAACCACCTATATGGTGGCTAAAAATCAACTAATTATTAATTAAAAACTAGCTAAAGCAAACCCGATAGTGACAGGAAGAGCAATGCTTATCGCAAAGGCTAAAAAGAGCAAGCAAAAAACACCGAATCTTTTGAATTTTAAGAATCGTTTTGATTTGTGGTGTTTAAACAATTTGTTTTTCACTGCTTACTCCTTTCTAAAACTCTCATTTTTGAGCTTTTAGCACGCGGATTTTCTATTATTTCTTCCTCACTAGGAATAATAACTTTGTTATTAATCATTTTATATTTTGGTTCATCATCTTCGGTTGGAAGTGAAAATACATTATGACGTGAACCTTCGATTTTGCTGACTTTTGTGAAGGCGTTTTTAACGATGCGATCTTCTAAACTATGGAAGGTTATAATGCATAATCTTCCGCCCACAGATAATGTCTTAATCGCGTCATCTAACATATCTTTTAATGCACCCAATTCATCATTAACTTCAATTCGTAAAGCTTGGAAAATTTGTTTTGCTGGATGACCTTTTTTAGCAAGTTCGGAACTTGGTTTGCTTCTTTTAATGATTTCTACTAATTCTTGGGTAGTATTTATTTCTTTTTCTTGGCGATATTTCACAATATTTTTAGCGATATTATAAGAATATTTATCTTCGCCGTATTCTTTGAAAACTTTTAACAGTTTTTCGAAACTATAGTTGTTGACAATATATTTTGCATTCAATTCTTGTCTTCGATCCATTCGCATATCTAAAATGGCATCGCCACGGTATGAAAAGCCTCTTTCTTCATCATCAAATTGAGGAGAAGAAACACCTAAATCAACTAAAATTCCATCAACACTAGAAACGCCTAATTTCTCTAATTCATTTCTAAAGAAACGGAAATCGGAACGAATGATTTTATAGTTTTTGCCAACTTTAGATAACACTTCTTCTGATTGGTTAATAGCGTCTTCATCTTTATCGAAAGAATATAATTTTCCATTAGGAATTCTTTTCAATATCTCTTTGCTATGACCAGCTCTTCCAAGAGTTAAATCGACATATGTGCCACCATCTTTAATGTTTAGCGATTCAATGGCTTCATTTAATAAAACGGATACATGCTTTTCAATCATTGAAAATGCCCTCCGCTTTCTCATCAAAATGTTCATCTAATTCTTTTTCATAGATGTTCCATTTGTCTTCGCTCCACACTTCGATGTGATCAATCAAACCGATAATTGCAAGTTTAGTCGACAAATCATATTTTTGGATAATTTGATTTGTTAATTGGATTCTGTTTTTTGAATCGACATCAAGCTCCACCACACTTTTTAATAAAGTGCGTTGATAATCTCTTTGGTCTTTAACATTGCTGTTTAGCGTCGACGCTTTCTCGATCAAGTTAGCAAAGGTAGAAGAATTATATATTTCAATTGATCCTTCGTGGCCTTTTAGCAAATAAGCTTTGTGATCGAAAAAGAATTCTCTAAACTTGCTAGGAATGACCAAACGACATTTCTCATCAAGTCCATGAAAATATGTTCCAAATAATATTGTCCCACTTTGTCCCACTTGCATATGTTAATTATATCTTTGCTCGCCCACACATGTAAACAAAAATTAAAAATAAAATTTTTCACCATCATTGGGAGACAAAGCTCGTGTTTAGTTTTACATAGTAAAATAAAAAATTAGTATATTTTTAGTCGTTTGATAGTAAACATATTAAATACTAATTGTTTGATAATTGTGATTTGATAAAAATTTGTAAGATTTAAAAAAAGATGCATATGCATCTTTCTTAATTTTCGTCATCGAAGGTCAAATCATCAAGACACGAGAATGCATTGTTGCCTTCATTTTCTTTTTCTTTAAGATATTCATCCTCAGTTAAGACACGATATCCATCACCATCGCTAGGTAATTTTTCGCCTTTATCAACCAATCGAATTGGTAATGATGCCGCAATTAAATTGAAGATTAATCTATCTAGTTCTATTGCGTTACCTTTAAGTGGCAATACGTCATCATTATCATTGTTATCGGCTGAAAAATAATATGTCTCATTTGTTTTAAGCTTATAAATAAATTCTTTCAATGTATATGAGCTTTTAACTGTTAAATCAGCATTTATATCAAGTTTTACTTCAACGACTTCGCCAAGTAATTTTGCTTTAGCTTTAGCTAAACAATGATTGATTTTAACAATAGGAAAAGAATATTTATATGATTCTTCGTCAAAAGAAATCTCTTCCTCGAAATTATTATCTTTGAATTCTTTTAAAGCATTAACATTAATTATCATTTTCTTAAATCCGCGTTGAATTTGACTTTAAGTTGTTTGATGATTGCGTCTTGAAGTTGAGCAATATCTTGTTCATTTAGTGTTTTTTCTAAAGATGAGAAAGCAACAGATAACGCTAAAGAATAATAGCCTTCTTCGATATGTTCACCACGATATACATCAAAGATATCAACATTTTTGATAAGTTCACGATTGATCTTTTTGATTTCTGTAACTGCTTCTCTGGCACTAACTTTATCACTTAAGACGAAGGCGAAATCACGGGTAACAGTTGGGAATCTAGATGTTTGTTCCATCTTTTTCGCACTAGTGCGAATAGCAAACAAATTAGTTAAATCAGCTTCTAAAACGACAACATTTAAATTGCCTAAGCCATATTTTTTGTTAACGTTTGGATGAACTTCACCAAAGGTGGCAACAACCTTACCATCGACTTTTAAAGTGGCAGATTTTCCAGGATGAAGTTCTTCTTCGTCTGCACGAACAAGTGTCGCGCGTTTTTCATCGATATCAAACAAAGACAATAAGCCATCGACAATACCTTTCATGTGATAGAAATCATATTTCGCGCCGCTTAAATGGTGTCTTCTTAAATCGCTTCCTGCTAAAACGATAGCAAGATGGATTGATTTCTTATTTTTAGCAAATACATCGCTGACTTCGAAGAACGCTAAATCATTATTTGAGTGATTAACATTATATGTTAATAAGTTCATCTCTGATGGGAGAAGATTAATTCTTATATATTCATGCTCGTCAGTTAAAGGATGCATTACTTTCAAATATTCATTTTTATTGATGAATTTAAAGCTTTCTACTTCTTCTTTTCTAACGAGAGTATAAGAAAGTTGCTCATCAAGACCAATACCTCTTAAATAATCACGGACAATATTTTTCTTAACAAGATTTTCATCGAGTGCACCAACGCTTAATTGCATGCTTGGGAGTTCGCTTTTAACATTTTCAAATCCCAAAATTCTAATTACTTCTTCGCTTAAATCAGCAGCACCTGTAATATCGATTCGATGACTTGGAACAACACATTCTAATTGTCCATTATCATTTTTTGTTTCGATGAAAGCTTTTCTCAATGATGAAATAATTTCATCATCACTAAAGGAGGTGCCCAATCTAGCGTTAATATATGATGTCGAAGTCTTTATAATGGTTGGCTCATATTTATTTTTAAGATATGTGTTAATTTCACCAACTTCACTAGCATCTGCTAAATCTTTTAATAGAAGAGCAGTAAAATTCATTACTTCAACATATTGATTTGGATTAATACCTTTGACAAAGCGCATTGAAGAATCGCTGACAAGGTTTAATCTGATTGATGTTCTTCTAACTGATGCAAAGTCAAAATTTGCTGCTTCGATAACAACATTTTTTGTATTTTCATCAACTGCGCAAGCTAAAGAACCCATTACGCCGCCAAGGCACATGACTTCACCATTTGATGTGATGACTACATCACCATTTTGAAGTTTATAAGTCTTCTCATCTAAGGCAACAAAATCGCCTTCATAATCATCACGAACAACTAATTCTTTTTTAGGAAGTTTGTCTAAATCATACATATGAAGCGGTTGTCCGGTGATAATCATGACATAGTTTCCGATATCGACAATATTATTAATAGAACGGATGCCACTTGATCGTAAAATATCTTTCATCCACTTTGGCGATTGTTTGACTTTGATATTTTTAACAACACGACCAGAGAATTGGCTGCATCTTTCAGTAAGAGAATTTACCATAAATGGTAAGTTTGCGTTTTGTTGTTCTTTTGTATCAACAATATTAGCTTTTAAATCAAATAGTGTTTCAATTTCACGAGCAACATTTTTCACACTATACAAATCGCTTCTATTAGCGAGCAATTTTAAATCTAAAATCACATCATCTAAACCAAGAAGTCCTAAAACATCATCATCGCCAACAACTGCATCATCTGGCAATATTTCGATACCTTTTGTTTGTTCTTCGCTCAAGAATTTTGATTCAACTCCGAGTTCTAACAAAGAACAAAGCATACCTTGTGATTCATAGCCACGAATCTTTCCGTTATGAATAACTCCGCCAGGAAGTTTTGCGCCATCCAACGCAACAATTACTTTAATACCAGTTTTGACATTTGGAGCACCACAAACAATGTGAAGAACACCATGTTTGCCAGCGTCAACAGTCGTTAAATGAAGGTGATCACTATTTGGCATATTTTCACAAGTTAGTACTTTACCAACAGTTAAATTTGTGGCACTAGCAAGAGGAGAAACACTTTCAACTTCAACGCCTGCAAAAGTGAGTCGATGAGCAATTTCATCAACGCTGATATCTTTGATATCAATATATTTTTTAATTGCATTTAAAGATACTTTCATTGTTTCTTCTCCTTATTTTCTTTTGAATTGTTCAACAAAGCGAACATCGCCTTGATATATTTTGCGAATATCATCAATGCCATAACGAAGCATGGCAACACGTTCAATACCAACGCCAAAGGCAAAACCGCTATAAACTTCTGGATCGTATCCACTCATTTTTAAAACATTAGGATGGACCATTCCTGCACCAAGAATCTCAATATAGCCAGTTCCCTTACAAATAGAACAGCCTTTTCCTTGACATTCCATACATGAAATATCAACTTCAACAGATGGTTCGGTAAATGGGAAATAAGAACTTCTAAATCTAACTTCACGCTTTTCACCAAACATTTTTCTTAAGAAAAGTTCTAATGTAGCTTTTAAATTTCCTAAATTAATACCTTTTCCAATGACAAGGCCTTCAATTTGACCAAATTGATGTGAGTGGGTAGCATCATCATCATCACGTCGATAACATTTACCTGGGCAAATAATTTTTAATGGTTTAGCATCTGCCTCATCCATAGCATGCGCTTGTGCAGGTGAAGTATGTGTTCTTAATAAGGTATTATTATCAATATAAAAAGAGTCTTGCATTTCACGAGCAGGGTGATTGCTTGGAATATTCATTCTTTCGAAATTAAAATAATCTGTTTCAACATCTGGTCCTTCTTTGACTTGGTAGCCCATTGAAGTAAAGATATCAACCATTTCATCAATTATTTTGAAAAATGGATTAATACCGCCGACATTATATTTAATGCCAGGCAATGTAATATCGATCTTTTCTTTTTCGAGTTTTGCGCGAATCATTGCCTCATTTAAAAACTTTTCTTTAGCTTGATAAAGTTCGTTGAGCTCTTTTCTAGCGTTGTTCATTGCTTGACCAAAAGCAGTTTTTTCATCACCGCTTAATTGTTTGATAAGGCTCATTAAAGAATTGAGTTCGCTCTTCTTTGATAAATGCTTATCTGCAACAGCTTTTAATGTGACTAAATCATTAGCATTATTAATTTCATTAATAATCATTGATTTCAAATCATTAACTTTTTTAATCTCTTCACTCATTGAAAATACCTCCAAAAACAAAATAAAATGACACTTAGGAACGAATTTCTCCGTGGTGCCATCCTTATTCTTATTCAATTTTGAATTTAGCTCTACATCTTAACGCGATGAACGTCTTACATTACATAAGATTGCTCCAAGGTGAATTCACTTATCGCTTTAGCGTGTGGGTTCCACTATTCCACATTCCCTATCTAAACTAAAATAAGCTACGGCCTTTTCTTTGCTTTTTTATTATAGCACAATGATATTTTTGTAAAATAATAATTTTTAATTATTCGTTGTAGCATTATTTTATTAATTGTTTATAATTGTTAACGATGAAAACAATAACAAAAAATATAACATTCGCAGCCTTATTATCTGCTATCGCATATCTTCTCACCGCCTTTGCAGCTATTCCATATGCTGGAGGGGCAGGATATTTAAATTTTGGCGATGCTGTCATTATTTTTTCAAGCATGATTTTAGGTCCTTGGTGGGGTGCTTTGGTAGGAGCAATTGCTGGTTCACTTGCTGATTTATCAGCTGGTTATATTTCATTTGCCTTATTTACATTAGTGGCTAAAGCAGGTGAGGCAATCATTACTGGACTATTCTTTAAATACATTAAAAACAACCTAAAATATATAGGCACCGTTCTTGGAGCATTATTTATGGTTGCAACATATTTTGTTGCTTATTTAATTCTTTATGGTGTTGGTGGATTAATCTCAAGTGCTTTTGATTTAATTCAAGCCACAGTCGGCGTCGTTTTTTCGATAATATTATATCAATTATATATTAAAATATATAAACCTAACGCAAATAGTGCATCATAATCGCTCCACAAATTGCGACATTAAGCGATTCAATTTCGTTGATATCAATTCTTATTCTTTCATCAGCAAGATTAAGAATTTTTTCATTTACCCCATGGGCTTCATTGCCAAGAATCAATACTTGTTTATCACTTTTTTTGATATTTTTTAATTCAACTGATCCTTTAATTTCGGTCGCAAGAATCTTATAGCCTTTTTCTTTTAGATCAATTAAATTTTGTTCATCACCACTTATGATGTTTAGTCTAAATATTGCCCCTTGTGATGATGATATAGTCTTTTCATTATATAAAGAAACTGAGCCTTTTGATAAAATGACATCTTTAAAAGAAAAGGCAAGAGCAGTTCTTAGTAAAGTTCCTAAATTTCCAGGATCACTAACGCCATCTAAATACAAGACATTATTATGCGATATTTCTTTTTCTTTACGCATTGAACATATTGCAACAACACCTTGTGGATTTTTTTGTGTTGATATTTTCTTTAATATATCTTCACTTACAATATAATTTGTTATTTTTTCATCAATATTTTTAATTGGTTCAAGCGAAAAAATGGCTTTGACAAGTTTATCTTCAAGCGCCATTTCGAGAAGATGAAAACCCTCAATAACAAATTCATTTCTTTCTTTGCGATAAGAATTATCGCTTATCAATTTACCGATTTCTTTAATTTTTGTATTTTGTTTAGACGATATGTTAATAATCATTTGTAGAGTCCCTTTTTTAATTTTAAATTAACTTCTTTATAATTTGGAAAATATTTTTCAACACATTGATAAAATCTTTTTTGGTGATTACGATAAAATTCATGCGCTAATTCGTGAACAACAATTGAATCAATTATTTCTTTTGAATAATGAATTAAATTCATCTGGAAGGTTAGAGAATGGGTTTTAAGTGAGTTTGACGCATAACGAGTCTTCATCTTTCTTATTTTGATATTGTAAGGTATTTTTATTCCCATTTCTTTTTCATAACGGCGAACTGAATATTGCAAATATTCATATAATAATTTTTTATAATCAATATTTTTATCAATGTTTTCTTTTTCACCAAATATAAAAATATAATCATCACCAATTGGAGGTTCAACAAATCTTCTTTTAATTTTACAGCGATTTACTAATTTATAAGCATTCGATTCGATGAAAGAAATGATTTTTTCTTTGCTTAAAAATAATGGAGCACTAACTTTTAGTTCACCATCTTTATATTTTAAATATAGACCTTTTTGATTTTTTCTCACCACTTCTATTTCATAATTAGCATCGTCAATAACAATGTTATAAGTTAAGTTGGTGTTTTTATAAAATATAGCCATGTTTATATTTTAGCAACTTATTATTAGGGAAAAAATTATATTTTTTATTTGTGCTGTTTGATATTTATTTTTTTTACAAGATAAGATAATATATTTTAGTCATTATGAAAAAAATATTAATTTCAGCTTGTTTAGTTGGTGATAAAACAAATTATAAAGGGGAAGGAAATTATCATCCTTTAGTTGATCAATTAAAACTCCAATACGATTTAGTCTTGTTTTGTCCAGAAGTTGAAGGTGGATTAAAAACTCCAAGACTTCCAAATGAAATAAGAGGTAATCAAGTTATTAGAAAAGACGGGAAAAATGTTACTGATAATTTCGTAAGTGGCGCGAAAAAAGCATTAGCCCTTTGTCGATATTTAGGCATTGATACCGCTGTTTTGAAAGAAAGTTCTCCTAGCTGTGGTAGTTCATTGATTCACGATGGCAGATTTATTGGTCATAAAATTAAAGGTGAAGGAATCACAACACGCCTTCTTCGCGAAAACGGCATCAAAGTTTATTCCGAAAACGAAATAGAACAATTATTAAAATAAGATAAAATTTATAATTTTATATACAAAAAAAGCCTACAACTGAATTGTAGACTTTTTGTTTTGAATTTAAATTAAGCAGCCCAAACGAAGCTAATACCGCTAAGATAGAGGGCGCCACTACTAGAAGCAACACCAACATAGGCGTATTCTTGGCTAAATTCGTAAGTAACTGATTCACCAGCTACACCAGCAATTGTTCCAACTGGTGACATTTGGAATAATTGAGATGTTGAAGTAATTGGCTCGTTAGAAGCGTAAACATTTAATACTTTACCAGTGTTACTTGTATCGTTTGAAAAAGTAGCAGTAACTGAGGCAATTTTTCCACCACTTGTTGATGAATAAATACCAGAATTGGAATTTTTGGAACGAATTTGAATGTTGCCATTGCCTCCGGAACATTGTCCTGCATAAACTGCACTTGATGCATCTTTGATATTAGAAAAATCTTTATACTTAGTTTCGGCAGGAACACCTAATTTTGTTAGTGTTAAATTATCGGTGACTTGATTGACGAATGTTAATACTAAATCTTTTGAGTAAACAACTTCGTTGTATGTTACTGAAACATTGATTGTAACTGTTCCTTTAGCAACTGGGGTAACTAAACCTTCAGTTGAAACGGTCGCAACAGCATCATCTGAAGATGCGTATGTCACTGTGCCACTAATTTCATGAAGAATTGGGCTAATTTGATAAGTTGATGTTAAACCAACATTTGCTTTATATTCTTTTAAATACAAGCCTGGATCTTCATATCCTTCACCCTTTGTAATAGTTGCAACAAGAGTGCCGCTTTCATCGATATAATCGTAATTATCATTAATATCGTTTTGGAAATAGGCGATAAAAGAAATATAACCTTTTTTAGCAGAGAAATTACCATATGTATCATCGCTTTGTTCTTCGAAAACGACTTCATAACCTGCTGTTTCAAATGCTGCTGAATATGCTTTAAATTCAGTATATGAAAGTGTATAAGCACTGAATTGAGCTATTGGTGTATCACCAAGTTCTTGGTAATAGGTAAATTCAGTTAAAGTTGAAACTGATGGGGCAACAATTTCATATTTGGATTCTAATTGATTTTTTATAAAATCATTTACATATGAAGCTGGATATTCACTTAATGTTGATAATGTAAGACCAACTTCAATGCTGTTGCCGTATGTTCCCCATTCAAAGTGTACATATTGGGAAAGATATGGAGCTGATTCAACTTTTTTAACATAATAATCGTTGTCTCCATCATATACATAACCATCCATTAAGAGTTCTACACCGTATTCATCTAAAGCTTCCCAAGCGACTGAATAGTCGACAATAGAAATACAATCATTGACTCCATCATCGTCGCTATCAACGGCTGTTACTTCATATTGAGCGCCTAATTTAACAAATGGAATTGGAGAAATATTTTCAATCGAAGTAAAAGCTGCAAGGTCGTTAGCTGTCCATTCGGTATTGGTAGTTAATGTTGCATCTTCAAAAAGATCGCTTACACGATAAAAATAAAGATATGTAGGGGCTGCAGCTTCATAATTTTCATCAAGATCAGCACTTACATCTACTTCATATGTGCGTGTGTCATCAACAGCATAATAAAGGTTCATTATGCCATAAAGTGATTCACTCCATTTTTTATAAGTTTCTGGAAGTGCTTCAAAATATGATTCATCTTGAAGACCATCAACAACCACTTGTAAACATGGAGCATATCCATCTTCATTACTTTCTAATAGATAAACACCATTTGTTACATCTGGTTGATGAATAACATAATTACCACTGCCAATGTATTCTCGAATCACATTTTCTGGCCAAGTTTCATAAAATGTATAACCTTTGCTAATCAAAGACGGATCAAATCCTTGATTCTCAGAAGTTGAAGTGCTTGTAGAGCCATCAGATGAACTAGAATTATCATTACAACCAGCAAGCGTAAGCGACATCAAGACGAAGATAGATGTCGAAATAATATTAATTTTCTTCATAGTTTTTCCTTTCTTTTTTTAT
Source organism: Erysipelotrichaceae bacterium (assembly GCA_022777645.1). Classification (GTDB taxonomy): domain Bacteria; phylum Bacillota_I; class Bacilli_A; order RFN20; family CAG-826; genus Fiminaster. Next base: position 24,945 of record JALFFX010000056.1, read on the forward strand.
TTATTGTAATTTAATTTAATATTAAATCAATAATTATTCTTTTGGCGATTGTGATTTACATCAAGTTTTTTTAAATAACTATTAATAATATCAGTGTTATCCATGTCGATGGAAAGCGCTAAATTTAAATAATATTGCATGAGATTATAGTAATTATCAAGATTGTAATTTGCATAAAGAATATTCGCAAGCGAATATAATTTAACAAATTGCTCAGTTAAATCTTCTTTATTTTTTGTTAATTCATATTCTTTTTTATCAGGATTTAAAACAATTCCTAAAGACAAAAGAAAATGGAGACCATCGCTATATTCATCGCTCACAACTTCTTTTGGTGAAGATTTTTTATTTGACCAATATTTAAAACATCTTGTTTCGTTGGCAAGTTCACCGAATTCAACAAGCAAGGCTAAAAAGCGACGCGCAAAAGTAGTTTCATAATTTATATTATGATTTCTTGCAATTTCATCATCGAGTTCTTCTTGTCTTTTATACAAAATAGATAAATCGATATTCATTTTTAATTTCCTACTTTGCTTAAATGCCAAATATCTTCAACATATTGTTCAATCGTACGATCGCTTGTAAAATAACCGCTTGATCCGATATTAGCGATGCACATTTGTGCCCATCTTTGTTTGTCTTGATACAATTTTTCGATTCTTTCTTGAGCTTTGATGTATTCAGGCAAATCTTTGAGGATAAAGAAACAGTCATTATTGTTCATAATTTCATCAAAGATTAATTGGAAACGATTAGAATCAGCCCATGGACCATTAAATAATGATTGCATAATATTTTGAATTATTTGACTATTGTTATATTCGTTCCAAGCAGAATATGTTCCGTTGGCGTAATATGATAATACTTCGTTGCTTGATAAACCAAAGATAACAATATTATCTTCACCAACCAAGTCATGAATTTCGACATTCGCACCATCCATTGTTCCAAGGGTAATTGCCCCGTTCATCATAAGCTTCATATTTGAAGTGCCACTTGCTTCTTTGGACGCTGTTGAAATTTGTTCACTAACATCGGCAGCAGGGATAATTAATTCTGCTAAAGAAACACCATAATTTTCGATGAAAACAACTTTCATGAATTTAGCTGAACGAGGATCGTTATTAACAACATCAGCAACTGCTAAAATAAGTTCGATAATGCGTTTAGCATATACATAACTTGGAGCGGCTTTCGCACCAAAAATGAATGTTCTTGGATGCATTGTAAAATCAGGTTCATTAACAATTCTTTGATATAAATACATTATGTGGAACAAGTTCATCAATTGACGTTTATAAGCATGTAAACGCTTAATTTGAACATCAAATATTGAATTTGGATCGACATCAATATCCATTTTTTCTTTGATATATTTTGCTAATTTCAATTTGTTTTCGTGTTTGATATCCATCACTTTTTCTTGGACGAATTTATCGTTTTGATAATTCTTAAAATCGATGAGTTTGTGGTCCATATCAACAATCCATTTATCACCAATTTTTGAGGTGATTAAATCTGCTAATTTTGGATTAGCATACATCAACCAACGACGATGGGTAACACCATTTGTCTTATTGTTGAATTTGTTTGGATATAATTCATAAAATTCTTTAAATGTTTCAGTTTTTAAAATGTCGGTGTGAAGTTTTGCGACACCATTGACGGAAAAAGCAGTATATATGGCTAAATTAGCCATATGAATTTGTCCATCTTTGATGATTTGCATTGCATATCGTTTACCTTGATCAACATTTTTTTCAATTAATTCTAGATTAAAACGGCGATTTATTTCTTCGATAATCATATAGCAACGCGGACATACTTGTTGAACGTGTTGTATCGACCATCTTTCAAGAGCTTCTTGCATAATGGTGTGATTGGTATAAGCAATACATTTTGTCACAGTAGCCCATGCTTCATCCCAACCATATCCATACATATCCATCATAATTCTCATGAGTTCTGGAATAGCTAAAATTGGATGAGTATCATTTAATTGATAAACATAATAATCAGCTAAATTTAATAATGTTTTGCGACGCTTATAATGTTCGCGCATTGTTGTTTGTAAACCAGCACTTACTAAGAAATATTGTTGCTTCAAACGAAGAATACGACCTTTTTCAGTTGAATCATCTGGATATAAACCATGTGATAATTCTTTTAATGTGTGAAGATATTCTTCAAAAGACATATGCTTTGGAAGATTTTCTTCGCTTGGTTCAGCTGACCAAAGGCGAAGCGTATTAGTAACGCGATTACGATAACCGACAACGCTTACATCATAAGGCACTGCCTTAACGTGGGTGGCGTTAACAGTTTTCATACCGAATTCACCATTTTCTTTAATATATGTTTCGGTATAACCACCAAATTCAACTTCAACCGAATGTTTTGGCTTTCTAACTTCAAAAACATAACCATTTGTAAGCCATTGATCTGGAACTTCAAATTGTTTGCCTTTTTGAATCAATTGACGGAAAAATCCATATTCATAACGAATGCAGTTGCCTTGAACTGGATAACCAAGAGAGGAAATTGAATCTAAAAAGCAGGCTGCTAAACGGCCTAAACCACCATTACCAAGGCCGGCATCAGCTTCTTGATCTTCAAGTTTATTGATATCAATGCCAAGTTCTTCTAATCCTTTTTTGGCAATATCATATATTCCAAGATTTTGAAGATTGTTTAACAATAATCTACCCATCAAGAATTCCATGGAAAAATAAATCAATTGTTTTTTATCTTCTTCTTTAACTTCGGTACGAACAGCTCGCCAGTCGTAATTGGCGTAGTCTCTAACCATTTCTCCTAAAATATCAAATTGTTCAGTGACATGGCTTAATTCAATCGATGTTGAATATTTTTCAGCCAAGCGTCTTTTAAATGTTTCTTTGAAAACATTCACATTAGAAAACATGTTCATAGTCTTTTTTCCTTTTCTATTTAGATTTTTTATATTTTTTAAGTTTAAAAATCATCGCTCCAAATGAAGCAATTTTTATCGTAATACGATAAGGTTTACCATTAAGCGGCTCTTTTTTAGCTTTTAGAGGCAAACCATTATATTGATTATAACCACCATAAACATCTTTATCAGAATTAAAGATTTCGTGATAATTACCTTTTTCAATAACTCCTAAATCGTAATTTTCATAAAAATTAGGAGTCATGTTGAACACAAATAATAAATGAGTTGTGTCATCAAATCTTTCAAATGCAAATATCGATTGATCAGCATTATCAACCATTATCCAACGGAAATTATTTGGATTGTATTCGTTTAAGTACATTGCTTTTTCGTGGGCATATATCAAATTGAGGTCACGAACTAATCGCGAAATGGAATCGTGCGCTGGAAAGGTTTTTAAAACCCAAGGAAGAGATTTTTTCTCACTCCATTCATCGAAACTACCTAGTTCATTGCTCATAAAATTGAGTTTTTTACCAGGGTGGGCAAATTGATATGTAAACAAATTTCTAAGCAAAGCGAATTTTTGTTCATAATTTCCCCACATCTTATTAATAAGAGTGCCTTTTCCGTGAACTACTTCATCATGAGAGAACGGAAGCATAAAATTCTCATTGAAATAATAAGCCATTGAGAAAGTTAGTTTATTGTGATCATATTTCTTATAAATTGGATCAAGATGATAATATTTCAAAGTATCATTCATCCAGCCTAAATCCCATTTATAATCAAATCCTAAACCATATTGGTCAAGAGGTTTAGTTACTCCATAATAATCAGAACTATCTTCTGCAATCATCATTAATGATGAATGAC
>JALFFX010000001.1 GCA_022777645.1 Erysipelotrichaceae bacterium
GACAAGATGCATATATAGAAACATTTGCTGATGTTTATAAAGCTGATGTATATGTTGATTATTATTCAGTTAACGGAAAATATTATGTAACCTTTGCTGATGCATATTATTCTGGCGAAACCGAATTGACTCGCGAAAGTGCTTATGCAAAAGGTGTAGTGGATATTGAAAATTCGAACTGTTGGAATATCAGCGAAAGCGAAATGTCAACTTATTGTCCGTTTGCTGAAAACATCGGAGATAATAACACTGTTTCGATAATTTATTTCCCATGGCAAAGCTCATATAATAATTCACGCCATATTTGGAAAGTTCTTTATTTATAATAAAACGCTACATTTTATATACTGGAAAATGATAAAAATATAATTGATATATCAATAAAAAATGATATTATATATATCGTTATCAGCCCTCTTAGCTCAGCTGGACAGAGCATTTGCCTTCTAAGCAAAGGGTCGGACGTTCGAGTCGTCTAGAGGGCGCCATCCATGTGAATTAGCCATATCATCTGATGTGGCTTTTTTGTTGCTTAAATTACTAAATTTTTGGTGTTTTCTAAGGAATTGTATCAAAATTAAAGTAAGCGTTAATGTTTTACAGGTAATGAAAACTTGAACTAGCGAATTATCCGTTGGTTCGAGTGTTTTTATATTCCGAGGCATTAGTGAATCTGAGTAAGTTCCTGAATTTTAGGTATATCAAAATTAGAAGATTATTAAGTATAAAAGCACAAAAAAACAGGAGCGAGTCCTGTTATTTTGGGTTTTAATTTATTCTTTAACTTCTTCTTTTGGCTTTTCTTCAGTTTTGATTTCTTCTTTCTTTTTGCGATGTAAGAAAGAGATATGCATTGAATCTGGAAGAGCCCAAGAAAGAATAATGGAAATAACGAACATATTGAGAACGTTATTGGATAACAAGTCTCCTAACCAACCAACACCAAGTTTGTTAAATACATCAACAGACATATGTAATGTATTATCACTTAATGTTACGTTAGCGATAGTGATACCGAAACCTAAGCAAACGCTTATCGCAACGATTAATATGTTCTTATCTGTCCATCCAATTTCAGAGATTGATTTCATACCAATGACGGCGATGGAACCAAATAAGATAACCATAGTGCCACCGATAACAACATCAGGAATTGTGTAGATGAAGTTAGCGATAGGTGGGAAGAAACTTGCGATAACTAAGAATGAAGCACCAATTAAGATTGTGAATCTATTAACAACCTTAGTTTGAGCAACAATGCCAACGTTTTGTGAGAATGTTGTTAATGGCATAGCACCAAACATTGCAGCGATTGCGGAGTTGAATCCATCAAATGTTAATGCTCCACCTAATTCTCTACCTGTTGGGTTTCTACCTAAGCCTGCATTACATAATGCAGTAGTGTCACCAATTGCTTCAACAATAGCAACAATAAAGCAGATACATGTTAATACGCACGGAACAACTTCAAATCTAAGTTTTGAGAAGTCTAATATGTGTGGGAAGTCAAATATACCATGTGGACCTATAAGTGCATTAGAATCAATCATTAATCCGCTGAAATCAACCATACCTGGGATACAGCAAGCAACGATATATCCAACAGCAATACCTACGATGATATTAATGTTTTTCCATACGCCTTTAATAAATAAGGACCAAAGAATGGAAACTGTAATTGTTACTAAAGCAACAATGATGTAGACAAAGTATGGAATACCGGTTGGAGTAGTGCCATGTTCAATTACTTGAGAGAGAATTGTTGTACCACCAAAGAATTGATTGGCGCCACTTCCTAAAAGGGATAAACCAATACCTAATACAACGATTGCAGGAACAATTGGTTTAATAATTTTTCCCCACCATTTATAGAATATGGCGAATACTGTAGCGAAAGCGCCACCAACGATTATGGAACCCATAATAGTGTAGTAAGCTGCTTCTCCGCCTCCAGCAGAAAGGCCAATTGTAATAAAGATAGGGACAAAAGTGAATGAAGTGCCAATAACGATTGGCAATCTAGCACCTATTAATAATTGGATAATGGTTCCGACACCGGCCATGAATAATGCACCGAGCATGGAATATACTGCAAAGTTTGAACCTAATAAACCTAATACTGAAAAGACAATAATGATAGGCGTGATATTAGCGGCAAACATTGCTAAGACGTGTTGAATTCCAAAAGGAATCGCATTTTTAATTGGGACACGGCCATTTAGTTCAAATAAGTTATCCTTTTTACTTGGACCAGTAAATACACTTTTTATGCCGTTACCCAAACTAGTAAATATTGATTTAAACGACATAATTAGTAATTGACCTTGTCAGCGATATTTTTATATTCTTCGTATAATTTTAAGCAAGCTTTACGATCTAATTCATGAACCATTTCAGATCTATTTTCTTGCATTTCGTAGAAGACTTTATCACGGAAGCCGATATCTTCTGTATCAACAATATTACACCCATAATAAACCTTATCAATATTAGCCCATAAAATAGCTGCCATACACATTGGACATGGTTCGCCAGTTGTGTATAATTCACAACCACTTAAATCAAATGTACCAAGTTTTTTGCATGCCTTATGGATGGCCATCATTTCGCCATGGCAAGTTGGATCGTTGTTTTTAACAACTTGGTTATGACCTTTGCCGACGACAACACCGTCTTTAACAATGACAGCACCAAAAGGGCCACCGTGACCGGCTTTGATACCTTTTCTAGCTTCGGCAATAGCCATTCTCATAAATTTGTTCATAGAAACTCCTTCAAATATAAATTGTCCGTCCTAAAAAACTATTAAATTATCTAAGTCTTTTATTTCGTAACTTAATTATAAACAAAATTAATCTATTTTTCCTTAATTTATTAAGCATTAGCCTTTGAATTTAATAAGACGTTATCAAGAATCTTAAACAAAATAAAAATCACTTTAATTTGAATTTCCTTAAAAAATCATATTAATTGGTTATATTTAATGTGAGGAGGAATAACAATGAAGAAAACATTATTTCCACTTATTTTAATTTCTTTAACGTTTGTTATCTCATCTATTAGTGTTATCGCTGATATCACTACCTTTGGCAGATTAAACACTTTTAATCACTTCTTTGCTATCTTAATGTTAGTGAGTTTAGCGCTAATTATTTATTCATTAAGAATAAAAATGCACTATATTGGATCACTTCTTCTTTTTTCAATCGCAGGTTTTATTCGCTTGTTATCACTAACTAATTCATTCCAAGGAAGTAATACTGCCCTTTATGTTCTTGCAATGTTATCATCTATCGCATTTTTAGATATTGCATTTTTAATAATTCATCATTTGATGATTAAATTCAAATTCATGAATATTATTTCATTTATTTTTTCACTTATATCTATCGTCTTATTAATTGCTTTTGGAGTTTATTACTTCATAAGCTTTAAAGGTGCATTAGGCGATTTCAGTATTTTGATGAATGGTGTAGTTATCTTTTCACTTATCAGCCTTCCAATAATTCTTTTAATAAATTCGCCATTAAGAGTTGACAATAGCAAAGTTAATAGTTAGAATGATACTTAGTCTCAATAAGTATTATGCGAAACACAAAACAAAAGCAAATTATCAACTCAGTTATTGAACAATTATTCCATTTCACAAGTGATGATTTAATCTCAAAAGTAAGTGAAATTGATTCCACAATTGGGCGCGCTACAATATTTCGCTATCTCAATGAATTGATTGAACAAAAAAAGTTACAAAAAGTTCATTTAGATAAAAAAGTAGTGTATGATAATTGCATGCATGAGCACAATCATTTTGTTTGTGAAAAATGCGGTAAGATTATCGATCTTGTCAAAACACAACCAATATGTAATCCTTATGGATTAGTGATTAATCGCAGCAGTGTGACGTATTATGGCTTATGCGACGATTGCCAAAAATAAAAAGGAGATAAAAAAATGTCAAAATATCAAGGCACAAAAACAGAAAAAAATCTTCAAGCCGCTTTTGCAGGCGAAAGCCAAGCTCGCAACAAATACACATATTTTGCATCTGTTGCTAAAAAAGAAGGCTATGAACAAATCGCTGAATTATTCTTAAAAACAGCCGACAATGAAAAAGAACATGCCAAATTATGGTTCAAAGAACTCGGTGAATTAGGCGATACAGCAAAAAATTTATTAGCAGCTGCTGAAGGCGAAAATTACGAATGGACAGATATGTATGAAACATTCGCAAGAGAAGCTGAAGAAGAAGGATTTAAAGAATTAGCATTCAAATTCAGAATGGTTGCAAAGATTGAAAAACGCCACGAAGAAAGATATAGAGCCCTTCTTAAAAACGTTGAAACTCAAGAAGTATTTGCAAGATCAACAGTTAAAGTTTGGGAATGCCGTAACTGTGGACACATCGTTGTTGGTGAAAAAGCTCCAGAAATTTGCCCAGTTTGTGCTCATCCAAAATCATTCTTTGAAATTAGCGCCGACAATTTCTAATATTTAATTATTAATAATTAAGCTTGGTTTTATCGCCAAGCTTTTTTGTTGTAATAATTATTTAAAGTGATACAATATGTATGAAAAGTATGAAATATCATACACAAGGAGATTTATGGAAAAACAAAAATATGTTGGAATATGTAAAGTCGGTGAAAGAGGTCAAATAGTTATCCCAAGTGATATTAGAAAAGCTTTTTCCATCGCAAGTGGTGATAGCATTGTAATCTTAGCAGACACTAAAAAGGGGATTGCTTTAGTAAAAGCAGATACATTATATGATAATGATTTGTTAAAGGTGGATTAATATGTACGCTATTGAAACAAACAATTTAACAAAAAAATATAAAAACAAAACAGTTGTTGATAAAGTCAATTTATTTGTTCCTGAAGGATCTATTTTTGGTTTTGTTGGGGAAAATGGTGCTGGTAAAACAACTATTATGAGGCTTCTTACTGGTCTAAGTGAGCCAAGTGGAGGATCATATAAATTATTTGATGTATCAAATACTGATAGAAAAATATATGAAACCCGTTCGCATATAAGTGCAATTGTTGAATCAACATCATTAATTCCGACGATGAATGCACTGGAAAATTTGAAATTCGCTTATTTGTATTTAGGTTTGTCACAAGAAATTGATTTCAATCAATTATTAAAAACTGTTGGATTAATAGATGTTGGCAATAAGAAAGTGAAAGATTATTCACTCGGCATGAGACAACGTTTAGGTATCGCATTAGCGTTATTAAATGAACCAAGATTGCTTTTATTAGATGAACCAATGAACGGTCTTGATCCAGAAGGTATTGCCGAATTAAGAGATTTGTTAATTAATTTGAATAAAAAAGGAATTACAATCTTGATTTCTTCTCACATTTTATCAGAACTTGAAAAGATTGCGACACATTATGGCATCTTATCTCATGGTCGTTTGATAAAAACTATTACAAGCGAAGAACTTCATAGTGATGTTAGAAAATCAAAACAATTCGTATTTAAACAAATTGATGGAATCGAAAAAGTCTTAAAACTTGAAAAAATAAAAGAATATAAAATCACGAATAATACGCTTACTATATTCAATGAATTTGATTTATCTTCGTTTATCAACTCTTTAGTAAAGAACAATTATAATATCATAGATATTATTAGCAAAGATGAAAGCATAGAAGATTATTATTTATCACTTCTTAAGGAGGAAAGATAAATGGCTAGATTATTGAAAAGCTTTTATTATAAATTATTTCATGATGCAACTTTTAAAATTACCGCTATTATAGGTGTGGGCTTAGCGGTTATCTTAACTGTTTTATATCTTGTAATCGACTATGTTGCATATAAAGGGCAATTCTTTTCTTGCACTGGTGCATATGCTTTAATCAATTCATTTAACCCAGTTCAAAACTATGGTCTTGCTATTCCAATTAATTTAATTATTTTTATTTCACTTTTGTTTACTCAAGGTATTATCCGCAATGAAATAATTGTTGGAAATTCGAAAGCAAAAGTGTATTTATCTTTAATTATCGGGGGAGTAAGCTTTGCTTTGATTCTTGTCTTGAGTTATACATTTGTTTGCGTAATCTTATCAACTATTATCGGTGGCTTTTATCCAAGTGTTGTCGACGGAAATGTTTTCTTTGCAATACCAGAAATCATCAAATATATCGTAATTGGGTTATTGAATTATACATTCATCAGTATTTATTCAATTTTTGTTGCAACATTATTAAGAAATAGTGGCGCTTCAATTCCATTAACGATTATTCCACTTGTCACGCTTTCAATGGTTGGATTATTGATCAATACAATTCCGTTAGATAATTCAGAAACTATCATAAAAGTTTTAACGATATTTAATCCACTTCAAAGTCTTTATAACGCCTCATCTAAAGCAAGTATTGGTTCAATAATAATAACTGACTTCGAATTGATTTCCACAATTATCAATAATATTGTCTATTCTGGACTATTAGTGTTATTTGGAACAATGATATTCAAAAAACGTGATATTAAATAATATCACGTTATTTTTTTAGTTTTGGTAATTCGCCAGCGTTTAGCGAAGTGTCATATATGTCCACTTTATTGTGTTCTTTCATGATTTTTTCATAAAGTGGTTTGGTATTTTTCTTCTTTAAATTTTTAAAGCCATTTTCAGCATATTCTTTGAAGCAGGCAAGCAAGAATGTTTTTGTTCCTTCATTCATGAAATAATGATTCATTTTCTTTTTAAAATATAAATATGGAGCATCTTTTTTAAAATCTTTTTCATTATATGTCATCGATGCGCTTATCACGTCGCAAACATATTCAAGAGCATATTTATAAGGCATTTGTTTGGCGATAACTCTGCCTCCAAAAAAATCAGTCCAATATTCCCAGTGGTGTTTATTTCTTCTGGTGTGATGTTGGCAAATGGTGGAAAAATAATCATTTGCTAATCTTTCTTCATAAACTGGTGAATGATCACCAATATAATATTTTGATGAAGTGTGAAATTCTAGATGCGAAAATTTTGATAAATCATGTCTTAAAGCGTGAAAAAATATCCCCATATGTGAAGCATTTGCGATCACGCGGTGGCGATGTTTAATAATTAATCTAAGATGTTTGAATGGATGAGCCATTTTATTTACCTAATATTTGATTTTCTACTTTTTCACGATTTTCTTTGCTAGTTAATTTTTCTAATAAAATAAGAGCAAACTCGATTGAATATTTCATGCTTCGAGCAGTGATGATATTACTAGATATTTCAACTTCTTTTCCGCTGAATAATCCCTCGCCTTCTTGGCAAGATTTATAGCATGTATAATTGCGATTTGTAAGATAACCAAGTCTTCCTAAAATTGAAGGTGCAGCACATATTGCTCCAATAACTTTATTCTTTGAATAAAAATATTTAACAATTTCAGCTACTTGTTTGCTTTCTTTTAGATTTTTTGTTCCTTCTCCTCCACCTGGTAAGATTAAGCAATCATATTTCTTGTAATCAATCTTTTTAAGTGTATTATTCGCCATCACTAAAAGTGAATATGATGATTTAACAATAAGGTCATCATCAATTGATACAAGATCAACAAAAACACCACCTCGCAACAATATGTCACGGGTTGTTAAGGCTTCAGTGTCTTCAAAGCCGTTTGCAAGTAACATTAAACAAATCATAAAACAATTATATAAATTCTAAGGAATTTTGCTACAATAATATTAAGATTTAAAGGTGAATTTTATGAAATTAAAGAAAATTTTAACATCCTTTGTGTTTCTATCGAGCTTTTGCTTGTCTTCATGTGGCAGTGTTAAACATTATAGTGAAACACAATATATGATTGATGTCGATTATGTCAGCGACTTTAAAATATTGCAATTAAGCGATATACATATGGGCTTTGAAGACGATCTAAATCTTCATTTCTCATTTATGGATTTATCGATAAAAGAAGCCAATCCAAACATGATTGTTGTCACAGGTGATTTATTTACTTTTGCAAATTATGATGTTGCTAAAAGATTATTTGATTTCTTTGATTCTTATGACATCCCTTGGTCAGTTGTCTTTGGAAATCATGATGAACAAGTTTATTTTTCTCCTTCGACAATGAATGATTTGCTGATGAACAAAGCAAAAAATGCTAAATTCATCGATTATATCGATGATGATATTTATGGCAATTCAAATTATTGCATAAATTTAAAACAAGGAGATAAAACAAAATATCAACTTTATATGATTGATAGCAATCGTTATCAATATAAAGATTATATGGGTTATGATTACATCCGTGATAATCAAATCAAATGGTATGAAAACATGGTTAATTATTCAAAAAATGAAAACGGTGGAACAGTTGTTCCATCATTAGCCTTCTTCCATATTCCGTTTGAAGAATATAACATTGCTTATCAAAAAGCTAAAAATGGTGAAGCCACTTTGGTTTATGGTGATAATCGTGAAAACGTTTCTTCTCCTAAATTCAATAGTGGATTATTTGACAAAATGGTGGAACTTGGATCGACAAAAGCCACTTTTGTTGGTCATGACCACATCAATAATTCACAAGTGAATTATCAAGGCATTGATTTAGTTTATGGTGTTCATTCTACAAATCGTGTCTATTATGACAATGATAGAATTGGCGCATTATCAATTACGCTTCATGATGATTTAACATACACAATTGATAGATATTATCATACATATGAGGAGCTTAAATAATATGAAACATTTATCAGTTTTTAAGATTTGTGCAACTATTGTTGCAATATCATTTGCTTCTCTTTTTGTCTTTTTTGCAACTAATATGGTGCTTACAAATGTTGTTAATTATGCATCATCATTAAATTTCCCATTTATTTTCGCGTGCTTCCCTCATCTTTTCCTCGCTATAGAAATGGTTATTTTTGCTTTTTATAAATATCGTTATAACAGATTAGATGAAGAATATAAAAATCATCATATCTTCTCATATTCACTTCAATTTATCATCATTTCATCACTAGCTATTGTTTTTACAATATTAAGTGGCACAATCGCATACAACAACTTCTTAATTGATAATCCATATCCATATGTTTTAATCATCTCGCTTGTTGTTCATTTGATTATTATTTTCTTTTCATCTCTTTCTCTTGTGGCAACTCTTAAGAACAAAGATGATTTCAAGAAAAAAGAATATAAAACGAGCTATATATTCAAAACTGCAGGTTTAGGAATATTGCTATTTTTCGCTTTTAATCGCCTTGGTGCATTTATAAATGCCTTCTTTTACATGGAATATCATTATTTCTTCTTTACGATATTATTCTATTTATCTCTTTGCGTCCCACTTGCCTGTTTAGTCTTAATGCAACTAAATAACAAGATGTCTAAGAAATTTAAAATCATTTCTTGGTCCATATTGTTAGCTTTTTCATTAATAACTGGTCTTTATACATTGATAACTGGAATTAATGATCCATTATTGGTGTCGCTTGTTTCCGCCTCAATGCCAATCGAAAGATTAGCGACCTTACCAATTGACGCGATTTTGCTTTATGGCGTTAATTTCATTATTCCAATTGTGTATCTATTAATCTCGATAATCAAGCAAGAAAAAAAGGAACTTTAGTTCCTTTTTATTTCGCCTGCTTTTGTTAAGACAAGTTTTGTAATTACTGGTCCAATTAGTTCATAGATAAGTGTTGACGTTAGAATGATTGCAAGAATCATTGAGCCATAATTCACTAATTGTTGACCAGCTTCGGTTTGTCCTAGTGCGATCAAGTCTTGCCCTTCTTTTGTCAGCGTTGTTGTTGCAGATGTGGCTAAACCTATGGCGACACCCGCTTGTGGGATTAAAGCAAAGCCAAGATATGTTCGAACATTTTTGTCACATTTTGTAATCGTTGTCGAAGAGAAAGCGCCAAGCCATTTTCCGATTACCCTAAAGATTAGATATACAAGAGCAATCGCAATAATTATTACTGCATTTTTTGAAGCAAATATACTTAAATCTAATGATGCGCCACTTATTACGAAAAATAGCATAAATATTGGTGGAGTAATTAAGTCTATTCGTTCGAATGTCATGTCGCTTTGTTTACCGAAATTGATTAAAGTTGCTCCGCAAATCATTGTGGATAAAAGTCCTGAAGTCGAGAAATTAACACCTTCTGGTAAGAATGTTGACCAAGGAAGAGTGCTAACTCCAACACATATAAAAATAGCGATTATACACATTATCATTCTATTTGCTCTTGAAGCAAAGAAACGGAAGCAAAAAGAAATGATAAGACCGCATATTAATCCGATCACTATTGAAGCTAAAATTGAAAGCAAAGGCCAGACAGCAAGGGATAAGAAATTAGGTGTTGTTCCTTTAGCCATTGCTTTAGCAATGGAAAATAATACTTCAAAGACGATTAACGCAACAGCATCATCGAATGCGACGACTGGCAGAAGAGTGCTTACAACTGGTCCTTTAGCTTTATATTGTTTAATGACCATAAGAGTTGCTGCTGGTGCAGTCGCACAACTTATCGCCCCTAAAGTTAATATGATTTCGACAGGAATATCAGAAATAAATATTTTCGTTAAAAATAGTCCTAATATTACAAAAATTGATGCGCCAAGAGCTTCAAAAACTGTGATTAAAACTATTTTACTTCCGACCGCTTTTAATGATGAAAACTTAAATGAAGCACCGATTGAAAAGGCGATAAAGCCAAGAGCAACGTTGCTAATATAACTCATGACTTGATCATCGTAAATCAATGAATTTAATGGATTACCATTAAAAGATAAAGAAGAAAACGCTAAACCTAAAACATATGGGCCAATAAGAATACCGGCAATAAGATAGCCAGTAACATTTGGCAGATGGATCAATTTCATCAATCTAGTCGACGCTAAACCTATTAGCATCGCAATTGCTAAAACTAATAATTGAATCATGATTAAAATGAACCTTCGTATCTTTCTACTGGAAGAACAAACATCCCGCCACGCACTTTACTGAAGCGTTCAGTTTCTTCTCTAATAATTGCTGTCGCTGAATCAATTTCTTCTTCCTCTAATAAGGCATAAAAGGTTGTATTTTCTTCAAAATTGACTTTTTCAAGATTTGAAAGATGGCGAAGGGAAATGAAATTGATATCGCTATCTTCAAGTTCATTCATGAAATGTTTTAAGCTTGTTGAAGCAAGAACTGTTCCATTGATATTGTTTTCGGCTAATTTATTGACGACGTTTTTTGTATATTGATTTGTTTCGAATACCGCAAATAATAAATGTTTCATTTTTATTTTCCTCGCAAAAAATTATATACCTCTAGTTTTGTTTTGTTCATCTTTTTTATTAAAAAAGAAAAAAGCGAATGATTTTGTTTTCATTCGCTTGTGGTTTTATTGCCTAATAAAGATTTTATCTTTATAGTCAACTATGTATTTATGTTTTGTGTCAACACTTCCTGAGATGATTGCTCTCGCTATTACAGTTTCGATTTCACTTTGAATATAACGTTTTATTGGACGAGCACCGAATTCAAATGAATAAGACTCATCAATAATATGTTTTTTAAGTTCATTGGTGAATTCGAATGAATAATAGTTTTCTTTCAAGCGGTTGTTAAGAATGTTAAGCATTTTATCAACAATCTTATATTGAACATCTCTTGAAAGAGGATTGAAATAGACGATTTCATCAATCCTGTTAAGGAATTCAGGCTTGAATGTTTGATGGAGTAACTCATCGACTTCATTTCTTTTATCATTTAACAACAAATCACTTCCAAGATTACTTGTCATGATGATAATTGTGTTTTTAAAGTCAATCAATCGGCCTTGTGAATCGGTAATATGGCCATCATCAAGAATTTGGAGAAGCAAATTGAATACTTCTGGATGAGCTTTTTCGATTTCATCGAACAAGACGATTGAATATGGATTTCTCCTAACTTTTTCAGTTAATTGTCCACCCTCTTCATAACCTACATATCCTGGTGGCGCTCCAATAAGACGCGATGTGGAATATTTTTCCATATATTCAGACATATCAATTCTGATCATATGGTTTTCTGAATCAAACAATGCTTCTGCAAGAGCGCGAGCAACTTCGGTTTTACCAACTCCTGTTGGGCCAAGGAATAAGAATGAACCAATCGGTTTGTTTTGATCCTTGATTCCTGCTCTTTGTCTTAATATTGCGTCGCTTATTAGTTCAATAGCTTCATCTTGACCGATGACTCTTTTTCCTAATATTTCCTTTAAATGGAGAACTTTCTCTTTATCTCCTTGAGATATTTTACTGACTGGAATATTAGTGAGTTTTGATACAATCTTGGCAATTTCTTCTTCTGTGACTACTTCTGAAAGAATTCTTCCGTCTTTTTGATTGTTTTCAATTTCTTGAAGTTGTTTTTCTAGTTCAGGTATCTTTTTATATTTGATGAGACTAGCTTTTTCATAATCGCCAGAAGTAAATGCGTTATCAAGATCAAATTTCGCCTTGTCAATGTCGGTTTTCAAAGATTTTGCTTTAGCAATTTCTTCTTTTTCTTTATTCCAACGTTTATTCATCTCTTCTTGTTCATTTTTAAGCTTGCTGATGCTTTCAATGATATTTTCTAAACGTTTTTTGCTCGAATCATCGCTTTCTTTTTCAAGGGCGACTTTTTCGATTTCTAATTGTTTGATTTTTCGATTGAGTTCATCAAGTTCAGTTGGTGTAGATTCAATCTCAACACGAATTGAAGCACAAGCTTCATCGATTAAGTCGATAGCTTTATCTGGCAAAAAGCGATTGGTGATATAGCGATTTGATAAAGTTGCAGCAGCTACAATTGCGTTATCGGTTATTTTAACGCCATGGTGAGATTCAAATTTATCTTTTAAACCTCTTAATATTGAAATAGTGTCTTCAACAGTTGGTTCACCAATCATAATTGGTTGAAAACGACGTTCCAACGCGCGATCTTTTTCAATATACATGCGATATTCATTTAATGTTGTTGCTCCGATGCAATCGATTTCGCCACGTGCAAGCATCGGTTTTAACATATTAGATGCATCAAGTGCTCCATCGGTTTTACCTGCTCCAACAATAAGATGAATTTCATCGATGAATAAAATGATTTTTCCATCGCTTTCTTTGATTTTATTTAAAACGGCTTTTAGTCTTTCTTCGAACTCGCCACGATATTTTGCACCAGCAACAAGGGCGCCCATATCAAGTTCATAAATTGTTTTATTTCTTAAAGAAAATGGCACATCGTCTTTGACGATACGTTGAGCAAGACCTTCGATAATTGCGGTTTTACCAACACCCGGTTCGCCAAGTAAGATGACATTATTTTTAGTTTTTCGAGCTAAAACTTCGATGATTTTTCTTATTTCATCGTCACGACCAATAACAGGATCGATTTTGCCATCTCTGCATTGCTTTGTGACATCACGTCCAAATTTCTCTAAGATGTTTTCGTCTTTTGAATAATCTTCCATTCCGTTCATATTGTTCATAATGTTTTACCTCCTTTGGCACTCCTTATCTTCGAGTGCTAATTGTATTATATGACAAAATTGGCACTCGTCAAGAGCGAGTGCTAAAAATTTTAATGCATAAAAAAATAAGACTTATAGTCTTAAATTTTTAATTAATTTATTTTTTTAACGAATTTTCAATTGCAACAAGCGTTTCTTTTGATATTACATGCTCAATCAAGCAACAATCTTTTTCGGCAATTTCTTTATCAACACCTAATTGAATTAAGAAATCGCGTATTGTTGTATGGATGTGATAAACCTTTTTTGCAATATTTCTACCTTTTTCTGTCAATTTAATATCGCCATAAGGTTCTTTTTCAATATAATTGTCCTTTAAAAGTTCACTCATCGCTTTTGTAACAGCAGGCTTACTAACCCCGATCATATGCGATATAGCAACGCTTTTAATTGGTTTATTATCTTTTTCTAGCATGTAAATTGCTTCAAGATAATCTTCGATAGATTGTGATAATTGACTGTGTTTAATCATATATTGATATATTAATTATTTTAATTAAAAATAGCAAGATACATAAAAAGTTAAATTAGGTTAATTTTCTTATTGACTTTTATATTGCATCGTTTATTATAAATAACGTGAAAAGTTAAATGAGGTTAACATTTATGAAGAAGTCAAGGATTTTGAAAAGTGGTGAAGAAGGTCATCTCTCCGATTTAAGAAGAGGACAAAAATGCGTTGTATTAGATTTTCATAATGATAATGCAGTGCTCAGAAGAAGACTTTTAGACATGGGAATCACCAAAGGTGTGGAAATTGAAATCAAAAAAATTGCACCTTTAGGCGATCCAATTGATATCATGCTTCGCGGTTATGAATTATGCATTCGCAAAAGCGACATGAAAAGTATAGATGTGAGGGTTATTTAATTTATGAAAATTGCATTAGTCGGTAACCAAAATAGTGGAAAAACAACGCTTTTTAATGCCTTAACTGGCATGAATCAAAAAATCGGCAACTGGCCTGGTGTTACAATAGAAAGAAAAGAAGGTATTTTAAAAGGCAGTGATGATATCACAGTTGTTGATCTTCCGGGTATTTATTCTTTATCGCCGTACACAAGTGAAGAAGATGTTTCACGTCGTTTTATCCTTGATGAAAAACCAGATTTAATAATCAATATTTTAGACGCTACTTCTCTTGAGAGAAGTTTATATTTATCAACCCAAATACTCGAGCTCGATTGCGATGTTGTTTTGGCATTAAACATGGCGGATATTTTAGAGAGCCACGGCATATCTATTAATATTGAAAAACTTGAAGAAAAATTAGGTGTTGATATCGTTTCAATTTCAGCAAAAAAGAAAACTGGAATTGATGAATTAATCGATTTGATAATTTCTAAAACATATCGCAAAAGAAAACAAATCAAAATCTATCCAAAAGAGATCGAAGACACAATTAAAGATTTCTCATCCGATTTAAACATTGATAATAAACGATTTGTATCTGTTAAATTAATCGAACAAGACAAAGGATATCGCTCATTTTTAAATCCATCACAAAAAGAAAAAATCAACAAATTAGAAAATGATTTTGCGATGGATAGTGAGCAATTAATCGCTTCAAAAAGATATGATTTTATCGAAGCTTTGAAGAAAGAATGCTTCTCAAAAAAAGAACGCAAAGAAACGATAACTGATAAGCTTGATAAGATTTTCCTAAATAAATATTTAGCTCTTCCAATATTTGCCGTTGTTATGGCGTTTGTCTATTTCTTATCAATTGGAATTGTCGGTGGTTTTATGACACCACTTATCGAAGTCTTCTTTAATGGCGCAAGTCCTGAAGAAGCGGTCGAATTTAATATCTTGTTTACAAAGTTAGAGGCGAGCATTGATTTTATTGGATTATCTCCATTAGTCAGTAATTGGCTAACAAGTATCAATGCCAGCCCATGGGCAGTGTCTCTTGTCTGCGATGGTGTTATTGCCGGAGTTGGCTCAATTTTAACCTTTGTTCCACAAATCATTATAATGTTTATCTGCTTATCGATTTTAGAAACAACAGGTTATATGTCTCGTATCGCCTTCTTTTTAGACCGTATTTTCCATAAATTTGGTTTAAGTGGAAAATCTCTTATTCCATTTATTGTTGGAACAGGCTGTTCGGTTCCAGGCATTATGTCTTGCCGTATAGTTGAAGATCAAAATGAGCGCGATACTTCCATCATTTTGACTCCATTTATGCCGTGTTCTGCCAAACTCCCAGTTATTGCTTTATTCTCCAGTGCCTTTTTCCCAAAAACAGGCTGGATCGTTACTTTATCGTTTTATTTTATTGCTATTGCAATAATTCTCCTTTTTGGAGCGTTGTTTAAAAAATTCATATTTAAAGGCGAACATTCTTCCTTCATCAGCGAATTGCCTGAATATAAAGCTCCTTCTTTTTCATATGTTTCACGTGACGTATTCGATAAATCATTTTCCTTCATCAAAAGAGCAGGAACAATTATATTGTTATGTTCGATTGTTGTCTGGTTCTTATCATCATTCACGTTCACTTTTACATATATCGATGGAGTACATGCCACAATCAACGACTCAATGCTTGCCGGCATTGGTAATGTCTTTGCGTGGGTGTTCTATTTAATGCTTGGCGGCAATTATTCATGGGCCGCAACAGTCAGCGCGATTCAAAGCTTAATTGCTAAAGAACAAGTCATTTCTTCAATGACTGTTATTGCAAACGTCAGTGGCGAAGATGCCTTATTTGCAGCTGGAAGTCCTTTCGCTTTCTTCAACTCTTGGTCAGCATTTGCTTATTTGACATTTATCCTTTTCTCGGCCCCTTGCTTTGGCGCTTTAGGAGCGATGAGAAAAGAAATCGGCTCATTTAAGAAATTTGCTTTCGGTGTAGTATTTCAAACCGGCATCGCTTGGATCTTATCGACTGCTATCGGCCTAATTGGATGGGGGGTAATGGCATGACTTTAACAGATGTAATTATATTAATAATTGTATTAATTTTATTAGGGCTTATCATTTTCTTCAGTTTTATTTTCCCAAGAATAAAAGGAGAAAACGCTCATTGCGCATCTTGTCCAGTTGTTAAAAAAGCTAAAAGAACAAAGAAAAAAATACTAAATATGCACAACTCGAAAAAGAATTGATGCTTCCTTTGATATTTTCTAGACGCGCATATATAATATGTAATAATGGATAATCTCAAGTCATTATTTGATAAAAAGCATTACGATTTAATTATCGATTTAACAAAAAATTCCAAAAATCCCGAAGAAATTTTACTTCGAGTCACATCTTTTATAATGCTAAATAAAGATAATGACGCGCTTGATGAAATCGAAAACAATCAAACAATTTTAGATCAACATTATCCTTATAAGACAATGCGTCTTCACTTTGAATTATTATTCAAAAACAAATTGTTTGACGAAGCATTAATCGCTTTAGATCATTACAAAAATCTTCCATATATATCGCAAGAAGTAGAAGAATTTTTAAGAGCTATTCCTCAAGAAATAAGCACATTAAAGAATAATAAAACAAATCTTAAAGCGATTGATGAAATATGCTCGATTTTAGAAAACGAAGAGGATAATGGTCTTGTTAGTGAGGCTTTATTCTCGCTTAATAATTACAATTTCTTTTTGTACGCAGATAGCCTTGTCTCTCTTCTTAAAAAGAAAAACATCAATTCTAATTTGCGAAGTTATGCATTGATGATTTTATCTGAGAATAAATATGGAATCGCTGTTAAATATTTAAACCACGATGATAAATTAATAACTGTGGTTCCTAGCAAAATTGAAGCTCCTTTTACAGATAAATTTTATGTTCTTGCTTCAACAAAATTGCAAGAAAAAACATCTTATAATATCACTTTACAGCAAATTGCAAATAATTTATTAAATTATTTAATTATAGATTTATACCCAGAAAACATCGCTAAATATAGTCTTGAGCATTTAGTTGAAGCAATATATTTATTAGCCTGTGATTATATTAAAGAAGAAGCGAAAATATGTCTTGAAGAATCATATAAATTAAAAGAAGAAATCAAGGAAATAATCGAATCGACCAAACCGCTTAACATCTAAAAACACAATAAATATATTTATGCTTGTATAATCGCAAGCATTTTTATATACTTTTACATAGTAAATTTAAAAGGAGAAAAATATAAATTTATGAAAAGAGTTGTTAATAAACTTGATAACACTAAAGTCGAAGTTGTTTGCGACCTCGATGAAAAAGTATGGAAAGAAGCTCAAGAAAAAGCTTTCTTAAAATTAGCGAAAAACCTTGAACTTCCAGGATTTAGAAAAGGTAAAGTTCCAACTGAAATGGCACGTAAACATGTCGATCCTTCAAAAATCCTCAACGAAGCAATCAATGCTGTTCTTCAACCTTCATTTGATGAAGTCTTAAAAGAAGAAAAATTAACACCATTTGCTAGACCAACAGTTGATGTCACTAAAGTAAGCGATACTGAACTTCAATTGAAGTTTGTCATTGTTTTACCTCCAGAAGTCGAATTAGGCCAATATAAAGGTTTAGCTCTCGAAAGAGATAAAGTCGAAGTCAAACCAGAAGAAGTTGATGCTGCAATCGAAAAATTAGTTGCTCAAAATGCAACATTAGTCGTCAGTGAAGAGCCAGCCAAAGTTGGTGATACAGTTGTCATGGACTTTGTCGGTTCAGTCGATGGTGTCGAATTCGAAGGTGGTAAAGCTGATAACTATAGCTTAGAACTTGGTTCACATACATTTGTTCCAGGTTTCGAAGAACAATTAGTCGGTGTTAAAGCTGGTGATAATGTTGAAGTTAACGTCACATTCCCAGAACAATATGTTGAAAATTTAGCAGGCAAAAAAGCTTTATTCAAAGTCACAGTTCACGAAGTGAAAGCAAAAGTTATGCCTGAACTTAACGAAGAATTGATCAAAGAACTTGCAATTCCAGAAGTAAGTGATGTCGAAGGTTTACGTAAACACCAAGAAGCTCAACTCAAAGCAAACAAAGATGCTGAAGCTGCCAATAAATTACTTAGCCAAATCATTGACAAAGTAGTTGAAGGTGCAAAAGTTGAAATCGCCGAAGAAATTGTTGATGAAGAAGTAGCTGGCATGAAACACAACATGGAAGAACAAATGAAGCAACGTGGACTCGACATGAAATCATATCTTCAAATCACTGGTCAAACCGAAGAAGATTTAAATAAACGCATGCACGAAGATGCCGTCAAGAATTTACGTGCGGTCGTCGTCATGGAAAAGATTGCCAATGTTGAAAACATTGTTGTTGGCCAAGAAGATTTAGAAGTTGAATTTGCAAAAATCGCTGACCAATACAAAATGCCTGTTGAACAAGTCAAAGAAATTCTTGGCAAAGATATGAACCGCTTTGCTTCAGAAATTCGTCAACGTCGCATCCAAGATTTCTTAATTAAAGAAAACGAAAAGAAAGCCGAATAATTTATTTATAAGGAGGGAATTTAATGGACAATAATAAAATAGTATTACCGGTATTGATAACGAAAAATTTCGTTGTTTTTCCAAAAAATAGTGGTGATGATCGCATTGATGCAGGACGCGAATTTTCAGTCAACGCGATTAATGAGTCAAGAGATAACGCCAATTCCCTCCTTTTAATCGTGACTCAAAAAGACGAAAACGTCGAAGTGCCAACAACGAATGATATATTCGAATATGGCACATTATGCCGCATCGTTTCTTACACGGATATGAAAGGCTATTTACGCATTCGCGTAAAAGGCAGTGCTCGTTGTAAAATCGATGAATTAGCATTTGATCCAAAAGGATTTTTCTCAGCAACATTTGAAACATTAGAAGATGAATATGGGGATCAAAAGCTTGCCCAATCACTTTATAAAAAATGTGTTTCTTCTTTGTCGAAATTAAATGATCGTATTCCATTTTCGTCATCTGATTTTTCTCGTAATAGAGGCGAAGAAGTTGATCCATCAGCTTTCTGCGACAGAATTGCAAATTATATTAATTTAAACGTCAACGAGAAGATTGATATCTTAAAAGCGAATAATGTTAATGATAGATTGAATTTGATCAATACTTTCTTGCTTCGTATGAAAGCTGAAAAAGAAGTCGATCAAAAAATTGAACAACAAGTTAGCAAATCATTAGAGAAAAATCAAAAGGAATTTATCTTGCGAGAAAAAATGAAAGCTATTAGGAATGAGCTTGGAGAAGGTGATTCTACTGAGAACGCTCCTGAAGACATCTTAAAGAAACTCGAAGATAATCCTTATCCTGAAAATGTTAAATCAAAAATTAAATCAGAATTAAAGCGTTATGAAATGATGCCACAAGCTTCATTAGAAGCTTCTCTTTCTATGTCATACATCCAAACACTTCTTTCTCTCCCTTGGTTTGAAAAAAGTGAAGATATCGATGACATCAATTTTGCTAAAAAAGTATTAGATGAAGATCATTACGGTTTAACAAAAGTAAAAGAAAGAATTATTGAATATCTCGCCGTTAAGAAAATGACTGGCAATTTAAAAGCCCCAATTCTTTGTTTATATGGTCCTCCAGGTTGTGGTAAAACTTCCTTAGGAAAATCAATCGCGAGAGCTTTAGGCAGAAAATTTTTCAAAGCCTCGCTTGGTGGCGTAAGCGATGAATCAGAAATTCGTGGCCATCGTCGTACTTATGTTGGTTCTCTTCCAGGCAGAATAATTCATGGTATGAAAAAATGTGGGACAATCAACCCAGTTTTCCTTCTTGATGAAATCGATAAATTGTCTTCATCATATAAAGGCGATCCTGCAAGTGCCCTTTTAGAAGTCCTTGACCCTGAACAAAATTTTGCTTTTAATGACAATTATGTTGAAGAGCCATATGATTTAAGTAATGTCTTATTTATTTGCACTGCAAATAATTTAGAAAATATTCCTGGTCCACTTCGCGATAGATTAGAACTTATTAATGTTCCATCATATACAGAATTTGAAAAACTCCAAATTGCTAAAAATTTCTTATTCCCAAAACAACTTAAAACAAACGGTTTAACGAAAAAAGATGTAGCAATAAATGATGATGCATTCTTGCTTCTTATTAGAAAATACACTCTTGAAGCAGGCGTTCGTTCTCTTGAAAGAGTAATCGCTTCGTTAATTCGCAAAATAATCGTAGAACGATTATCTAATAACACAACAAAAAAGGTGAATGTCACTCCGAAAGTTGCTGAAAAATATTTGGGTAAATATTATTATCCAAATGATGGCAAAAAAGAAGAAAATAAACAAATCGGTGTTGTTTCTGGTCTTGCCTATACTGAATATGGCGGAGACTTATTGCCAATCGAAGTCACTCACTTCCCTGGAAAAGGTGAATTGGTGTTAACAGGAAAATTAGGCGATGTGATGAAAGAATCAGCTACAATTGCTCTTGATTATGTCCGCGCTAACGCAGATAAATATAAAATTGATAGCAAAATATTTGCGGAAACTGCAATTCATATCCATTTCCCAGAAGGCGCTGTTCCAAAAGATGGACCAAGTGCTGGCGTTGCTATCACAATTGCAATTATTTCTTCATTAACTAATCGTTTAGTTGATAACAATGTTGCAATGACTGGTGAAGTCACACTCCGTGGTAAAGCTCTTCCAATTGGTGGATTAAGAGAAAAATCTCTTGCCGCTCTTCGCAATGGAGTTACGACAATCATTGTCCCTAAAGACAATGAACGCGATGTCAGTGAACTTCCAGATGAAGTTAAAAACAATATGAATATCTTATTCATGACATGCGTCGATGATGCGGTAAAAGTTATTTTGCAATAATATGTTAGATTTCTCAAAAGCCACTTTTGTAAAAAGTGCAACAATGTTGTCACAAAGGCCAGAAAAATTATTTCCTGAGATTTGCTTTGTTGGCAAAAGTAATGTGGGGAAGTCATCGCTTATAAACGCTCTGACTGCTCATAAAAAACTTGCCTACACATCTTCAAAACCAGGTTATACAAAATTATTAAATTATTATCTTATCGATGATCAGTTTTATTTAGTAGACGCACCTGGATATGGATATACAATTTCCGGCAGTAAGCATCTTGATAATTTCGCATCAATGATGGAAGATTATTTCTTCAATGATAATCTAAAAGCAGTTATTTTCCTTGTTGATTCACGTCATAAATTATCAAAAGACGATTTGTCATTCTTTGATTTTATCAAAGAAAATGATATTCCATTCGTTTTGGTTACAACAAAAATTGATAAATTAAACCAATCCGAAAAAGCGAAAATGCAAAAAAATGTTAAGGAAATATTTGGGGATATATCATATTTCCCAGTGTCAATTAACAATAAAACATCAATTGAAAAACTTAAGGAAAGAATTGTCAATTTAGCCTTAGGATAATATAATTTATTTGTCGATGACCAAGAGGTCAATTAGAAATTTGTTTAATAGAGAAGGCTGCTGGTGGAAATGCTGAAACAAAACTAATTGTTGTCGCTTGCGAGACTGAATGGGAACATTCCGCAATTCTGCGTTATAGATTACTTAAGTGCATATTAATAATTAATATGAATTAAGGTGGTACCGCGCTTAATAAGCGTCCTTAAATGGGCGCTTTTTATTTTTTTGAAAAAAAGGAGGAAATTATATGCTTGATAAAAGATATAATCCAAAAGAAGTAGAACAAGGAAAATATGAATTCTGGAAAAAAGAAGGCTATTTTACCGCAGGAGACAATTCAAAACCAGCTTTTTCCATGGTTATACCTCCTCCAAACGTTACTGGTAAACTCCATTTAGGACATGCCTGGGATACAACTATTCAAGATATTACAGCAAGATATAAACGTCTTCGCGGTTTTGATGTTCTTTGGCTTCCAGGAATGGATCATGCCGGCATTGCTACTCAAGCTAAAGTCGAAGAAAAATTACGTCAAGAAGGACTTTCTCGATACGATTTAGGTCGTGAAGGATTTTTAAAACGCGCTTGGGAATGGAAAGACGAATACGCAGATAACATTCATAAGCAATGGGCAAAAATGGGTCTTTCTCTTGATTACACACGCGAAAGATTCACTCTTGATGATGGACTTAGTTTAGCAGTCAAAACTGTTTTTAAAAACCTTTATGATAAAGGCTTGATTTATCGTGGAGAAAGAATAATTAACTATGATCCAGTCTTAAAGACTGCATTATCAAATATTGAAGTTGTTTATAGTGATGACAAAGGTGAATTTTATTATTTTAAATATCCTATTGTCGGAAAAGATGAATATTTAATCGTTGCCACAACTCGTCCGGAAACAATGTTTGGTGATGTTGCCGTCTTTGTTAATCCAAAAGATAAAAGATACGCTCATTTGATTGGCGAAAAAGTTATTAACCCAGCAAATGAAGAAGAACTACCAATTTTAGGCGATGAATATGTTGATATTGAATTCGGGACAGGGGCGATGAAATGTACACCAGCTCACGACCCAAACGATTTCGCTTTAAGCGAAAAATATCATCTCGCCCGTATTAAATGTATGGACGAAGATGCCAAGATGAATAGTGTTTGTGGCAAATATTGTGGAATGGATCGCTATGAATGCCGTAAAGCTTTGGTTGAACAAATTAAAAAAGATGATCGATTAATTAAAATCGAAGAAATAGTTCATAGCGTTGGCCACAGTGAAAGAAGTGGGACGGTTGTCGAACCAATGCTTTCAATGCAATGGTTTGTCAAAATGAAACCATTAGCAGAAAAAGCCCTTCGTGAAAGTACAGTTAATTTTGTTCCTGCTCGATTCAAAAACACTTGGGTTCAATGGATGGAAAATGTCGAAGATTGGTGCATTTCTCGTCAATTATGGTGGGGTCATAGAATTCCTGCTTATTATAATAAGCAAACTGGTGAAATTCTTGTATCAATTGAAGATGTACATGATGAAAATTATGTGCAAGATGAAGATGTTCTTGATACATGGTTTTCAAGTGCGTTGTGGCCATTTGCAACTTTAGGTTGGCCTAACAAAACAAAAGATTTTGAAAGATATTTCCCAACATCTTTATTATCGACAGGTTATGATATTATTTTCTTCTGGGTCTCACGTATGATCTTTGATAGCCTTGAATTCACAAATGAATCGCCATTTAAAGATTGTTTGATTCATGGACTTATTCGCGATAGCAAAGGTCGAAAGATGTCTAAATCATTAGGAAATGGTATTGATCCACTTGATGTAATTGAAAAATATGGTGTTGATGCTTTGCGTTATTTTTTAACTACTGGTTCTGCTCCAGGACTTGATATTCGCTATATCGAAGAAAAAGTTTCTGCTGCCAGTAATTATTTAAATAAGATTTGGAATAGTGCCCGTTATGTCCTTGAAAATCTTGGAGAAGGATTTAAACCAACTTCATTTACATATGATGATTTAAAACCACTTGAGAAAGACATAATTAGCAAATTGTCTAGGACAATTAAAAATGTCACTGCATGTATGGATAGATATGAATATTCTATGGCTAGCAGTCATTTATATAATTTTGTTTATGATGATTTTTGCTCTTCATATCTAGAACTTAGTAAAGTCGCGCTTCAAAGTGATGATGAGCAATATAAGAATATTGTTAAATCAGTTTTATTAAAAGTTCTTAAAGAAATCATTATTATGATTTATCCATATGCTCCATTTATCGGCGAAGAACTTTATTTAGCGCTTCCTGAACACGGAAAATCCATTATGATCGAAAATTATCCAACTCCTTTTGTTGATGGTGATGATAATTCTCTTCAAACTGTTACTAACTTATATAAGATGATTCAAGATGTTAGAACATATAAAGTTAATAACAAATTAGCGCCAAACTATAAATTAAAATTAGTTATCGATTCTAATCTTGAATTATTTACCGATTTTGATAAATATTTATCGCGATTTGCTTTTGCCAAAGAAGTTTGCTTCTCAAATAGCTCAAAAGGCGTTAAATATGTTTATCAAGATATGAATATGTATATTGAAGACGATATCAGCGTTGAAGAAAAAGAAGCAAAGAAGCAAAAAGATATCGCTTTCTTAGAAAGCGAGATTGCTCGCGCTGAAAAAATGCTTTCTAACCCTAATTTCGTTAGCAAAGCACCAAAAGAAAAAGTTGAATGCGAAAAAGCTAAATTAGAAGAATATAAAAAGCGTTTAACACTTCTTAAATAAAATTTATTAAAGTAGACGACAAAAAAGTCTACTTTTTTTATTTTTTTGCAAAATATTTTGAAAAATCCACCTATTAAATATTAGGAGGTAATTTTATGGTCAAAGTTTTTATAGGAGTACTTGTTGCAACAATTGCCTTAATTGTTGTCTTTCAATTCATCGATCCAAATATTAATACTGGTGGCGTTTCAACTAGTTTAGTCGATTCAAATTCGATATCAGTATCAATAAGTGGTGAAGTCGTCCGCAGTGGAACTTATCTTTTAGATAAGAATACCGCTTTATTCGATTTAATCGAGGCGTGTGGCGGTGTAACTTCAAACGCTGATGAAAATGCTTATGACACATCATATTTATTGCAAGATGGCTATTCTTTCTATATTGCCCCAAAATACGATAATAGTGATGTTTGTTCGCTTGAACCTATCGAAAAAGTAAATATCAATAAAGACGATGCTGAAACAATGTCAAAAATATCTGGAATTGGTTCTACTATTGCAACAGCGATTGTTAACTATCGCAATGACAATGGATCATTTGGTCGAATTGAAGACATCAAAAATGTAAACGGCATCGGAAACGCTACTTTTGAAAAAGTTAAAAATTATATAACTATTAAATAATGGCGATATTTTTCTACCTTATAAGTGCCTTGTTAGGTTTATATTTTTTGCGATGGAATCTAATCTTTTCTATTTTATTAACTACTATTTTCTTTATTATTATCATTTTTAAATTAAGAAGCAAAAAGATATTGATTTGTGTCTTATCTTTTTCCTTTGGCATTATTGTCCCAATTATAAAAAATAGTGTTACAAATAACGATTATATTCATGTTGGATATGTAATTGAAGCTAAAGAAAACTATTTTCTTTTCCAATCGAAATTTGAAAAATATTATGTTTATGAAAAAGATAATAAGCATGAAATATTTGAGAAATTAGAAATTAGATCTAATAAAGAAGAAATCAAATTCACAACTTATGAAAGCCAATTTGATTTTAGTGATTATCTTAAAAATAAAGGTGTTAAATATTCTTTAAGCAATAAAAATATCATCACTCTTTCTCCGAGTTTGTTTTCTTTAAGAAAACATAAAGATAATTTTTTATCAAATTATAGTGATGATACAAAAGATATCATCGCATCTTTACTTTTCAATGAACGAAATTATGAAAATGAGACAATTTTGATTTCAAAAGAAATGAATTTGATATATCTATTTTCTTTAAGCGGAATATATTTAAGTGTTTTTATAAGTGCTTTGAAGAAATTTTTATCTTTATTCTTAAATGATAAAATTGCAGAATTTACATCAATTTTACTTTTTGTTCCTTTATCGATATTCTTGTTTCCCAAATTTTCAATTATTCGGATTCTTTGTCTAAAAATATTTAAAGCGATAAATTATCATGTTTTAAGGAAGAAATTTTCAAATTTAGAAATCGTTTCATTTTTGGCAATATTATTTTTAATAATTGATTTTAATCTCGCTTATCAAGAAGGCTATTATATCGGATTTTGCTTATCGATATTATTTGTTTTTATTGCTCCGTTAATTACGAAGGTTAAAGGGTTTAAAAAAGCAATTCTATTTCCGTTTATTGTTTATATTTTTATGCTTCCGCTTTCATCATTTCAAAATGGCTATATTGAATTATTATCTTTTATCTTTCAAATATTATTATTGCCTATCAATGAAATATATCTAGCGTGCACAATTTTTGGGTTTTATCTTAATATTCCTTTTAATAATCTGATGTCATTTTTGACAAATATAATAAATTATATTTATTATGGTCTTTCCTTCATAAGCATAAAAATAAATATTAGTTATCTTTCAATTTATTTTGCTCCACTTTATTATTTTCTTCTAATCGCAATATTTTATCTTTTAGAATCAAAGCGAATAAATCATCTTAAAATTATTGCTTCTAGCTTGATATTTATTTTGGTTTTATTTTGTGTCCCTATAACAAGTTTATATAAGGACGCGATATATTTTATAAATGTCGGTCAAGGTGATTCAATTTTATTCCAAAATAAAAATAACATTGTCTTGCTTGATACTGGTGGAGTTAAAAATAATGATTTAGCTAAAAATAGCCTCATCCCATTTTTTCGAAAGCACCATATATCTCATATTGATTATTTACTGTTAACTCATGATGATTTTGATCATTCTGGTGCATCAAATAGCCTTATTTCAAATTTTCCTGTTTATAATGTTTATAACAATAAAAATTTTAAAGATTTCACGATTGGCGATTTAACATTTAATAATTTGAATAATTATTCATTCGATAATGATAATGATAACTCATTGGTGTTCAACGTTTCATTCATTGGCAAAAAGTTTTTATTTATGGGCGATGCATCAATAGAAGTAGAGAAAAGATTAATAAATGATAAAAAAGATATTGATTGCGATATTTTAAAAGTTGGCCATCACGGAAGTAAAACAAGTACGTGTGAGCAATTTATTAGGGAAACAAGCCCTAAAGAAGCGGTGATTTCATCAGGACTAAATAATTATTATGGCCATCCATCAAGTGAGGTCATAAATTTACTTAATAAATATGAAATAAACATTCGTTTAACTTCATATGAAGGCACTATAATTTATCAATAATTTATATTATACTTTTAGTAATGAATTTCATTTTATACGGTCAAGAATATCCAATTATGAAAAAGCAATTAAACAAATTGCTAGCTTCTAGACTTGATTCAGTAGATGAATTAAGTGTTTTTCGTTTCGATTATCAAAATGATGATATTAATGAAATTTTAAATGAAGCAACTTCTTTTCCGTTTTATGTTGCTCGAAAAGCCGTTATTATTGATAACGCATCTTTTTTACAAAAAGGTGCAAAAAAGGAAGTTGTTGATAACTTTTTTAACATAATTAAAAATGGTGTAGATCAAATCGATTTGTATTTTTTACTGCGATGTGATGAGATCGATGAAAAAAATCCAATTTTTGATTTTATTAAAAACAATGGGCAAATTTTCGTTGCTCTTGCTCTTACTCCTGCTCAATGGCCAAAATATGCCAAAAAATATTTTATGAGCCAAAATTGTGAAATTGATAATGATGCATTAGAAGAGTTATTAAAAAGAATAGATAACGACTTATCGCGCTTTATAAATGAAGCCGACAAATTAATCTTATATAAAAATCATATTGATATTATAGATGTTAATACAATGGTATCTCCTACCTTGGAAGATGACGTTTTTCATATTGCAAACGCTTTACTTCAAGGCGAAAACTCTTTGGCCTTAGCAAATTATCGAGATTTAAGATTGACCAGTCCAAAAGATGTTGATCGCTTAATTCCTTTGTTAGCATCGCAATTTCGTTTTGCAGAACAAGTGCTTTTCTTGTCTAAACAAGGTTTATCAAAAAACGAGATTGCAACAGAATTAAATGTTAAGCCATTTCGAGTCGGCATAACTTTATCAAACAAAAAACACTTATCTTTAAAACGCATATATCTTGCCCTTGATAATTTGTTTATGCTTGATTGGCAAATTAAAAGCGGCCAAATTGACCGCTATTATGGTATTGAATTATTTTTAATTAATTTTTAATTAATTATTTTGCTAATCCGTTAACGAGTTTAGCAATTGATGATTTTTTACGAGCAGCTGTATTTTTTGCGTAAACACCATCAGTGACTGATTTATCAATTAAACGAATAGCTTCTTTAAGTGCGACATTGGCAGCTTCGACTTCGCCTTTTTCGACAGCAACACGAACTTTTTTCATTGCTGTAG
This sequence comes from Erysipelotrichaceae bacterium, assembly GCA_022777645.1. Lineage (GTDB taxonomy): Bacteria > Bacillota_I > Bacilli_A > RFN20 > CAG-826 > Fiminaster. The sequence continues at coordinate 28,478 of JALFFX010000001.1, forward strand.
CGATGCGGCTACGAATTGCAACGTTGCGTTGACGGGCTTTTTCGTTTGTACCAATTCTTTTGATTTGTGATTTAATTTGAGCCATTTTATTTACCTCTTCTTTTTATATTCGTTCATAAGTTTATCAAACTTATTATAAACTAACAACTTTTTTATGATTTTTTTATTAAAAAACCAGTTTTTGCTGTTAACAGTAGTTATGATATCATTATTTTTTAAAAAAATGTAGTATAATCTGCATGTTGATAAAAATGACATATCTTTTTATTTAAAGATATATGATAATTAAAATATGAAAAAATTAAATGAATATCGAATTGTATTTATGGGGACTCCAGAAATAGCTGCGAGAGTCTTTGAAAACTTAATTAATTTTGGTCTTAATTTTGTGGGACTAATCGCCCAAGAAGATAAACCTGTTGGTAGAAAAGGGATTTTAGAGCCAGTAGCAACAAAAATTGTTGCTCAAAAATATAATATTCCTGTTTTTCAGCCACATCGAATTCGTAAAGAATATGAATTTTTATATGATTTAAAACCAGATTTAATTCTTACAATGGCATATGGACAAATTGTCCCTCAAGCAGTTTTAGATGTCCCTCCTTATGGTTGTTTAAATTTACACGGTTCTTTGCTTCCTAAATATCGTGGCGCAGCCCCTATCCAAAGAGCGATAATTAACGGTGATAAAACAACTGGCATCACTTTAATGGAAATGATTGATAAAATGGATGCGGGACGGATGTATGCCAAAGAAGAAGTAACAATTGATAATGATAATTATTCTTCACTTTGTTTAAAACTTGTCGATGCCGCCACAAAAGTCGTTCAAGACAATCTTTATGATTATTTTAATCATAAATTAGTAGGCATTGTTCAAGATGAAAGCGAAGTAACATTTGCCGATAAAATATTACCTAGTGATGAAAAACTTGATATCAATTTTGATTGTGAACAATTTATTAATTTTGTTAACGGCTTAAGTTTTGAACCAGGTGGATATGTCTATATTAACGATAAAAAATTAAAAATATTAAAAGCACATAAGGTTTCAAGTCATTTAGGCGAATCGGGACAATTAAGCATAAAAAAAGAAATTGTCTTAAGCCTTGTTGATGGAGATATTGTTCTTGATGTTGTGCAATTAGAAGGTAAAAAGAGAATGGACGGAAAAAGTTTTGCCAATGGCAACCGTTTATTAGATCAACAATTTGTAAAATAATGAATAAAGAGTTGCGATTATCTGTTCATGAATTAGTCGATTTTCTGTTTCGCACTGGTGATATAGATAATCGCATTTTTAATGCTGAAACGATGAAGGAAGGGAGCAATATTCATTCCTGGTTTCAATCTCTTCAAAAACAAGATTATATAAGTGAATATCAAGTGTTTGAGAAGTTTAAAATCGATGATTATGAAATATCTTTAGAAGGTCGCGCTGACGGAGTAATCATCGAAAAAGATAATTTGTTTATCGACGAAATTAAATCAACAATTGCGGATTTAGAAGAATTCTTCGAAGAACATAAAAAATGGCATTTAGCGCAAGCAATTTGCTATGGCTTTATTATCGCTAAAGAAAAAAATATTGACAGTGTCAATATAAGACTAACATATATCAATCAAGTAGATCGTTCAATATTAAAAAAAGATTTCTCTTTTTCACGCGATAAATTGGAAAAAGAAGTTGAATCATATTTAAAAGATTACATTTCTTTTTACGAACAAATCGAAAAACATATTGAGAAAAGAAACCTTTCTGCTCAAAATATCAAATTTCCATTTTCTGAATATCGCAATGGTCAAAAAGAGATGATCAAATATAGTTATGGCGTCATCAAAAATGGTGGCATATTGTTTTGCGAAGCTCCAACCGGTATTGGCAAAACAATGTCAACGATATATCCAGCTATTAAAAGTTTTGCAAGCACTAATAACGATAAAATATTTTATTTAACCGCCAAAAATTCAGGTAAGGAAAGTGCCTATAAAGCCGTTAATATTCTTAAAGATAATGGAATGATTTTAAAGTCAATTGTTTTAACTGCCAAAGATAAAATATGCTTTTGCAAAGGTAAGGCCTGTAACCCTGATGAATGTATTTTTGCAAAAGGATATTATTCCAAAATCAAAGATGCGATTGCTTACGCTTTTAACAAATATGATGTCTTAAATTATGATTCTATATCAACGATTGCTTCTTCCTTTGGAATTTGTCCATTTGAATTTCAACTTGATATGTCACTTTATTTCGACATTATCGTGTGTGATTATAATTATTTCTTTGATCCAATTGTTTATTTGAAAAGGTTTTTTGAAACCAACCCATTTAAAGTTGTGGCGTTAATCGATGAGGCTCATAATTTGATCAACCGCGCGCAAGGGATGTATAGCGGAAAAATCGACTATGCCTTATTTTTGAAGGCGAAAAAATCGTTATCAAAATGCGAAGATAAAACCATGAAAAGAGCGCTTAAATCTTTAACAAAACAATTAAAATTGTTTGAAGAATATGAAGATGGCGAAACGCTCATTGCTAGATTAGAACAAAAATTACTAAATTCAATCGAAAATTTCTTAATTGCTTCATCAAGTTATCGTAAAAAAACAAAAGATACTGTTTCTGAAGAATTAAAAGATTTTTCGATGGAATTAAATCGTTTTTATCGTCTTTTGGATTTTTATAACGATTCATCAGTTATTTATATTGCTAAAAACGGCAAAAATAATTATTTACTTAATTTATTTTGTCTTGATCCAAGTCGCTTTATTATGCAATCGCTTCATCAAGCAAAAAGCAAAATCATCTTCTCTGCAACTTTAACGCCTATTGATTATTATATTGAAGGAATAGGCGGTAATGAATCCAACCCGGTTTTATCGCTTAAGTCCCCATTTAATATCAACAATTTATGTTTGATGGTTGCTCCTAATATTTCTACTAGATATAAAAATAGAAAAGATACATTAAAAACTGTAGCGGAATATATAAAAGAAGCTATCAAAGGTTGTGTTGGCAATTATTTTGTATATGTTCCAAGTTATGAATATCTCGATATGATATTGCCTTATTTAAGTGATATTGATGGAGATTTAATCGTTCAAGAAAAAGACATGAACGATTATCAAAGAGATGAATTTTTATCTAAATTTTTAGATAAACCAACAAAAACAACGATTGGACTTGTTATCCTTGGCGGCGCATTTGGCGAAGGTGTTGATCTTGTTAGTGAAAGACTTATCGGAGTTGTAATAGTCGGTGTTGGACTGCCTCAAATATGTTATGAAAGAAATTTGATTAAAGATTATTTTAACGAGAAAAATAAAATGGGTTATAAATTTAGCTACATTTATCCTGGTATTAACAAAATAATGCAAGCTGTTGGTCGTGTTATTAGATCGGAAACAGATCGCGGAATTGCCTTATTGATCGACGATCGATATTTGACTAGCGATTACAATTCATTATTTCATCAAAAATGGAAGAATTACCATGTTGTCACTTCTTCAAAAGACATAAATAAGATTATTGATAATTTTTGGAAAGACTAATTACTAATTTTAGTATAAAATACTATCATATGGATTTTGACCGTAAATACATTCGAAACTTCTCAATCATTGCCCATATCGATCATGGCAAATCTACTCTTGCTGATCGTATTTTAGAAATGACTGAAACTGTTTCAAAACGTGAAATGAAAGATCAAATCCTCGATTCGATGGATCTTGAAAGAGAACGTGGAATCACAATTAAATTAAATGCGGTCACAATTAAATATCACGCTAAAGACGGACATGATTATTTATTCAATTTAATTGATACTCCGGGGCATGTCGACTTTTCTTACGAAGTAAGCCGCTCATTAGCAGCGTGCGAAGGTTGCTTGCTCGTTGTCGATGCCACTCAAGGCGTTGAAGCACAAACACTCGCCAATGTTTATTTGGCAGTTGATAATAATCTAGAAATATTGCCAGTTATCAATAAAATTGATTTACCAAGTGCTAGTGTTGACAATACTATCAAAGAAATTGAAGGAAGAATCGGTATTCCTTGTGACAATGCATGCTTTGTCAGTGCGAAAACAGGTCTTGGTGTCGATAGTGTTCTTGAAGCAATCGTTAAATATATTCCAGCCCCAACTGGTGACAGTGATGCTCCTCTTCAAGCTTTAATTTTTGATTCATATTATGATTCGTATCGAGGAGTCGTTGTTTTAATATGCGTGAAAAACGGCTCGGTAAAAGTCGGTGATTATATTAAATTAATGTCTAATGGCAAAGAATATTTAGTTACTGAAGTTGGCATTAGAACGCCAAAAGAATTAAAGAAAAATGAATTATCAGCAGGTGAAGTTGGCTATTTAGCAGCCCAAATTAAAGATATTAAAGATATCTTTCCGGGTGAAACAATCACATTGCGAGATAATCCAGCAAGCACTCCACTTTCTGGCTATCGAAAAATGAACCCAATGGTCTATTGTGGCCTTTATCCTGTTGATAGCAAAAAATTTGCCGATTTAAAAGACGCTCTTGAAAAGCTTTCTTTAAACGATTCTTCATTAACATTTGAAGCCGAAACTTCACAAGCATTAGGTTTTGGCTTTAGATGCGGTTTTTTAGGCTTATTACATATGGATGTTGTTCAAGAAAGACTAGAAAGAGAATACGGGCTTGATTTGATTTTGACTGCACCTAGTGTTATTTTTCACATTTATTTAACAAATGGTGAAATGATTTGCCTTGATAACCCATCAAAATTACCGGATTTAACTTTAGTTAAAGAGATTCAAGAACCATATGTTAAAGCTGAAATTATGACTCCGAAAGACTACGTCGGGGCAGTTATGGAATTATGCCAAAATAGACGCGGTATTTATAAAGATCTTACATATTTTGATGACACGAGAATGGTTATCACCTATGAACTTCCTTTATCTGAAATTGTTTACAATTTCTTTGATAAACTAAAAAGCAATACAAAAGGATATGCCTCTTTTGATTATGAATATTCTGATTACAAATCAGGCAATCTTGCAAAGATGGATATTTTATTAAATGGTGAAGTAATCGATGCTTTATCAACTATCGTTCATAGATCAACTGCATACGAAAGAGGAAGCGTTGTTGTTCGTAAGTTAAAAGATATTATTCCACGCCAACAATTTGAAGTGCCTATTCAAGCTTCTATCAACGGCAAAATCATTGCTAGAGCAGATATTAAAGCAGTGCGTAAAGATGTTTTAGCAAAATGCTATGGCGGTGATATTTCTCGTAAACGAAAACTCCTTGAAAAGCAAAAAGAAGGCAAGAAGAGAATGAAAGCTGTTGGCTCAGTAGAAGTACCTCAAGAAGCCTTTATGTCAGTATTGTCAATTGATGACGATGATTGATTTTTAGTTAAAAAATAGTTGATAATTAGTATATTTATTATAAAATAATATTTAGTTGAACATTAAATTAAGGAGCAAATTATGGGTAATGACGAATTAGCTTATAGATTTAGCGAAGAAATTTACGCAACAAAAAATGATATCAAGCGTGCTTTAAACACAAATTTGATTGAGCCAATTTGGGATAGAGTTATTAAATATCGCTCAGCTTACGAAATCACATTAGGCTTTTGTGATGTTTATAAAAAACCATTTACACTCGTTTTTCTTCCATCAATAAAAAAACTCATCGATGATATTGAATCAATCGTTGAAAGATTTGTCGAAGAACATCATAATTTAACTGCAAATTCAATTGAAAACATTTCCTTTTTTAACGATATCTTAAAACACGACTTACGACTTGTTGCGAAAAGTGAAAACATCATCGTTAACGATGTTGCTTTAGAAAATATCATTAACAATACAAACAATAATCCTGATTATGCTATTTTAGAAAGATACACTGAATTATATAAAAATATCGTATCTTCAGTTTTTGAAGATGTAGATGAAAGCGATTTGCTTTCTTTTATCGAAACTTTATATGGTGAAGAAAAAGCTAATTTATATCGCCAAAAAGAAATTACTGCTTATAGCCAAAAAGTTTTGATTAACCGTGAATTTGTGGCTGCTCCAACAAAACGCATTCCTGAAATGATGGAAAGTGGTTTAGCGTTTATTAATGATAAAAATAACGCAACAATTGTTTCTTTAGCAGCAATTTCTTTCTTGTTTAATTATATTAAACCGTTTGAAAATTATAATGACTTAATGGCGGGTTCTACTATTCGCGCTCTTATCAAAGCTCGTTTTGGTTTTGAAGCATCTCTGCTTCCAATTACTTCATTTTTATTAGAAGCAAACGATACTTTATCGCAAGCGTTAAAAGAATCTAGTAGAGGAAATAATGATTTTACATATTATTTAATTGAATTTTGCAAAGCACTTCAATCATGTTGTCAATATTCCCTTGATAAGATTGTTCAAGTGTCGAGCAAAGAAGCTCAAAAAGCATATTTTGATAAAGATAATGTTGCTCCTTCAACAGAAGATGTAACACATAAGCAAATCGAAAATAGTTCCGTTACTCCTATTAAGGAGAAAAAAGAAAGAAGAGTCGATCCTGTCGTATCATCTAAACCAGTTGTTAACACATCTTCCTATGAAGATTTAGATGAAAAAGCTTTAAAAAGAGCAGCTCAAGATTTATTGGAAAGTGACCCAAATCTTAGACCAAATCAAGCGAAATTCTATGTTCGTCACTGCAAATTAGGGAAGTATTACACTATTCAGCAATTTAAGAAATTCACTGGATGCGTATACGAAACCGCCCGTACATCAATGGATAATCTTGCCCGAAGAGGTTATTATCGTCGTGAACAAATCAAAAATAAGTTTGTTTACACACCTATTAGTAAAGAGTAAAATACAATTATGAAAATATTAGCAGCAAATGATTTCTTACCATTAATTATTGTCGTTTCCGTCCTAGCTTTTTTTGGAGCAATGATTTTAATCATTATTCTTGTCAAAAGACATTTTACATCGCTTCAAATTAAGAAAGATGACTTAACAGAAGAAGAAGTTATTCAACAAGAATTAGATCGCATCTTAGTGCCAATTGAAGACGAAGACATCAAACAACAAATGGTAGATAAAGAAAAAGATAAAGAAAATTCAAATAAATAATGTTGGATTGTAAAAACATTACATCTTTATACGTCCATATTCCGTTTTGTAAACACATATGTTCATATTGTGACTTTACAAAACTTTTTTATATTGAAGAATACGCAACTAAATATATTGAGCAATTGTTTAAAGAAATTGATTCTTATAATCTTTCGCAATTAAAAACAATATATGTCGGTGGTGGAACGCCAACTGCTTTAAATGATCATTTATTTGAATCTCTTATAAAGAGATTGAGTGTTTTGCTATCTGATGATTATGAATTTTGTGTTGAAGCCAATGTTGAAAATCTATCATCAGCCAAACTTGAAATAATGAAGCGATACGGTGTGAACCGTTTATCTATTGGCGTTCAATCAAGTCATGATAAGATTTTAAAATTAGCGGGAAGAATGCATAATTTTGCCGATACAAAAAATGTTATTGCTCTAGCTAAAGAATACGGTTTTTCTAATATTAATGTTGATTTAATGTTTGGCTTTCCTGGTGAAGCTATTAATGATTTAATCGCTGATTTAAATAACATTGTATCTTTAGATACAAATCATATTTCAATATATTCTTTAACAATAGGGAAACACACAAAATTTTATAATGATAATGTCAAAGAACAAAATAGCGATGACTCTGCCCTGTTCTATGAGACTGTTGTTTCTTTTTTAAGAGAGCACGGCTATAAAAGATATGAAGTAAGTAATTTTGCTAAGCCGAATTTTTATTCGAAACACAACACTGTTTATTGGAAAAACCAAAACTATGTCGGTGTTGGTTTAGGTGCATGCGGTTATATTAATAATATAAGATATGAAAATACAAAAAATATTACAAAATATTTAAATGGTGAATATATTTCGGAAAAAGAAGAATTATCTTCTGATGAAATCATCGAAGAATATCTACTAACTAATTTAAGGCTTGAAGATGGTTTCTTGTTGTCTGATTTTAAAAATAAATTTGGAAAAGACTTTTTAGAAGAATATAAAGATAAAATAGAAACTTTAAAAAAAGATAATTTAGTTGTTATTGATAAAGATATTTTTAAGGTAACTGATCAAGGGATGCTTTTGCTTAATCGCGTGCTTGTAACCTTATTATAAATATATCTAAAATAAAGATTTTTATTGGAATTGCTGATATTAACCACTTAGTGGTTTTTAATTTTGTTTAAAAAAATAGCACTTAACGCTTGACAGTGCCAAATACCCATATATAATAATGTTAGCACTCAATAATTACGAGTGCCAAAAAGGAGGGATGGAAATGAACAGAAGAGACCGTGTCTTAAAGCTCATCGTTGAATATTTTATTAAAAATGCTCAACCTGTCGGCAGTAAGACATTAATCGAAGAATTTGGACTTGATTATTCATCTTCGACAATTCGTAACGAAATGAATAGTTTAGAAAACGATGGATTCTTAGAAAAAACTCACACATCAAGTGGTCGAGTTCCGTCTTCAAAGGGATATCGATATTACATTCAACATCTTCGCGATCGCAATATTGATGAAGAATTTAAATATCAAATGCAATCAATTCTTGATGCTAAAGTAAAATCGATTCAAGACGTCATCAAACAATCATGTGAGATACTCTCACAAATGACAAGTCTTGCCAGTATTGTTCTTGGCCCTGGTGCACAAAACGAGCATCTTATATCTGTTCAATTAGTTCCACTTTCTTCCTCAAGTGCCACATGCGTATTTGTTACCGATCAAGGTTATGTCGAAAACAAAACATTTGTTATCGATGAAAAAACAAGAATGGATGATGTCGAAAACTGCGTCAAACTTCTCAATGATCGATTAAAAGGAACCGCTATTAGTGACTTGATAAGCAAAATGCAAGCAATGAAGCCTATTCTCAATGACATGGTAATTAATAATGATGTTATTTATAGAGCTATGCTTGAAGCCTTGGCTGGATTTGCTAAAGATCGTTTATCAGCATTCGGTCGCGACGAACTTCTCGGACAACCAGAATTCGCAAACGATGCTGAAAAAACAAGAAAGCTAATTGAATTATTATCTCACCCTGAAGTGTTCCGCGAAGTTGAGGATAGCACAGATGGAAGAATATCGATTCATATCGGTGGCGAAGATGGTTCGGATGACAACGATTTATCAATCGTTCAGGCAAAAATTAAAATGCCTGGCAAGCAAGAAAGATCAATCGCAGTTGTTGGACCAAAACGTATGGATTATGACAAAGTTGTGTCATCTCTTGAATTCTTAATTGATGAATTAAGTGATGATGATAACAGAAAGGATGGTAATCGTGAAAGAGAAAGACAAGAAAGACACCAAGAAAGAAGAAGCGGTGAACAAGGATTCCGAAAACAATGAAAAAAAACTTCTCGATGAAGTTGCTCATTGGAAAAATGAATATTATCGAGTTTATGCCGATATGGAAAATCTTCGCAAAAGAGTTGAGGCAGAACATCGACAAGCACTTAAATATCGCGTCGAAGGATTTATCTCTGATTTATTACCAATCTTAGATGGCTTCCATATGGCGCTTCAACATGAGCCTTCATCAGTAGAAATGAAAAACTTCTTAACCGGATTCGAATTTATATATCGAAATTTGGTGTCAGTATTAGAAAACGAAGGTGTTCAAGAAATCAATCCATCACTCGAATGTGAATTTAATCCTGATAGCATGCAAGCTGTCGAAACTGTCATCGACAATGAACATCCAAATGTTGTGAAAAAAGTTGTGACAAAAGGTTATAAACTCCACGATCGATTGATTAGACCGGCAATGGTTGTCGTTTCCGTTGCGGAAGAAAAGAAAAACGACGAAGCAAATGAAGCAAATAATGAAAATAATAAAGACGTCGAAATAGATGCCTAAATAGGAGGAAATTATTATGGCAAAAGAAATTATTCTCGGTATCGACCTTGGTACCACAAACTCAGTTGTATCTTATCTCCAAGCTGATGGAACAGTTAAGGTTATTCCAAATCCAGAAGGAACAATGACTACTCCATCTGTTGTTGCCTTTAAGGCAAGTGGTGAAGAAATTGTTGGTAATGCTGCTAAACGTCAAGCTGTTACCAATCCTGATACAGTTTCATCTGTTAAACGTTTAATGGGTTCAAGTGAAAAATTACATATCAAATGTTTAAATAAAGATTTCACCCCACAAGAAATCTCAGCAAAAGTCCTTGCATATATGAAAAAGTATGCTGAAGAAAATTTAGGACAAAAGATTTCAAAAGCAGTTATTACATGTCCAGCCTACTTTAATGATGCTCAACGTCAAGCAACTAAAGATGCTGGTCAAATCGCTGGATTAGATGTTGTTCGTATTATCAACGAACCAACAGCGGCTGCTCTTGCATATGGTCTTGATAAAGAAAAATCAGAAAAAATCCTTGTTTACGATCTAGGTGGTGGAACATTCGATGTTTCCATCCTTGATATTGGTGATGGCACATTCGAAGTCGTTTCTACTGCTGGTGATAACAAACTCGGTGGTGATGACTGGGATAAAGTTGTCGCTGATTGGATTCGCGCTCAAATCAAGATTGAACATGGTGTCGATGTAAGCGATAAGATGGCTCAACAAAGATTCCTCGATGCTGCTGAAAAAGCTAAAATCGAATTATCTAGCTCACTTCAAACTACAATCTCGCTTCCATTCATCGCTATGTCAAGCAATGGTCCTATCAACTTCGAAACAACTCTTTCAAGAGCTAAATTCCAAGATATGACCAAACATTTATTGGCAAGAACTGAAGAACCAGTTCGTCGTGCCTTAAGCGATGCTCAATTGACCGCTAATGATCTTGATCAAGTCATTCTCATCGGTGGTTCAATTCGTATGCCAGCTGTTCAAGAATTAGTTAAGAGATTAACAGGCAAGACACCAAACCTTTCTGTTAACCCTGATGAAGCTGTTTCAATCGGTGCTGCTATTCAAGGTGGTGTTGTCAGCGGTGACATCAAAGATGTCGTTCTTCTCGACGTCACTCCATTAACTCTTGGTATTGAAACTCTTGGTGGCATGATGACACCTCTTATTACTCGCAATACAACAATTCCAACAACTAAGAGTCAAATCTTCTCAACTGCTGCTGATAATCAACCTGCTGTTGACATCATGGTTTATCAAGGTGAAAGACCAATGGCAGCCGACAATAAATTGTTAGGCCACTTCCAATTAACTGGTATTAAACCAGCAAGAAGAGGTGAACCAAGAATTGAAGTTACATTCAACATTGATGTTAATGGTATTGTTAAAGTCAGTGCGAAAGACTTAGATTCCCAAAAAGAACAAGAAATTACAATTTCTGGTTCCAATGGCTTAAGCAAAGAAGAAATCGACCGCATGGTTCGTGAAGCAGAAGCTAATGCTGAAGCAGATGCCAAACGCAAAGAAGAGGTTGAACTTAAAAATAAAGCTGAACAATACATCAACAGCATTGATCAAGCGTTACAAGAAAAAGGTGATTCTTTAGATCCAACTCAAAAAGAACAAACCCAAAAATTACGCGATGAACTTAAGGCCGCATTAGACAATAACGATATTGCAACATTAAGAACACGCATCGGTGAACTTGAAAAAGCTGCTGAAATGATGGCAAATACCCCATCAGGAGCGCAAGCTCAAGGCAATTCAACATCTGATACATCTAATAATAATGACGATGTTATCGATGCTGATAGCAAAATGAAAAACTAATTAATACAAAAAAGAAGCTTAGGGGATTTTATCCCCTAGCTTTGATTGTATAGAAAGGATAAAAAGTCATGGCAAAACGAGATTTTTATGAAGTCTTAGGCATTTCCAAAAGTGCTTCTAAAGATGAAATTAAAAGTGCTTATCGTAAGTTAGCAAAAAAATATCATCCTGATATTAATCACGACGCTGACGCACCAGAAAAATTTAAAGAAGTACAAGAAGCTTATGATATTTTATATGACGATAAAAAGCGTCAAATGTATGATCAATTTGGCATGGCAGCTTTCGAAAACGGCGGTTCAACTGGCGGAGCTGGAAATCCATTCCAAGGTGGTGGATTCTCATCTCAAGGTTTTGGTGGCGTCGATTTAGGAGATATCTTTAATTCATTTTTCGGCGGAGGTTCTACTCGCTCATCACAAAATTATGGTCCGCAACGTGGCAACGATACATTAAGTAGAGTTCGTATCAGCTTCATGGACGCAATAAATGGTAAAACAATTACAATGCCGATTACCTATGATGAGAATTGCTCTACATGTGGTGGAACAGGCGCTAAAACATCAAACGATATTAAAACTTGCCCTGATTGTGGTGGTAGAGGTTATATTCGTACCCAACAAAGAACCATCTTTGGAGTCATGGAAAATCAAACGACATGTCCAAAATGTGGTGGAACAGGGAAAATTATTACCGATAAATGTCCTGATTGCGGTGGCAAAGGTTATAAACGTGTCAAAAAAGACATGGATGTTAACATTCCTGCCGGTATTAATTCTGGACAACAACTTAGAGTTGCCGGAAAAGGCGAAAGAGGTGTCAATGGTGGACCTAATGGCGACTTATTCCTCGAAATCATCGTCTCACCACATCAATACTTCACTCGCGACGGCAACGATATTCACATCGAAATTCCACTCGATTTCATCGATGCTATATTAGGTGTTAAAATCGATGTTCCAACTGTTTATGGCGATTGTGAAGTTGAAATTCCAGCCGGAACCCAACCTAATCAAATCATACGTTTGAAAGGTCGTGGCGTTAAAGATTTACGTAAAGGAACGCCAGGCGATGAATATGTCCACATTAAACTTCAAACACCGACTAAGATTAGCAAAGAACAAAGAAAATTGCTTGAAGAATATAAAAAAAGCGAAACTAAAGGCGAATCGTTCTTCGAGAAATTCAAGAAAGCTTTCAAAAAATAATATTAGCCCTGAGCAATCAGGGCTTTTTATATAAATATAAATATTGAATATAGAAATAATTTTGATACTATTATTATGCTATGGCGCTTATCGAACTAAAAGATATTGAATTTAATTATTCTGATAAAGAATTATATAAAGGCGTGAATTTAAAAATCAATGAAGGGGAACACGCTGTTTTAGTTGGCGTTAATGGCTCAGGTAAAACGACAATTTTAAATTTACTAGCAGGCAAAATTAAGCCAGATAAAGGCCAAGTTATTTGGACACCAAAAACGACATATTCATATCTTGATCAAAAACTAGAAGTTAATCAAGACATGATAACTATCGATTTTATATATGAAATATTTCAAAATTTGTTTGAAAAAGAAAAACAAATGGAATTGTTATATGAAAAATCTTCATATGATTTTGAAAACTTCGAAGCATTATTAGAAAAAGCGCAAAGATTGCAAGATGAATTAGATCGTGCTGGATTTTATTCAATAAAAGAAACTGTATTAAAGCTAGTCAAAGGTTTAGGCTTAGCAGATGATAGATTAAATATTCCATTATCAAAATTATCATCGGGGCAAAGAGAAAAAGTATATTTGATCAAAATGTTGCTTGAACAAAAAGATGTTTTATTGATGGACGAACCAACCAATTATCTTGATGCTGCTCAAGTTGATTGGCTTTCATCTTATCTGATAAATTATCCAAAATCATTTCTTGTTGTAAGTCATGACCAAGAATTTTTGCGTAAAATTGCTAATGTTGTATTTTCATTAGAAAATAAAACGATTGTTCGATATCGCGGCAATTTTGATTATTTTTTAGCGCAACATGAACTCGATAAAGAAATGTATGAAAAGAATTATAATGCTCAACAACGTTATATTAAAAAAGAAGAAGATTTTATTGCCCGACACATTGTTAGAGCCACATCTTCAAGAGCTGCGAAATCAAGGCGCGCTCGATTAGCGCATTTAGAAGTCATGGAAGCTCCTGGCAAAGAAGAAGGCGTTGTGCACTTCTCGTTTCCATTTACTAAAGATGTCGGTAAAGAAGTATTAAAAATTGAAAATCTTGAGATTGGTTACAATCAAACCGCGATTTTGCCACCAATAAATTTTAATTTATATAAAGGTGAAAAAATTGCAATTATTGGTCATAATGGAGTTGGAAAAACAACATTATTAAAAACAATTTTAGGTTTAATCAAACAAGTTTCAGGACACTATAAATGGCTTGATGGCATCGAAATAAATTATTTTGATCAAGATAAAAAAATCAATTTAAATTTAACCCCTTTTGAATATATTCAAACATCTTATCCAAAATTAGATAACACAACGATAAGAACTTTGCTTGGCAGTTATGGTCTTCGCAAAGAATTAGCAATTCGTAAAATGAAAGAATTATCTGGTGGTGAAGTCACGAAAGCTCGCCTTGCTTTAATGAGTTTGAAAAAATCTAATTTTCTTGTTTTTGATGAACCGACAAATCACCTTGACCAAAAAGCTAAAGACGCTTTGTTTCTTGCCATCGAAAAATTCCCTGGATGCGTTATTATCGTCAGTCACGAAAAAGATTTTTATGATGGACTTGTCGATTATGAAATTCATTTTTAATAACACGTGATATACTATATTAGTATTTATGCCAAAATGTCGTAATTGTAATAACCCGATTTCCCGCTTGGACAAAGAGATTTGTCCTTTTTGTGGTGTTAAAGATCCACTTCTTGGTGAAGATACTTCCACAAAAGATTTTACCCAAGCATTCGATCCGCTTTCAGTAAACATTGAAACTGTTAAACCAAAAAGCAAGAAAAAGACCGCAATATTGGCATTTACACTTGGATTTTTAGGCGCTCACATGTTTTATATCGGACAAATAAAAACTGGTATTATAATTGCCTTAGTTTCTTTACTTTTTATTTCTGGGCTTGGGTGTTTATTATTTTTCACCGGAGCAATTGCCAATGTTTTAGCGTTTTTGATTCCTTATTTTGTCGTTGAATTTGCAATGATTATATGCGGCATCTTTATATTGCGCAGCAATGATTTGTGTGATGCACGAGGAGAGTTTTTGCGATAATGCAAAGATATTTTGCTTCGATTAGAAATAATTTTGCTTATTTAAGCAAAGAAGATGAGCATCATCTTTTAAATGTCATGCGGGCAAATAAAAACGAAGATATCGAGATAGTGTTTGACAACAAACTTTATCTTGGACGAATAAATGAGCTAAAGCCATTATCAATTAAAGTTGTTGAAGAAATTAAAAGTGAAGTTGAACTTCCCAACAAAATTATTTTAATCATTTGCTTATTAAAGGGTGAAAAACTCGACCTTGTTGTTCAAAAAGCAACCGAATTAGGCGTTTCAGAAATTGTTTTTGTTGCGTCAAAAAGAGCAATTTCTAAAGCAAAAGATTTCAATTTTTCGCATAAATGCGAAAGATATAACAAAATTGCTAAAGAAGCCGCTCAGCAATCACATCGCTTATCAGTTCCTGTCATTAATCGATTAATTGATTTTAATGAGCTTGGTGAAATTGTTGCTGATGAAAAAATGATTGCTTACGAAAAAGAAGATGGCAAAACTGAAAATATGATAAATATTGTTTCGAATTTATCTAATGATAAGTCACTTGCTATTTTAATCGGTCCAGAAGGCGGATTTGAAAAGAGCGAAGTTGACTATGCTGTATCCTTAAAATTTAAATTAGTTAGTTTAGGAAAAAGAATTTTAAGAGCAGAAACTGCTGCGATATATTCTTTATCCGTTATATCTTGCTTATTGGAGAAATAGTTTTATGAAATTATTTGACACATTAGCGAAATATCAAAAAAACATCAATCTTAAAAAAAGCGAGGAATATTATTTTTATATTAATAATCGTTTTTTACTTTCCGATATTGAAAGATATAAATATCTTTTAGATATTAAAAACGAATTTGACATTATTAGAGCCAATATTATTATTCATGCGATAATGAACAAAAATGTTTTAGATAAAACAATTATTTATGCATATAAAGAAAGCGATATGAAAACCGAAGAGGTCATAGATTTTGTTCATGAACAAATGGTAGGTAAACCTTATCTTGTTGATGGTGATAATAAAATTTATATTCCAATCTTTTCGCGAGCAATCAATTCGCTTTATTATGATCAATTCGGAAAATTGCTAAAAGATCCTTATAATCAATTGCTTGATAATTTTGATTCGTCATGCATTGATTTGTTTGAACTTTACAATTTTAACTTATACAATTCACTTTTCACAAAACTTGTCACTATTTATCGCGACGATCATTATTTAATTGCCTATCATTTTGATTTCCACACCATTTATGTAATAAATGACCAAGGCCGTTTAGATTCTAAAATCGCTTTATTCGATAAATATTTAAAGCGTCCAAATTATTCACATATTATTGAAAGAATCAAACCTGCTATCGAAAAATATTTACAAGATGACAAACGCGGTATGCTCGAAGAATTAAGAATTAATAAATTAATTAGTGATAAATTGATTATCAAAATCAAACATCGCGATATCAAAATTAAAACCGAATTAGAAAGCAAAATAAAATGAGATTCAAATTGATAAGCCTCGGCTGTAAGGTTAATTTTTATGAAAATAACGCTCTCCGGGAGATGTTTTTATTAAACAATTATGTTGAAGACAATAATAATCCTGATGTCGTTGTTATAAATACATGTTCAGTTACTAAAGTTGCCGATCAAAAGTCACGACAAATTATTCGTCGCGAAAAAAGAAAAAATCCCGATAGTGTCGTTGTAGTTATGGGATGTTCAAGTCAAAATCATGGTGAAGAGATTTTTTCTTCAACTGGTGCAGATATTGTTATTGGGACAAGCTATCGTAATAAATTGCTTGATTTGATTAACGAATTCAAAATAAATAATGAAAAAATATTAAAGATAAACAAAGACGTTCGTCATCTTGAATATGAATCATTTAATGTTTTTACAATGCCAAAATCAACACGCGCCTATATCAAAGTTGAAGACGGTTGCAATAATTTTTGTACATATTGTACAATTCCATACACAAGAGGCGAAGTAAGATCGCGTAATAAAGATGAGATTATCGCTGAAATAACTCATCTTGTTTCTCTTGGATTTAAAGAATTTGTCTTATGCGGTATCCATACTGCCCATTATGGCCTTGATTTGAAAGACACAACTTTTTCAGATTTAGTTGAGGCAATATTGAATATTGAAGGATTATATAGACTTAGAATATCATCCATTGAAGAAAGCGAAATTGACGATAAATTTATTACTTTGTTGGCAAATTATCCAAAACTCGCTAATCACCTACATATGCCACTACAAAGTGGGTCAAAAACCGTTTTGAAAAGAATGGGAAGAAAATATAACGTCGATGACTTCATTAAAAAAGTCGAAAAGATTAGATCTGTCCGTCCTGATATTTCAATTACAACTGATGTTATTGTCGGTTTTCCTGGCGAAAGCGAAGAAGAATTTAAAGAAACTTATGACTTTATTAATAAAATCAAATTTTCTGAGTTGCATGTTTTCCCGTTTTCAGCGCGCGAAGGCACAAAAGCATATTTAATGGATAATCAAATTTCTCCAGATGTTAAATCTATGAGAGTAGATGCTTTGCTTGATTTAAGCAAAAAATTAGAAAAAGAATATTACAATCGATTCCTTGGTCAAGAGTTAGAAGTAATTCTGGAAGAAAGAAATAAAAAAACAAATTTGTTAAGCGGGTTTACATCTAATTATCTTAAGTTATCATCCGATCTTTCCGATGATTATATTGGTAAAATTGTCAAATTAAAAGTTAGTTAATATCGAATAAATTTAGTAGTTTTTTAAACATTGTTTTAAAATTATTTTGATATTTATATAATTTAATTTATAATTAAACACAGTTTGTTAGGAGGTGGAATCATGGCAGTCCCATTCAGAAGAACATCTAAGACTTCAAAAAGAATGCGTCGTACACATTTCAAATTATCAGTTTCTGGCTTAGTTACTTGCCCAAACTGTGGTGCGACAATTAAATCACATAATATTTGTCCAAAATGCGGATATTATGATGGCAAAAAAGTAGTTGAAAAATAATTTTATTAAAAGAGAATAGTTTATTACTATTGGCGTATGATATAATTTTAAAACAGAGGTTGTATTATATGGAAATTAACAGATTAATCGATCACACACTTCTCAAAGCCGATGCATCAGTGTCCGCGATTGAAAAATTGTGTGCAGAAGCTCGCGAATATGAATTCGCTTCAGTTTGTGTAAATCCTGCTTTTGTTCCACTTGCTGCAAAATTGCTCAAAGGTGCTAAAGCTAAGGTTTGTACAGTCATCGGATTCCCACTTGGTGCTACATTGCCAGAAGTAAAGCAATTTGAAGCCAGCAAATGTGTCGAACAAGGCGCAGATGAAATCGATATGGTTATTAACATTTCGATGGCCAAAGAACATAATTTTGATTATGTTGAAAAAGAAATCGCTTTAGTTAAAGAGGGATGTAAAGACAGATTACTGAAAGTAATTCTTGAAACATGCTTGTTAACTGATGAAGAAATCGTCGAATGTTCAAAAGCAGCTGTTAGAGCAGGCGCTGAATTTGTTAAAACTTCAACAGGTTTCTCAAAAGGCGGCGCAACAGTTCATGCAGTTAAATTAATGCGTGAAACTGTCGGTGATAAAGCAGGTGTAAAAGCTAGTGGTGGTATTCATTCATATGAAGAAGCCATGGCTATGGTTGAAGCAGGAGCAAATCGTATTGGCGCTTCATGCGGTGTCGAAATCGTTAAAGGTCAAAAATAAATTTAAATTATACTCTTATATAAGGAAGGAAGTGAAAATATGCCAAAAACAGTCGTCCGTGAAAACGAAACATTAGATGAAGCACTTCGTCGTTTTAAACGTCAAGTTAACAAATCTGGCGTCCTTCTTGAGACACGTAAGAGAGAATTCTATCTTAAAAAAGGCCTCAAACGTAAACTCAAAAGCGAAATGGCCAGACGCAAAAATTATTAATTAAAAAAATTTTAAAAATTATGGGAATATATAATATTCCCATTTTTTGTTGTCTGATAAAATTTTAAAAATTTTTGCAAAAAATATCAAAAAATACCCCTATTAATATAGTGGAGGTAGACGGTATGAAAAAATATTTCTGCTATCAAGGAAACAATCATGACTGTGGTTTTGCAGCTTTGAAAATGCTCTTATCTACAGTTCATGAGAACAAGTCTTTTCTCTATTTGGCTAAAAACAAAGGAAAGAAAGGTAATTATACATTCCGCGAACTAATTGACATCGCCAAAGAAAACGGCGTTACAATGCGTGCCTATGAATGTGATAATAGCCAATTAGATAAAATAACACTTCCGTGCTTAGCACTGATTAATAGCAACCATGTAGTTATGATCACTTCCTTATCTCGTAAATACATTAAAATTAGTGATCCTGATAAAGGTATGCTTAAGATTAAGAGAGCATCGTTTGAAAAGACTTGGCGTCAGAGAGTACTCGAGATATCCGATGTTGCAGAGCACTGTTTCCATAAACAAAACTTTTTAACCGATATTCCATCCCATAAAAATCAAGTTATAAAATTGATTATTAAGTTCGTATCGACTGCCTCCATTCTCACTGGTTTTTTCTTCGTAAAAGAAGATTCATTTGTCTTTATTCCTATTATATTTTTAGTAGTTTTTGCGTTATTAGAATTAGTAGAAAAATGGTATAAAATCAAAGAAATTAATTTCTTTGATAAAACATTTATCCGAAAAATATTTTCAAGAAAAGAAAATCAAAATAATAAGACATATAATTTATATAACGAATTCAAGAAAAGCTATTGTTTATATTTTGATGAATTTATTACTTACTCTCTTTCTTTTGCCCTTATTTCGTTTGTGCTGATAATTAATAATCCAATAAATTCTATCGCTATAATTTTCATCTTATTAAGCTTGCTCGTGAAGAAATTGATTTTAGGCAACAAAAGAAATGATCAAAAGCGAGAAATTGCCGTTTTAGAAGATGGGCTTGGTGAAGCAAAGGAAGATTACTTATCGATTGTAGACAAATGCGTTTCATCTGCAAACAACTTTGCTTTAAAAATCTCATTTGAAAAATGTATTCATTCATTTCTTCTCATAATAATTTGCATATTATTGATGATTTATTGTAAAACAATAAGCGTTAATTTCATCTTGTTTCATTTTGGAGCATTTTACATTCTATCTAACAATATGGAGAGTTTAATCTCGTATAAAGAAAATGTAGAAACATATAAACGTCTTGAAGCTCAATTTATTGACCATATTGATAATTGAAAACGATATCGACTTATGGTAAAATTAATTTCCAAGAAATTATGGAATTAGATTTTATCAATAATGGTCCTAAAAAATATGATTGTTATGAAGACATTTTTTGCTCTTTAGCGCATAAAGTATTTGATTATTTAAAAATCGACACTGATTATTTAATCGATGTTAGTATTGTTGATAATAAGACAATTCATAAAATCAACAAAGAATATCGCAATGTCGATCGTCCTACTGATGTTATAAGTTTTGCTTTCTTTGACGATGTCAACGAAAAAAGCTTACCTGGTGTTCCATCGTCTCTTGGAGAAATCATCATTTCATTTGAAAAAGCAGAAGAACAAGCGGTGCAGTATGATCATTCTGCAAAACGCGAGTTTTCGTTTTTGTTCGTTCATGGCATGCTTCATTTATTAGGATATGATCATATGAATGAAGAAGATGAAAAGGAAATGTTTTCTTTGCAAGAAAAAATATTAGGAGAAAGAGTTACTATGGAAAATGAAAAATTAGTTGAATTAGCAATTGATGCAAGAAAACGTTCATATTCGCCTTATTCCCATTTTGCGGTTGGTGCAGCTTTATTAACAAAATCTGGAAAAACCTACATTGGTGCGAATATCGAAAATTCTTCATACCCACTTTGCATGTGCGCAGAAAGAAATGCTATCTATGGCGCATATCTTGATGGCGTTAAAAAAGAAGAGATTGTTGCTTTAGCAATCGCGGCAGATACTGATGGACCTTGTTCACCTTGTGGTGCTTGCCGTCAAGTTATCTCTGAACTTCTTCCAAAAAATGCAAAAATCTTAATGGCAAATCTTAAAAACGAAATTAAAGAAACAACTACTGCAGAATTGCTTCCATTTGCCTTTTCCGAGGACGATTTAAAATAATGAAATCAGGATTTGTTGCAATTATAGGCAAACCTAATGCTGGAAAGTCAACAATATTGAATTCAATATTGGAAAGAGATGTTTCGATAGTTACAGATAAAGCCCAAACAACTAGAAACGCGATTAGAGGCATTTATGATGACGACGAATATCAAATAGTGTTCGTTGATACTCCGGGAATTCATAAAGCTCGTCATTCATTAGGCAAAATCATGAATCAAGACGCTTTTGATTCCACAAAAGGAGTTGACGCTATTATTTTAGTTGTTGATGCATCTTTGAAGTTTTCTGAAGCAGATGAATTCATTATAAGATCGCTTCCAAAAGACGTTGCGACAATTGTTGCAATCAATAAAATTGATTTAATTAAACTTCCACAAGCGGAAGCTATTAAACAAACCTATAAAAATAATATTCCTGATGCCAAAATAATCGAATTAAGCGCAAAAAATGGTTTTGGCATTGAAGATATATTAAATGCGGTAAAGCCTTTAATGAGTGAAGGACCAAGATATTATCCTAAGGATACTATTTCCGATAAAGATTCTTCTTTTTATGTCTCGGAAGTCGTTCGTGAAAAATTATTATTGTTGCTTCGAGAAGAAGTTCCTCACGAACTTGCAGTTAGAGTGGACGAAATAAAAAACAAAAAAGAAGCTGTCTATATTAGAGCAACAATTATTGTTGATAAAGATTCCCATAAAGGCATAGTTATCGGCAAAAATGGTTCCAAGATAAAAGAGATTGGTAAACGCGCAAGAAAAACTCTTGAAAAATATTTTAACAAAAATATGTTTTTGGAATTATTCGTCTCTGTAAAAGAAGATTGGATTAATAATCCAAGAATATTGAAAGAATTAGGCTATAAATAAATGTTTGAAATTGACGGAATTGTTTTAGGAACAACCCCTTTTAACGAACACGATTCAATTGTTAATATTATTACCAAACAACAATATTTTAGCTTTCTAGCTAAAGGTGTTTTAAAAATCAATAGTAAAAATGCATCGCTTATAAATTTATGTAATTATTCTCGTTTCAATATTTCAAAAGGGAAAACAGGGCATTCATTACGCAACGGAGAATTATTAAATTCTTTCCAAAATGCAAAAAAAGATTTGGCAGGTCTTTCCGCTTTATCTTTTATTCGTGAAATCACTTTTAAATTTATTCAAGATGATGATGCTATTCAAATCTTTGATTTTTTAAAAAAATCACTTGAGTTGCTTGATAATAATAAAAATCCATTTTTTGTTTGTTTGTTGTACTTTGCTCAAGTCCTTAAAATCGCAGGATATGGGCTAAACGTTGATTCGTGCCAATTGTGTGGATCAAAACATGATATTTGTGCAATTTCTTATGAAAATGGTGGAATGATTTGCAAGAAATGTTATTCCGGAAATAACGGAAAAACTTATTCGGCGCGAAAATTAAAAATTTTCAGATATTTATTTAAAGTCGAATTGTCTAAATTTGGAGAAATCGAATTTAATGAAGATGAATGCAAAGAATTGCTAACTGATTTGTTAGTATTTGCTAATAATGTTTCTCAAGTAAACATTAAATCTTACAAGATGTTATTCATGAATTGATTTATCAATTTATTGTAAAATAATTGATATTAACATATAATATTGAGAAGTTTCTTACGTAATCGGAGGAAGTAATATGCAAAATAAAAAATTTGAAGAAATAGTTAATCATTTGATTTCTAGTGGTTTTGTTTTTCAAGATTCTGAGATTTATGGTGGTTTATCAAATTCCTGGGATTTTGGCCCATTAGGCGTCGAATTAAAAAACAATATTAAGAAATTGTGGTGGAGAAAATTCGTTCAAGAATCTCCAACTAACGTTGGAATCGATGCCGCTATCTTAATGAATCCATCTGTTTGGAAAGCAACTGGACACGTTGCAACATTTGCTGATCCATTAATCGATTGTAAAGATTGTCACTCTCGTCACAGAGCTGATAATTTAATCGAAGCAGCTTTTCCAGATGTTGATGTTAACGCAATGACGAACGAGGAAATGATAAAATTTATCAAAGATAACAAGGTAAAATGTCCAGTCTGCGGTAAATCAAACTTTACTGACATTCGTCAATTCAATTTGATGTTTAGAACTCACATCGGTGTTACCGAAGAATCAGAAAGCTTAGTATATTTAAGACCTGAAACTGCCCAAGGCATGTTTGTAAACTTCAAAAATGTTCAAAGAACAACTCGTAGAAAATTGCCTTTCGGCATTTGCAATATCGGTAAAAGCTTTAGAAACGAAATTACTCCGGGTAATTTCATTTTCCGCGTTCGTGAATTCGAACAAATGGAAATGGAATTTTTCTGCAAGCCAAATACTGATCTTGAATGGTTTGCATATTGGAAAGATTATTGCTTAAAATTCCTCGAATCATTAAATATTTCGCAAGAAAATTTAAGATATCGCGATCACGAACCAGAAGAATTAGCTTTTTATTCTAAAGCTACAACTGATGTTGAATATAAATTCCCATTTGGCTGGGGAGAAATATTAGGCGTCGCCGACAGAACTGATTACGACTTAAAACGTCACTCAGAAGCAAGTGGTGAAAAGCTTGAATACCTCGACCCTGAAACAAATGAGAAATATATTCCATATTGCATTGAACCTTCAATGGGCGTAGAAAGAATATTTTTGATGGTTGCATG
>JALFFX010000032.1 GCA_022777645.1 Erysipelotrichaceae bacterium
TGTTTCAAAACTATGCATTATACCCTACAATGACGGCATATGAAAATATTGCTTTTCCATTACAAAATGCTCATTATAAAAAAAAGGATATCGACTCGTCTGTCAAGAGCATCGCCGTTGAATTAGGGATCGATGACCTTCATCAGAAATGGTGGAGGATTTTTTATTGCACCTATATTGAGTTTTTGAAGATTTGGTGGTAAAATATAACGATTTAGAAGACACATAGAATTTCTAGATGGGTGGCATGGGCGAAGAAGGAGATTTTTATGTACGAATTTGTAAGTAAAAATGAATACGCCCCTATTAGAATTGAAATAGAGGCAATAATTAAGAAAGTTCAGAAGATATTAAAAGAACAAGATTCTGATCAGACTTTTCAATTTAAATTAATCGGAAGCGGTGGAAGACACCTTATCACACGAATCAAAGGTGGTAACGCAGGTTATGATTTTGATTACAATCTAGTGATGAATGACAATTACAGTTGGAAACCAACCATTCGTCAATCTGTCTTTGATGCATTTCAACAATCAATCAAAGGCACAAGGTTCACAACGGTAGAAAACTCAACATCAGTAATTACGATTAAGCAGGTTGATAAGAAGAATAAAAAGGTTATTGTCGGTTGTGACTTTAGCGTTGTGTTCTATCCTAATGATGATGAATCAGGATATTACAAGTATGCTAGATTTAACAAGAACCAACAAAATTATACCTGGGAGATTAGAAACGTTTCTAGGTTTAATGATGACAAGCTTAATTGGTTGAAAGAAAACTACGATGGCATTTGGAACGATATTAAGGATGAATACCTTAAGTTAAAAGATAACAATCCACAAAAAAAGCATTCATTCGTCCTATTTCATGAGGCGATTAATAATATCTATAATCAATGTCAACAAGAGTTATCCTATAATGATGAAGATGATGATTATTGGGATTAAAATAGGTATGCCAAAATTCCAAGAGGTATGCCAAATTGTATTAAAATCACTCTAATAACACATTTAAGAAGCGCAGGTTTGATACAATGAAAATATGGTATCAAGCCTTTTATTTTATAGTACTAATTCATATAAAAATTTTTTTATAAATGCACTTATTTTTTTGAAAAAAGTGCACTCACATGGCCGAAAAAAGTGCACTCATATGCCTGAAAAAAGTGCACTTATATGTTTGAAAAAAGTGCATCATTATAGTAGAATCATATTGAAAGGTGATTAACTATGTCAATTAAACTTGAAAATTATAAAGAACGATTAATTGATAACACTATTGATTTATATTTAAAAACATTTAAAGCAATTCAAATTGTTGGTCCAAAATGGTGCGGCAAGACATGGACTAGCATGCATCATGGCAATTCTATTGTAAGATTAACTGATATAGAGAAAAGAAAACTAGCTATACTGAATCCAAAGTTAATTTTAAATGAGAATATTCCAGAGGTTATTGATGAATGGCAACTAGTGCCAGAATTGTGGGATGCTATTAGAAATGAATGTGATCTGAGGGCATCAAAAGGAAATTTTATTTTAACAGGCTCAACCGCTTTACTAGATAAGGAAGAGAAATCAAAGATTAAGCATACTGGTACTGGTAGAATTATTAAAATAAATATGTTTCCTATGACTACGTTAGAATTAGGTAAATCTCTTGATTATATTTCTTTAATGGATATGTATGAAGGAAAGGAAATTAATAAATTAGTTGATCCTTTTGATCTTTATGAACTTACTAGACTTATTATAAATGGTGGATGGCCTGAAAATTTAGGACTTTCGAATTTAGAAAGTGATGGTTTACTAGCACGCGAATATATAAAGTCAGTTGTAGAAAATGACGTTAATGAAAATTACAATGATGATAAATTCTTATTTGACTCACAAAAAATGATGATGATTCTCAAGTCATTAGCAAGAAATGAGTCCAGTTATGCAGCAGAAGCAACTATTTTGAGAGATTGCTTTAATTTTAGTAATGGCGAAGAACAAACATTAAATAAAAGAACATTATCTAGATATTTAGACATTCTAGAAAAGTTATACATTATTAACAATCAAGAAGCTTATTCAACTAATTATAGATCCAATTCAAGGGTTGGCAAAAAAGTAAAGAGAAGATTTGTTGATCCGTCACTTGCGGCTGCTCTTTTAGGCTTAACATCTGAAAAACTAATTAATGATTTAAATACA
>JALFFX010000070.1 GCA_022777645.1 Erysipelotrichaceae bacterium
AAACATTTATTTAAGAATAGCGATATTGAATGTGGTAAATATGAAAAGATTGAAGGTCTTGAAAACATCGATAAAATTGTGAGAATAACGCAAGAACCAATTGGAAGAACTCCGCGCAGTAATCCTGCTACATATGTTGGAGTATTCAATGATATTCGCGAACTTTTTGCAGAAACAATCGAAGCAAAAGCAAAAGGATTTAATAAAGGAAGATTTTCATTTAATGTTCCAGGTGGCAGATGTGAATCTTGCCAAGGCGATGGCGTTAAACGCATCCCAATGAATTTCTTACCAGATGTTTATGTCAAATGCGATGAATGCAATGGTAAGCGATATAACGAAGAAACGCTTGCCATAACATATAAAGGCAAAAATATTGCTGATGTTCTTGATATGAGCATCGATGAAGCATTGCAGTTTTTTGAGAATCGCAAGAAAATTAAACATAGTCTTGAATTATTAAGCGATGTTGGCTTGGGCTATATAAAACTTGGTCAACAAGCAACGACTTTATCAGGTGGTGAATCACAACGCGTCAAATTAGCGCTTGAACTACAAAAGAAACCAACTGGAAAAACGCTTTATATTCTCGATGAACCAACAACTGGTCTTCATAGCGATGATGTCGCACGATTATTAATGGTTTTGCAAAGAATAGTAGATCATGGAGATACAGTTTTAGTTATTGAGCACAATCTTGATGTTATAAAATGTGCAGATTATATTATAGATTTAGGCCCTGATGGTGGTGATAAAGGAGGTCAAATAATAGCAACTGGTACGCCTGAAGAAGTTAAAGAAAACAAATCTTCATATACCGGTATTTACTTGAAAAAAATGTTATCTTAAGTATGCTATAAATAATATATGGAAAAATATACTTTATTTATAATTGGAATTTCACTAAGCGTTATCTTATTTGGTATTTTGCTTTTCAATGTCATTCGCTTTGTCAAAAAAGGATTTTATAAAGGCGAAGATGTTCGCGTCCCGAATTTATATTTCCTTTTTGCCTTAATTATTTTTATTGCGGGCACGACAGTTGTATCCTCTTATGGCACGATGATGGTGCTTGAAGCATCCTTTGAATTTTATCATCACATTTTGCTCATTATTGGTTCAATTCTTTTAGGTGGAGGCATGCCACTTCTTGTCATGTCTTTTATTCTTTATTATTACCGCCCAGATTTAAATGTGACGGAAAGAAAATTATTAAAAATTTTAATGTTTGTTTCTATCCCATTAATCGTTATTGGTCTTTGGCTTTATACCGATTCAGTTGCTGACTTTTTAACATATCCACTTTGGAATGGCTTATCTTTTACAAAAGGATTTATCACCCCATTGTCTAGTGGAGATCTTGGCTTTAATGTTAAATTTTATGGCGTTTTAATTGTGATAGGCGCAGGAATATCTTATTTTATTTGTGACCACGAATTTTATAAAGCTTTCAAAAAACACGGATTATTAGATACATTATTACTCGTCGCCTTCCCAATGGGCATTGTTGGAGCAAGACTTTGGTATTGTTTTGTTCTTGAACCTGGATTAAATGTTTTTGATATCAGAAATGGTGGATTAGCTATTCAAGGTGGTGCAATTCTTGGCATTGGATCAGGCGTACTCTTTATGCTTTTATTCAGAAAATATGTCAATATTCGCTGGGCAATGGATGTCATTCTTCCAACGATATTAATCGCTCAAGGTGTTGGCAGATGGGGCAACTTCTTCAACGTTGAAGTCCATGGATTAGCAAGCGATGCCGCTAATTGGTGGTTCCTTCCAAAAATTATTTTGAACAATTCTCAATATTCATCCACTGCTCCATCATTAGTAGGTGAAGACAAAATTTATGTGCCACTTTTCTTAATTGAATGTATTTCTAACATCGCTGGATATTTCATCATCAAATATGCGGTTGGCAAAGGTTTAAGAAAAATATTATCACTTGGTGATGTTGGAATGTGTTATTTAATTTGGTATGGTTTGACAAGAGTTGTCATGGAACCACTTCGTTCTGGCGGATATGAATATAGTCAATCATTTATCACTGCGATTGTGATGATGGGAGCAGGTGCACTAGGTATACTTGCTTTCCATATCTATGATTTAATTCGCAAGAAAAAAGGCTTAAAACCAAGAACTTTAGAAACCATATTTAAAAATGAAGAAGAAGAAACTAATTCTCTTTGATTTTGATGGAACATTGCTCGATAGTGACCAAATGATTGTGGTCGCTTTTCAGCAATTATACGAATTATATAAAAAGGATAATATTTTTGATTTAAAGAAAGTGTTAACTTTTTCTGGACCACCGATTAAAGAGACATTAAAAAATGAATTCCCTGATATCGATCAAGATTTTATTTTTAATGAATTTGTGAGATTGTCCACGATTAATTACGATAAATATGTTCATCTTTTTCCATATGTTAAAGAGATGATAGATATATTAAAAAGAAATAATATCAAGGTTGGCTTAATTACTTCGAAAGCACGAAAAGCAACGATGTATGCTTTATCGTTATGCGCTTTAGATAATGTCTTTGATATTATCGTCTGCGCGGATGATGTTAAGAAAACAAAACCAGATCCAGAAGGAATATATAAAGCGTTAAAAGCGTTTAATATTGCAAAAGATGATACATTATATGTAGGTGATACAAATTATGATTATTTCACCAGTGAAAATGCGAATATAGACTTTGGCTATGTTAGCTTTTCACCTCGAAAATTAATTCAAGACGCCAAAAACGTCATATTAATTCACGATTTTGAATCTTTTACCAAGGAGATAATTGATGCATAAAGATGTTGTTATTATCGGTTCAGGCATTGCTGGACTTACATGTGCGATTTATTTAAAAAGAGCAAACATTGATTTTGTTGTTATTGAGAAAAATGATGTAGGCGGTCTTTTGAATAAATTAAAACGCGTCGATAATTATCCAGGTTTTTCATCTTGCTCGGGAAAAGAGATTTTATCGTCTTTAAAAAAGCAAATTGATGAATTAGGCATTGAAGTTATTAAAAATAATGTTGTCACCATTTTAATGGATAAAAGTGGTTTTAAAATTGTCCTTGAAGATGGATCAATTATCGCCAAAGAAGTCGTTATCGCAACTGGAATTAATCGCAATAAAAATGAATTGATCGATGGTGAAAAAGAATATTTTGGACGTGGAGTTTCTTATTGTGCAGTTTGTGATGGAGCATTTTTTAAAGGTAGTGATGTTGCAGTTATTGGCAATAAGAAAACTGCAATTGAAGAAGCATTATATTTAGCAAATATTGTTAATAAAATTTATTTTATTCATGATGACGATATAAATAAAAACGATCTTGCAGAATTAAGCAAATTTAGCAATATCGAAATCATTAAGGATAAAGTTAAAAAAATTAATGGTGATATGCTTGGTGTTAACTCCTTAACTTTAGAAAGCGGTAGAAATATTGATGTAATAGGAGTTTTTCCATATATAGGCGAAAAAGGAGTGGAAGATTTCCTCCGCAACATCAATTTGAATTTGAATAATGGCTTTATCGATGTTGATGAAAACATGGAAACAATGATTAAAGGCGTTTTTGCAATTGGTGATGTTCGTGTCTCAAAATTAAAGCAACTCGTGACGGCTGCAAGTGATGGGGCAATATCTTCACTCCAAATTATTAAAAATTTGAAAGCAAAATAAGGTATCATATAAGTGATGAAAAACATTATTATTATCAGCGGTGTTTCTGGCGCTGGAAAAACATCATTGTTATCAATATTCGAAGAATGTGGATATTATATTTGCGATAATATTCCATTTTCTTTGATAAAAGATTTTTATAACGCAGTAAAAAAAGACGTCAAAAACGATAAAATCGCATTGGCTTTAAATTTAAGTGTTGCCCGTGAAGCATATCTATTAGCGAAACAAGATAGTGACTTTAATGTCTCCTTTATTGCTCTTGATTGTGATAAAGATATTTTGTTATCGCGTTATCGCTTAACACGAAGAAGTCATCCATTACAAGTTGATGGTTATACTTTAGAGGATGCGATCGATTTTGAAAAACAAACAATCTCAAATATCAAAATCAATTTGACTTGTTATATCGACACAAGCGAGATGTCGATTTCTTCACTTCGCAAATTTGTCTATAACAATTTGTTATCTGATCATAATAAACTCCATGTTAATTTTGTTTCTTTTGGTTATAAAAAACGAGTGCCACAAGATCTTGATTTAATTCTTGATGCTCGTCTTTTAAACAATCCGTTTTGGGTTGATGAATTAAAAGACTTAAATGGTTTAAATAAAAAAGTGAGCGATTATGTCTTGAATAATCAAAAAGCTGAAATATTTCTTAAAAAGTTAACAACTTTCCTTGATTATTATTTAGGAGAGATTGATATTTCTAATAAAAAGATAGTTAATATTGGAGTAGCGTGTAGTGGTGGACAACATCGCAGCGTCGCTGTATGTGAATATTTAAAAAAATATTATTGCCAAAAATATGTTACACTTACATTCCATAGAGAACTCGAAAAATAAATATGCAAGCAAAAGTTTCCTTCACTCAAAAAGTTAAAGAAGAATTATGCACGATAGAATTTAGTGATATCGCGCTTCGTTCTTTGTTAAGCGCATTTGTTAAAGTCAATGGCGTTTTATCTTTTCGTGATGGCAAAAAGGAAATAATTTTGCGAACCGAAAACGCCAAAATTGCCAAAATGATTTATAAGGCAATAGGTCGTTTATATGGTGTTCCTCGCCGCTTTGTTTATGCAAAAGCGATGAACTTTAAAAAGAAACTTTATTACAACATCGTTGTTGAAGAAGCAGAATATGTCTTATCCGATTTAGAAGTATCGATGATCGAAACAAAGATTCCGAAAAATATTGTTAGTAGTGATGAGGCCATTGCAACTTATCTTTGTGGAGCTTTTTTATCTTCTGGATCATGCAATTCGCCAAAGAAATCGAATTATCATTTAGAAATCGCTCTTAACGATGAAAATTATGCGAAATGGTTTGTGCGTTTATTCAATAAATATAATGGCGGTGAATTTGACGCCAAAATCATTCAAAGAAGAAAACAATTTGTTGTTTATTTAAAGAAAAGCGCTCAAATATCTGATTTTCTTATTTTAATTGGGGCCACAAATTCTGCCCTTGAATTCGAAAACGTTCGCATCAGCAGAGACTTTTCTAATATTGGCAATCGCCTTTCCAATCTCGATGCTGCAAATCTAGCTAAAACAAATAAGGCTGCGAAAAGTCAAATTGAAGATATTAAAATTATCGATGAAATAATCGGTATCGATTCAATTGAAAACAACAAGCAAAAAGAATTGATGAAGCTTCGCCTTGAGGATGAAGATGCTTCACTTCAAGAGTTAGCCTATCGTCTTTCTGAAAGAATTGATTCCACAGTCTCGCGTAGCAATATCAACCATTTGTTTAGAGCAATACACGTTAAAGCGAATCAGTACCGCGATATTTATCTTAAAAATCATGAACGAAAAAAATAGATTAATTTCTATCTTTTTTTGTATATAGCTATATATTTTCAAAAAGAAAGCGTTTTCAAAAACGAATTAATTAAAAAATTAGTTGCTAAGCAAAAACTATTATATATAATATTTTTGTCAATTTATTAAGGAGGACATTACATGTCAGTCAAAGTTGCAATTAATGGATTTGGTCGTATCGGACGTTTAGCATTCCGCCAAATGTTTGGTGCTGAAGGTTATGAAATCGTCGCAATCAACGATTTAACATCACCAAAAATGCTTGCCAATCTATTAAAATATGACACCGCACAAGGTGGTTATGCTGGTGTTATCGGAGAAAACTTACACACAGTTTCATCCAAAGAACCTGTCTTAGCCGAAGATGGAAAGACA
This sequence comes from Erysipelotrichaceae bacterium, assembly GCA_022777645.1. Classification (GTDB taxonomy): domain Bacteria; phylum Bacillota_I; class Bacilli_A; order RFN20; family CAG-826; genus Fiminaster. The sequence goes on from JALFFX010000070.1 coordinate 5,897, forward strand.
GTTGTCGAAAACGGTTCAATTACCGTTGATGGCAAAGAAATCACAATTTATGCCGAACCAAAAGCCCAAAATCTTCCATGGGGAAAATTAGGCGTTGATGTCGTCTTAGAATGCACAGGCTTCTATTGCTCAAAAGAAAAATCACAAGCTCATATCGATGCTGGTGCAAGAAAAGTTGTCATCTCTGCTCCTGCTGGCAAAGATTTAAAAACAATCGTCTATTCAGTTAATGAAAAAACATTAACAAAAGATGATGCGATTATCTCAGCCGCAAGCTGCACAACAAACTGCTTAGCCCCAATGGCTAAAACATTAAATGATACTTTCGCAATTCAATCTGGTATCATGACCACAGTTCACGCTTACACTGGTGACCAAATGATTCTCGATGGTCCACACAGAAAAGGTGATTTACGTCGTGCTCGTGCCGGTGCTGCTAACATCGTTCCAAACAGCACAGGTGCTGCTAAAGCAATCGGCTTAGTCATTCCAGAACTCAATGGCAAACTTATCGGTAGTGCTCAACGTGTTCCAGTTACCACTGGTTCAACAACAATTCTTGTTGCTGTTGTCAAAGGTGAAGACGTCACAGTTGAAAAAATTAATGCCGCTATGAAAGCTGCTGCAAATGAATCATTCGGTTATACCGAAGAACCTCTCGTCTCAAGCGATGTTGTCGGTATGAGATTTGGTTCCTTATTCGATGCAACACAAACAATGGTTACAAAGATCAGCGAAGGCTTATATCAAGTTCAAGTCGTCTCTTGGTACGATAATGAAAATTCATATACAAGCCAAATGGTCCGCACCATTAAATATTTTGCCGAAAAGTGCTAATTTAATTTAACTACACTAGAAGCACCGCAAAGGTGCTTCTTTGTATAAATAAGGAGAAAAAAATGTTAACAGTTGATAATTTAAAAAATATCAATGGTAAAGTTGTTATCGTTCGTGTCGACTTCAACGTCCCACTTAAAGATGGCAAGATTCGCGACGATAACAGAGTTCGCGCTGCTTTACCAACAATTCAAAAACTCGTCAGCGAAGGTGCTAAAGTTGTTCTTCTTTCCCACTTAGGAAAAATTAAACACAAAGAAGCTCCAGAAGTTGTCGAAGCCCAAAAAGCCAAAAACAATCTCGCCGTTGTTGCTCCTCGCTTAAGCGAATTACTTGGCAAAGAAGTTGCCTTTGTCGGAGCTACTCGCGGTGAAGAATTCGAAGCCGCTGTTGCAAAATTAAATGCTGGCGATGTCTTATTAGTCCAAAACACTCGTTATGAAAAAGGCGAAGAAAAAAATGATCCAGAACTCGCCAAAGCTTGGGCAAAAGTAGCTGATGCATATGTTATGGACGCTTTCGGAAGTGCTCATAGAGCTCACGCTTCAACATATGGCATTCCAGAAATTTTAAAAGCCGAAGGCAAACAAGTCGCTTGCGGTTATCTCGTTGAAAAAGAAATCGCTAACCTCACAAGATGTGTCAATGTTGCCGATAAAGATCGTCCATATGTCGCTATTCTTGGTGGCTTAAAAGTATCAGATAAGATTAAAGTTATCGATTCATTGCTCAAAAAATGTGACAAGATCTTAATTGGTGGTGCTATGGCTTACACATTCAAAAAAGCTCTTGGTCAAAGCACAGGCAATTCTCCAGTTGAATTAGATCAATTAGATTATGCCTTAAAATGCTTAAAAGAAGCCAATGGTCGTATCGTTCTTCCAGTCGATAGCGTTTGCACAAATGGATTCGAAGGATGGACAGAAAAAATTGTATCCGAAGAAGTTCCTGAAGGATTTGAAGGAATGGATATTGGTCCAAAAACAGCCGAATTATTCGCTGATGAAATTGCAAAAGCAAAATTAATTTTCTGGAACGGACCAATGGGTGTCTTTGAACAAAAAGATTTTGCAAACGGTACAATTGCAATTTGTAAAGCTGTTGCCAAATTAAATGACTGCTTCTCAGTTTGTGGTGGTGGTGATAGTGCCGCTGCTATTAAAGAATTTGGTTACAAAGATAGCTTCAGCCACGTTTCAACCGGTGGCGGTGCCTCCCTTGAAATGATTGAAAACGATGGTCATTTACCAGGCGTTGATATTCTTAAATAAATATGAGAACGAAATTAATTTTTGGTAACTGGAAGATGAACAAACTCACAAGCGAAGCTCGTGAATTTGCTCTTCAATCAGTCGAATTTAAAAAATACGCTGATGAACATGGTGTTCAAATTGGCGTTGCTCCAACATTTACATCATTATCTGTTGTTAAAGAAGTTAATCCTTCATTGACAGTTGCTGCTCAAAATTGCCACTTCGAAGAAAAAGGTGCATTTACTGGCGAAATTTCCATTCCAATGCTTCTTGATCTTCACATTGACTGGGTTATTATTGGTCATAGTGAAAGAAGAACATATTTTGGCGAAACAAATGAGACATGCAATAAAAAAATCAAAGCATTATTTGCTCATGATATGACTCCAATTTATTGCTGTGGTGAAACTCTTGAACAATTTGAAAATGGTTTAACCAAAGAAGTCATCAAAGAACAAATCAATGTTGGTCTTGCCGATTTATATAAAGAACATGTTAAAAACATGGTCATTGCCTATGAACCAATTTGGTCAATCGGAACTGGCAAAAATGCATCAAAAGAAATTGCTCAAGATATTTGTTCATACATCCGCGACTTAGTCAAAGAAATGTATGGCGATGCTTCAGAAACTGTCCGCATCCTTTATGGCGGCAGCGTTAAACCAGAAAATGTTCGCGCTTATTTAAGCGAAAAAGATGTTGATGGCGCCTTAGTTGGTGGAGCATCATTAAAAGTTGATTCCTTCAAGCAATTGATTGAAAACATTGTTGATTAATTATGGAAAGAACACACGAAAGATTAGATATTGATTCTGGAACAAGATTTCTTGGCGTGACATTTCTTTATATGTTTATCGCCTTGCTTGTCAGTGCAGTAAGTGCCTTTGTAACTGGTTATATCTTCCTAAATTTATTACCAATTGGCGAAGGCGAAAATGCTCTTATTTACTACGGGACGCTTATTACTTCACTTGTCTTGATGTTCATCGCCGGCTTATGGTTTAATATCAGCGCATACCGCGGCAAACATTCTCTTGCCATTCCATTTGCTATTTATGCTGTGCTATTTGGAATATTTGCATCATCGTTTACGATGTTTATCGATATTAAAGTTATCGGAATAGCGTTATTTATAACATGCCTTACATTTGGCGTGATGGCTTTGATATCAATGACGACAAAAAGGAATATGAATTTCCTTCTCGTTGTCGTATTTGGCATCTTGATTGGAGCATCAATTATTGCTCTTACAAATCTTATTTGGATTCTTTTATTCCCAGAAACATTCTATCCTATTTATTGGCTTGTTCAGTTTGCAATGTTTGGTGTCGTCATGTTGATTACTCTTGTCGATATCTATAACGTTAGAAAAACTGCTGAGCAAGGATATGCGAATAAAAATTTAGCACTTTATTGCGCTTTTAGCTTATATGTTGATTTTATCAATATATTCTTCCGCATCTTGTATTTCATCTTGATAGCATTCAAAAGAGATAATTAATTAACTATATTATTATATATACGCATACACATACGCGTATAATAAATAAGACGCTTCGATTTCGGAGCGTTTTATTTTATTTATTATTTTTCGCGTATATAATTAAAATAGATAAAAGGAGAATGTTATGAAATTTTATAAATGTAATCATTGTCAAAATTTAATTGAAATGGTTGATGATCGTAAAGTCAATCCAGTTTGCTGCGGCGAAAAGATGATGGAACTTGTTCCTGGCAAAATCGATGCATCACTTGAAAAACACGTTCCAGTTGTAGAAATTAAAGATGGAGTTGTCGAAGTAATGGTTGGTTCAGTTGCCCATCCAATGACTGAAGAGCATTTAATCGAATGGATTGTTGTTGAAACCGAAAAAGGCGTATATCGTAAAAATTTAAAAGCTGGAGATGCTCCAATGGCAAGATTTATGCTTTTAGATGATGAAAAAGTAGTTAATGTATATGCTTATTGCAACCTTCATGGCCTTTGGCAAAAAAATTAAAATTTCTTCTTGATTTATATATTTAAAACTATATAATTATACCAAACCCCCTAAAAGGGGTTTTATTAAAGCCTTATCCAAAAAATATTGCTCAATAAAAATTTGAAAAATCTTGTTGACATGATATTTGGCTAAGTGATAACATTATTCAAGTGCTGAATTTTAGAAGCAGTAGAATGCTCGGCACTAACTGATCTTTGAAAACTGAACAGATGTACAAGAACATTAACGTCAATTTTTTATAAAACAATAAACCAGATTATAATTTTGAACTAAGATAAACTTTTTGAGAGTTTGATCCTGGCTCAGGATGAACGCTGGCGGCGTGCCTAATACATGCAAGTCGAACGGGGGTAGCAATACCCTAGTGGCGAACGGGTGAGTAACACGTAGGTAACCTGCCTTTCAGCTTGGGATACCCGAGGGAAACCTTGGCTAATACCGGATAACTGATTTAGAGGCATCTCTAGATTATAAAAGGGGCTCCAAAGCCTCACTGAAAGATGGACCTGCGGCGCATTAGCTAGTTGGTGAGATAACAGCCCACCAAGGCGAGGATGCGTAGCCGATCTGAGAGGATGAACGGCCACACTGGAACTGAGACACGGTCCAGACTCCTACGGGAGGCAGCAGTAGGGAGTTTTCGGCAATGGGGGAAACCCTGACCGAGCAACGCCGCGTGAGTGATGAAGGTCCTATGGATTGTAAAGCTCTGTTGTAGGGGAAGAATGATAGCTTTAGGAAATGAAAGCTATTTGACGGTACCTTATTAGAAAGCCACGGCTAACTACGTGCCAGCAGCCGCGGTAATACGTAGGTGGCGAGCGTTATCCGGAATTATTGGGCGTAAAGAGTGAGCAGGCGGCAGGATAAGTTCGAAGTGAAAGCGTGGGGCTCAACCCCATACAGCTTTGAAAACTGTCCAGCTAGAGTGCGAGAGAGGTAAGCGGAATTCCATGTGTAGCGGTGAAATGCGTAGATATATGGAGGAACACCAGTGGCGAAGGCGGCTTACTAGCTCGATACTGACGCTCAGTCACGAAAGCGTGGGGAGCAAATAGGATTAGATACCCTAGTAGTCCACGCCGTAAACGATGACAACTAAGTATTGCTGTGAAGCAGTGCTGAAGCTAACGCATTAAGTTGTCCGCCTGGGGAGTACGGTCGCAAGACTGAAACTTAAAGGAATTGACGGGGACCCGCACAAGCAGTGGAGCATGTGGTTTAATTCGATGCTACGCGAAGAACCTTACCAGGGCTTGACATGGATCGCAAATGTCTAGAGATAGAAGAATAGTTATGGATCACACAGGTGGTGCATGGTTGTCGTCAGCTCGTGTCGTGAGATGTTGGGTTAAGTCCCGCAACGAGCGCAACCCTTGTCCTTATTTGCTACTATTGAGTTAGGGAACTATAAGGAGACCGCCGATGCAAATCGGAGGAAGGTGGGGATGACGTCAAATCATCATGCCCTTTATGTCCTGGGCGACACACGTGCTACAATGGCCGGTACAGAGAGTTGCGACACCGCGAGGTGAAGCCAATCCCTTAAAGCCGGTCTCAGTTCAGATTGGAGTCTGCAACTCGACTCCATGAAGGCGGAATTGCTAGTAATCGCAGATCAGCCATGCTGCGGTGAATACGTTCCCGGGTCTTGTACACACCGCCCGTCAAACCATGAGAGCTGGTAATACTCGAAGTCGTTATCCTAACCGCAAGGAGGGAGACGCCTAAGGTAGGACTGGTGATTGGGGTTAAGTCGTAACAAGGTATCCCTACGGGAACGTGGGGATGGATCACCTCCTTTCTATGGAGAAAGTGAGCTATCAAAAATTGTATAGCTCGTACATTTAAAAACCTAATTTATTAGTTACTGGTGACGTTAAGGTCGATGACATCTGTTTAGTTTTGAGAGATTAGTTTCTCTCTAAAAATTGTTCTTTGAAAACTGGATATTATAAAACATGTTCTTTCTGTTAGTTGCAATTTCATTATGATTTCATCATGTTGAGATTTGCGTAACAAAAATTAAGCAAAAAATTGCGTAAGCAAGACAATTACTAAAACCTAATATTTTACGAAGTTAAGTTAATAAGGGCGTACAGTGAATGCCTTGGCACTAGAAGGCGAAGAAGGACGCGACTACCTGCGAAAAGCGACGGGGAGCTGGAAGTGAGCTTTGATCCGTCGATGTCCGAATGGGGAAACCCGGCACGATTTATCTCGTGTCATCCTGCGGGGAATAAATATCCGCAGTGAAGGTATACCTAGGGAATTGAAACATCTTAGTACCTAGAGGAAAAGAAAGATTTAATCGATTCCGTAAGTAGCGGCGAGCGAAAGCGGAAGAGCCCAAACCAACACTTGTGTTGGTGTGAGGACCACAATGTGGGATGTGTTATGTAGAAGGAGAATGATCTGGGAAGGTCAGCCATAGCGGGTGAGAGCCCTTTATCCGTAAATACATAACCCCCTAGTGAGATCCCGAGTACGGCGAGGCACGTGGAACCTTGTCGGAAGAAGCGCAGACCACTGCGTAAGGCTAAATACTAGCTAGTGACCGATAGTGAACCAGTACCGTGAGGGAAAGGTGAAAAGAACCCCGGGAGGGGAGTGAAAAGACTCTGAAACTGTATGCTTACAAAAAGTTAGAGCCCGTTAAAGGGTGATAGCGTGCCTATTGAAGAATGAACCGGCGAGTTATGATGTCGTGCAAGGTTAAGTCGAAGAGATGGAGCCGAAGCGAAAGCGCGTCTGAATAGGGCGACAGTACGATTTCATAGACCCGAAACCCGACGATCTATCCATGAGCAGGTTGAAGGTGGGGTAGAACCCACTGGAGGACCGAACCGACGTTCGTTGAAACGCCCGCGGATGACTTGTGGATAGGGGAGAAATTCCAATCGAGTTGGGAGATAGCTGGTTCTCCCCGAAATAGCTTTAGGGCTAGCGTATGATCAATTGTTTGGTGGAGGTAGAGCACTGAATGTGTAATGGCCGAGCTAATCGGTACTGAATACAATCAAACTCCGAATTCCATCAAATTTACTCATGCAGTCAGACTGTGGGGGATAAGCTCCATGGTCAAAAGGGAAACAGCCCAGACCGTCAATTAAGGTCCCTAAATTTATGCTAAGTGTTAAAGGATGTAAAGGTACTTAAACAGCTAGGATGTTGGCTCAGAAGCAGCCACCATTTAAAGAGTGCGTAACAGCTCACTAGTCGAGCGCCTTCGCGCCGAAGATTTACCGGGGCTAAGCATAATACCGAAATTACGGATTTTAGATTTATCTAAAGTGGTAGGGGAGCGTTCCATGTGGGAAGAAGCGGTACCGTGAGGAGCCGTCGACCGCATGGAAGTGAGTATGCCGGTGTAAGTAACGATAATGGGTGAGAATCCCATTCACCATTAGACTAAGGTTTCCTGGGGAAGGTTCGTCCTCCCAGGGTTAGTCGGGACCTAAGGCGAGGCCGAAAGGCGTAGTCGATGGACAGCAGGTTGATATTCCTGTACCCGTATATATGCGATGTAGTGACAGAAAAGGCTAACCGTACCGGTTATTGGATTCCGGACGAAGCGACGTACCCGATGGATAGGCAAATCCGTTCATCATTAAGGGGAAGGCGTGAGGGAGCGAACGTAGCAATACAAGTAGTGAAGTCGGTGATGCCAGTTCTCTAGAAAAGCTGCTAGCTTAAGTATATACGGCCCGTACCGAGAACGGACACACGTGGTCAAGGAGAGTATCCTGAGGTGAGCGAGTTAACTGTTGTTAAGGAACTCTGCAAAATTACTTCGTAAGTTAGCAAGAAGAAGTGCTCTAGCGATAGAGCCGCAGTGAAGAGGCCCAGGTAACTGTTTATCAAAAACACAGCTTTATGCTAAGCCGCAAGGCGATGTATATGAGGTGATGCCTGCCCAGTGCTGGAAGGTTAAAAGGTGGAGTTAGCCGCAAGGCGAAGCCCTAAATTGAAGCCCCAGTGAACGGCGGCCGTAACTATAACGGTCCTAAGGTAGCGAAATTCCTTGTCAGGCAAGTTCTGACGCGCACGAATGGTATAATAATCTGGGCGCTGTCTCGACAGCAGACTCGGTGAAATCTTAATACCTGTGAAGATGCAGGTTACCCGCGACTAGACGGAAAGACCCCATGGAGCTTTACTATAACTTAATATTGATTATTTGTAAGTCATGCACAGGATAGGTAGGAGGCTTTGAAGCTGGGACTTTGGTTTCAGTGGAGCCAACGTTGGGATACTACTCTTGGTTTATGGATGATCTAACCTACGATCTCACAGGTCGGGGGACAGTGTTAGGCGGGTAGTTTAACTGGGGCGGTTGACTCCTAAATAGTAACGGAGTCGCCCAAAGGTACCCTCAGTATGGTTGGAAATCATACGACGAGTGCAAAGGTATAAGGGTGCTTGACTGCGAGACCTACAAGTCGAGCAGGGACGAAAGTCGGGCTTAGTGATCCGGCGGTTCTGCGTGGAAAGGCCGTCGCTCAACGGATAAAAGCTACCCTGGGGATAACAGGCTGATCTGATCCAAGAGTTCACATCGACGATCAGGTTTGGCACCTCGATGTCGGCTCATCACATCCTGGAGGGGAAGTACCTTCCAAGGGTTGGGCTGTTCGCCCATTAAAGTGGTACGCGAGCTGGGTTCAAAACGTCGTGAGACAGTTTGGTCCCTATCTGTCGTGGGCGCAGGAAGTTTGAGTGGATCTGTCCTTAGTACGAGAGGACCGGGATGGACGTTGCAATGGTCTGTCGGTTGTCACGCCAGTGGCATGGCCGAGTAGCTACCAACGGAATGGATAAACGCTGAAAGCATCTAAGCGTGAAGCCAGCCACAAGATGAGACTTCCCATTCGCAAGAAGTAAGACCCCCGTAATGTTAACGGGTTGATAGGTCAGAGATGTAAGTGCAGTGATGCATTCAGTCGACTGATACTAATAGGTCGAGGACTTAATTTCATAAAATTCATATAAGATTTTCTTATCGAGAATAAAAAAAGTAAAATATAAGGGTATGTAATTGACTAAAGAACGTGTATAATCATAATATCTAGTTTTCAGAGAACAATCTCTGAACTTGAAAAAAAGTCTGGTGGTGATGACGCGGTGGACACACCTGTTCCCATCCCGAACACAGAAGTTAAGCACCGTAGTGGCGAAGGTATCCGATTAGTCGGGGAGAATAGCAAGCTGCTGGGCTTTTTTTCTTTTTATTGAAAAAATTATATATTATAATTTAAATAATCATGCATAAGAAAATATTATTATTATCAACAATCGGTTTATTACTTTCGTCATGTGGCGTTAATCCCGCTGATCAAGCAATTGCTGATGAAATAAGTCAATGCGCTGCGATCGCGCAACTATCAAGTGGCAGAGATGGCGTCCGTGTTTTATTTCAAGATGAAGAAAATAACACAATTTATTATCCTTATATGCCACCTTACGGCTCAAATGAAAAACCAATTTATAAATCCTCCCTTCTTCTTTCTGTTTGGTTTAAATTAGAAGAAGTAACAGAAGACGTGGCCACACTTGATTGGGAATTTGATAACAGAGAATATATTAATTTTGTTGCGCCTGCTAATGAAAAATTACCACATGCAACTGTCTCTTTCCCAAAATTTCCAGAATTTGGAAGTTCTGTAGAGATTCATTTTAAGGCCAAAATAAAATATAAAACCGCCACAAGTGAAGCGCGTTATTTGATAACTCTTGATAATACGATTAGCCACTAAAAATATGAAAAAAGAACAAATTATTATTTTACAAAGTGAGATTTCAAAAAAGAATCCGCAAATAACTCTTGAAATTAATGAATTTTTAACTGAACTTGAATATAAAAACATTTCTTTTTCCGGAAATATATTTCTAGTTGGTTCTGGTGGCGTTGAAAACGATTTTAAAAATAAATATCAAAATTATAAAGAACCTTATTTTATTATTAGCTATGATAAAAATAATTCTTTGCCTGCTTGTTTAGAAATTATCTCATTTTTAAAAATGCATAAAAAAGAATGCTATCTTCTTTCTGGCGGCGCATCTTTAGTCAAAGAAAAATTAACATATTTAATGAAAAATAATATATGCATCTCTTATCCTTTAAAAGATGATAAGGAATTGCTCAAGGATGAAAAAATAGCTTATATTGGTGATGTTTCTTCTTGGCTTATTGCAAGTCATATCGAAGATGAAGTCATCACAAACAAATTTGGAGCTGAAATAATTCATATTGATTATGATGAATTTATTGAAGCGATTAACAACGTTAAAAAAGTTGATAATACTCGTTTTAAAGAAAAGAAAAATAAAATCATTTCATTAACTGAAATAAATAAAGCTTTAAAAATTTATTACGCTTTAAAAGATTTGATCAAAAAACATAATATTACAGCGTTAACTATTAAATGTTTTGATTTATTAGATATTAAACATACGACTAGTTGTCTTGCTTTAGCCCTTCTTAATGAAGAAGGCATTACTTCAAGCTGTGAAGGTGATATGCCATCTTTAATAAGCATGCTTTTGCTTAAAAAGATAGTGAATAAGCCATCTTTCCAAGTTAACCCTTCATATATTAACGAAGAAAAAAATTATGGCTATTTTGCCCATTGTACGCTTCCTCTTAATATGGCCAAGCAATATAGCTTTGACACCCATTTTGAAAGTGGAATTGGCATTGGTATTAAAGGTGAATTAAAAAATTCTTCAGTAACGATATTAAAAGTCAACAACGATTTAAGTCGTTTTGTTTGTTATGAAGGAAAAATTATTTGTTCATTAAACGAGACTAATTTATGCCGTAGTCAAGTTAAAATATTATTAGATGATCCAATTGAAAACATTCTCTCGTCTCCTTTTGGCAATCATCTTCTCATCATTTATGGCAAAGAAAAAAGTTCGCTTATTAGCCGGCTTTCTTCTAGCAATTTGCATAATTAATATATTTATGATATATTATCGTCTAGAAAAATATGACTATTGAAACAAAAACTAAATACGGATCTATCTCAATTAGCAATGAAGCAATTGCCGATGTTGTAAGCGACGCGGTTTTATCTTGCTATGGAGTTGTTGGTATTGCCAAAAGAAATAGCCTTCGCGAAACGATTATTGAAATCGCTAAAAAAGGCAATTTTTCTCAAGGTATTTTTGTTAGTCAAGATAAAAGAAATGTCACAATCGACTTATATGTTGTAATTGCATACGATGTTAAGATTACCGAAGTCTTACTCGAAGTGCAAAAACGTGTTAAATATATCGTGAGCAAAACATTTAATCTTTCCATTAAGAAAATCAATGTTTTTGCCCACAGCTTAAAGAAGGTAAATTAATATGCGTCAAATTAACGGACAAACATTGAAAAAGATGCTTCTATCCGCAGCGAATAATTTATATAACAATTATCCAGAGATAGATGCTTTAAACGTTTTCCCTGTTCCCGATGGTGATACAGGCATGAACATGAATTTAACGCTTACAAGCGGTGCGAAAGAAATATTAGCGCGTAATGATGATGATGTATCTTCAATCGCCTCAACATTTTCACGCGGCTTATTGATGGGCGCACGCGGTAATAGCGGTGTTATTACCTCTCAAATTTTCCGTGGCTTTGCCGCCTCTTTAAAAGGTAAAACCGTTTTAACTGTTGTCGATTTAAGCGAAGCATTAACAAATGGCACAACTGTGGCATATAAAGCGGTTATGCGTCCTGTTGAAGGAACAATCTTAACTGTTATTCGCCAAACAAGCGAAGCTTTTAGCGAATACGCCCAAAAAGAGATATCGTTATTAAAAGCAATGCATTTCATCGTTGATGAAGCAAAAAAATCTCTTGATCACACTCCTGATTTATTACCAGTTTTAAAAGAAGTCGGTGTCGTCGATAGTGGTGGCGCTGGTCTTGTCAAAATATTTGAAGGCATGGAAAGTGCCTTAAATGGTGTCTTCATTGAAAAAAATGAAGTGACAAGTATTAATAAAAAAGCAGTTAACAATGAAAATAAAGGTTATCAATTATCACTTTTATTATTGCTTGGCAAAGAAAACGAAAAGAAACCATTTTCTCTTAAGCGCTTTACTTCAACATTAAAAAGCCAAGACGCAAATTTAGAAATTACACAAAACGATGATGTCGTAAGAGTTAAGATTTGTGTTAAAAATCTTGCTGATTTCTTTAATTATGCGCAAAACTATGGTGAATTTAAAGAAATTAAAATCGCTAATTTAAATGAAGAAGAATCTCTTCCTGCTGATGAAAAAGAAAGCAATAATGAAGCTGAACCATTAAAAGAATATGGCCTTGTTAGTGTTTCTGCTGGCAAAGGTATTGACGAATATTTTTTAAGCGTCGGCGTTAATCAAATCGTTTCCGGTGGTCAAACAATGAATCCAAGCATTGAAGATATTGTCTCCGCCATTAGAAAATGTCACGCCAAAAATGTTTTTGTTCTTCCAAATAATTCCAATATTATTATGGCCGCTCTTCAAGCAAGCGATGTTTTAATGGATGAAATCAATGTCAAAGTTGTTCCAACAAAAACAATTCCGCAAGGCGTTGTTGCCTCAACTAGCTTTAATCCTGATGCAAGCGTTGATGAAAATTTTGAAGCGATGAAAGAATCATATGCCGCATTAAAATCTGGTTCAATTACTTACGCCATTAAAGATACATCAATTGATGGCATTGAAGTTATTAAAGATTATTTCATGGGCTTATTTGATAAACATATTGTCGTTTGTGAAAAAAAGAAAATGAACGCCTTATATAAACTCGTCGATAAAATGGTTGATGAAAATTCATATTTAGTCACAATTTTTGTCGGTGAAGATGTTAAAGATGAAGAGATGGAAGTCATTCAATCCTATTTTGAAAATAAATATGATTGGGTTGAATTCGACATTCGTCGAGGTGATCAACCTGTTTATTCCTTCTTCGTTGGAGTTGAATAAAAAATCATTTGGCCTTTATGGCCTTTTTTATTGAAATAATGCAACTTAGTAAATCAAAAAATGTTAATAACGCTTTAAATAAAATTAATGTATATTCATATGTAGATGTTTTATTATATCTTCCTTATAAATATGATGATCTTTCATTAACCAAAGAAAACAATTTAAAAGATAAAGAAAGAGTGGTCATTCTTGGCAAGATAGCAAGCAATTTTACTGTGCAAAAATTTAAAAATATTACCTTAACTCGCTTCTTTTTTACGAGCAAAAACGGCAATACATTTTTTATCAAAGCTTATAATCGTCCTTATTTAAATAAAATATTTAGTCTTGATGAAGGCGCGACTTTGATTGGAACATATGATTCTAAAAACAATGTCATCAATTTATCGTCGTTATATAAAGGCAATAAAGCCAATCAAATAAAACCGATATATCATCTTCCATCATCACTTGAAAATCATGTTTTTTACAATTTAGTGCATCGCGCTTTTGAAGCGATTAAAAATACTGATATTATCGATATTATTCCCCAAGAATTTAAAGATAAATATCATTTATTAAATAAAATTGATGCCTTAAAAATGCTTCATTATCCAACTTCATTTAAGCAAATCCAGTTTGCGTTAAGAACAATTAAATACGAAGAATGTTTATTG
>JALFFX010000068.1 GCA_022777645.1 Erysipelotrichaceae bacterium
TATGAATTTTTTAGATAAATTATTAACTTACTATAATATTGATATTGATGATTATAACGAATTGAAAAATCCATCAAGTCTTTTAGATTTGCCTGATACTAATAATATTAAAGGCATGGATAAAGTAGTTGAAAGAATTCATAAAGCCATAAATAATAAAGAAAAAATTATGATTTATGGCGATTATGATTGCGACGGAATTTGCGCAACATCGATCATGGTTAAAACTTTTCAAAAACTTAATTATAAAGTCGGCTATATCATCCCAAGTCGATATATTGATGGTTATGGATTAAATGAAAAGAATGCTGAAAAAATTGCTAAAGCAAATTATAAATTAATCATCTGCGTTGATAATGGAATAACTGCTTATGAAGCGATTGATAAAGCTAATGAATTAGGAAGTGATGTCATAGTAATTGATCATCATGAAATCGGCGATAAAATCAATAATGCAGTTGGCATTATTCACCCAATTGTCTCAGATATTTCTCCAATTATTGGCTCAGGCGGCTTTATGGCGCTTCTTGTGTCCAAAGCATTGCTCAATAATTATGATCCATATTTATTAACTCTTGCTGGGCTATCAACTATTACAGATTGTATGGAACTAAAAGGCTATAATCGCCATTTAGTCCGTCTTGCTTTATCATATTTTGATAATTATCATTTTTATCAGCTTGAGAGTTTAAAAGACCATAAATTGATAGATGAATCTACTTTTTCAATGGAAATTGGACCAAAAATTAACGCGGTTGGAAGAATTTATGAAAATTATCAAGCAATGAAAGTGGTGGAGCTATTAACAAGCGATGATAAAAACAATGTCTCTTCTTTAGCGAATTTAATAAAAGAAATTAACGAAAATAAAAAAGCATTATTAAATGATGCAACAAAAGAATTAGAAAGCATTTCTTTTGACAAAGGTATTTGTTTAAACACCAATATTAAAGAAGGCTTTTTAGGTCTTTTAGCCAATAAGTTATTAAATAAATACAACGTTCCAACCATGTTATTCACTAAAACTGAAAACAATATGTTAAAAGGTTCGATGCGTTCAAAAAATGGTTTTGATTGTTTTAAAGCGTTAACAGAAATTAGTCATTTAATCGTCACCTTTGGTGGTCATTCTGGCGCAGCCGGAGTGACAATTAAAGAAGAAGACTTTGACTCATTTAAAGATGAATTTATAAAACTCTGTGAAAAATACCCATTTGTCGATCAAGAAAAATATATTGAAATCGACCTAAAAGATATAAATTTTGATAATTATAATATTTATAAAGTTTTTAAACCATTTGGCCAAGGCAATAAAGAACCAAAATTTTTGATTAAAAATGTTCCAACTAAAGGGCTTAATTTCGTTTCTTTTGGTAAACATTTATCAACTGAATTAAGTTTGAATACTAAATTATTAGGTTTTAATATGCCAGAAATTGAAATAAAGAAAAAACAATTTATCGATATATACGGTACTTTCTTTTTAAGTGAATTTAGAGAACGTATCACATTAGAATTTAGAATTGATAAATTTGAATAAAAGTTCAACAAAAAAGCACGGTCATTGACCGTGCTAATTTTTTTAGCTTTAATTATTCAACAACAATTGTGAGAGTAATTGTGTAGAATGATTGCTTGTATGAAGCATCACTTGGGCAATCAATTAATACAGTGCTATCGTTTGTTGCATAGCTAAATACTGTTGAATCTTGGTTAGCAGTTGGAGTACCAGCTACTGGAGATACCTTTTTGGTAGCATCAACTTTATCGCCGTTATAAACAAATGAACCAACTGATTTATAAGCATCTAATGTAACATTTGTAATTTTAGCACCATTGATTGAAAGTTTAAGGCTCTTACCTTTTAAAAGTGTGAATTCATTGAAAGTTGCTTCATTGTAAACACCGTTTGTTGCAGTTGCGACTAAAGGTGAATATAATTTTCCGGTTTCTTCTTTAATTGTGTGTTCAACGACAGTAGTACTTGAAGATGCGCCTGTTGGTAAACCAGAATTAGATTTTTGAAGAACATATGTATATGTTCCAGCTGGTAAAGCTTCTTCAACAATTGAAGCATCGATGGTTGTAACAACTACTTCGGTTGGTCCTTCGACAGTGAATGAATAAACAGAAGATGTGCTTGGCTTCACTTCGACATTATTGACCATGAATTTGTGAACTTTATAACCAGAATCAACGGTTGCGGTAACATTTAAGATTTCGCCGTTTGTTTTGGTGCCAGTTATAAGGTCAACACTACAATGCGCATCTGTTGTGACGGTGACTGTTGATTTGCCACGAGTTACAGATAAAACTTGAGCATCGCCTGATCCGTAAGGGAAAATTGAATAGCCATTTGCATAATATTCAGCGTAACCAGTAACTAAAACTGTGTCATTACGATAAATTGGGGCTTTTTCAACTCCGGTTCCAGCGACTGTTCTTTGAACTTTTGCGCCTTTTGAATCAGTGACATTATCTTTAAGATAGAAAGTATCAAATTGTTGGTAGCTTCCGCTTGCCCAAAGTGCTTTTGCATCGGCCTTACCTAAAATGTAGAATGGGTGTTTTGAGAATTCACCATCATTTTTGCCAACTAATTCATCGACATTTGCTAAAAATTGTGCGATTGTGAGTGGATTTTCTTTGTTTCCGTATTTGCTCATGTCTTCGGAAACTGTTGTTGATGTTGATGGTTCAGAAGTAGAAGTTGATGGTTCCGAACTGTTGTTACAGCCAGCTAATAATAACGCAGCTGCAGGTAATAGAATTAATAATTTTTTATTCATTTTTGCCTCCTTAATCTATTACAAAAATTGTCATAGAAAAATTATGCTATGACATATGTTTGCTGAATTATCAAAAAATAATTAAACATACACTTATATATTATATAAAGAACGAAAAATCCACAAGTTCAAAATTGAATATATTGATATAATCTATATAATATAGATAAAGGAAAACGACTATGAAAAAGAAATTAGTACCATTATTAATTGCTTGTTTTACATTGTGCGGATGTTCAAATGATGTTTCATCTTCTGATAGCACAACTGCATCAACAACAAGCGAAATCTCCACTTCTGAAGATAGTTCAACAAG
>JALFFX010000069.1 GCA_022777645.1 Erysipelotrichaceae bacterium
GTATCAAAAATTTCAGTGCTGAAAAAATGGCTTTGATTTTCTGGAATCATGGTGGGGCAATGCAAGGTGTTTGTTTTGATGAAAATAGCAATGATTCATTGACAAACAGCGAAGTTAAAAAAGCATTAACTAACGCTTTTAATACAACTAAAAGAACAGCAAAATTTGAATGGGTTGGTTATGATGCATGCTTAATGGCAGTTGCTGATGTTGCTTCATTTAATTCTCAATTTTTTAATTACATGGTATCGAGTCAAGAATCAGAACCTGGTGAAGGCTGGGATTATGATGGATGGGTCGGATATTTGCTAAATAACATTAATGTTAATACCACTGACTTATTAAAGAAAATATGTGATACATATTATGATAAAGTTGCTGAAACTTATAATTCTTATGGTGGTCAATATAGAGGATATAATGATACAACTTTATCAGTTCTTGATTTATCAAAAGCCTCTACATTTGATAGCGAGTTTGAAAACGTTGCATCAAGTCTTAAGTCAAAAATAACATCATCTTCCAAATTATCTTCACTTGTAAGTTCTGCTCAACAATTTGGTTATGATGATAAATATGGTTATATATTTGATGTATTTGACGCTGATGATGTATTTTCTGCGATTAATACAACCTATAGCATCAACATTTCTGCATTAACCACTGCTTTAAATAACTATGTTATTTATAACAAAGTTGGTAAAGATTCCAGCGGCGCTTGTGGACTTTGTTTATTCTCCGCTCAAAGCGGTTATGCATCAAAATCAACTGAATATAACAGTAGCAACACAAATTATACAAATTGGCTTTCAATTAATAATAGTTACGGTTCTTGGTACTAATAAAAATAATGCGACTCTTGCTTCTGCAATTGAGTCGTTTTTTATTGTCGAAACGTAGTGAAGATAAAAATCGGGCGTAGTACACGTGAGATTTGAAATAGCTTCCTGCAAAATAAAACACCTCATGTTATAACCAAATAGGCTGACAACCGTTTGATATAACATGAGGGCCATGGAGACTTAACTCTATCACATACGAGGTGGAACTGCAAGTATCACATCTCGTTCATTTATTCAGGTTTAATATCTTCTCTTGGTACTGAATTAGGATCGAAATCTTTTAATGACTTATTAAATACTGTTTTTGATAATTTGATTAAACGATATAATCTTGCGACATATGCTTGAACATCGATTAAGAACCAAATTCCACCAATAAGCATTGAGAAACAGAAAATATATGAACCAATCGCATCAACAGAGAAATGTGGTTCTGAAATTACTTTTGGCCAATCAGAAATAATGGTAAGGCCAAAGAAATTTGTGGTTGGAATGTTTGACCAATCAAAATTATGGAATAAAGTGAAAACACCATATTTTTCCATATCAAAAACATTGACTGACCAATTGCCAGTTATCAAGCAATATAAGAATATAGCAAAACAACCTACAAACATGATAAGGAATGGAATCCAAGATTGCACAAACAATAAGCGATGATTCTTTTTAATACCGTATTTTAATAACGATTTTCCATCTAATATAACTCCAGTGACAATAACATCATGCACAACATCTTCCATTTTATTGCCTTGGAGATGCATGATTTTTTTAACTAATATGGCAAGATATCCAAAAATCACAAAAACAAGCAAAAAAATCAAAAGTAAGACAATTATTAGACGAACATCGCTTTCTGCTAATTTGGCGTACATCATAAATTATTTTCTTCCGTTTCTTCTTCGCTTGTTTGCTCAATTTGTTGAACATCTCTTTGCTCAATTCGAGGATTATTTGTTGCATCAATAAATTGATTATTTTGATTATCAAGAGTAGGAATTACTAATCCCCCATTTTGATTTGTGGGAATATTCAAAGACGAAGTATGAATATTAATATTTTGCACTGTTCCAATATTTTGTTGATATTGATTATTCGTGGAATTATTAACTACTGGAGTAGGGTTTAATTTTTCTAATGCTTGTCTTTTTAATATTTCTTTAGCTTTGATATCTTCTTTTAAATCGCCATTAACTTTTCCACCAGAGAAAAAGACAATAATTGAATGAACCATCATCACTAAAAAGATGATTAAACAATAGGCAAAAAATAATGCTGCAATTACAACAATAAGAGGTGAAAGAACAATCACCCCAAGTCCTAATAACACGATTTTAAGAAAAGCGAGCATATATTTATTTTATCTTTTTGTGTTGTCTTTTCAATAAGACAAAAACAAAATATATCAATGAAAAACAGACATTGATCAAATTAATAACAAGCAATGAAAGACTTTTTTCAATCATGTTATAAATAAGAGCATTGACGAAAATAATACTTAATATTGTTACAATAAAAAATATTATTAAAATAACATTTTTTTCATCAATAATTTTATAAACAACATATGCAGTAAAATAGGTGGCAATAAAAAAGAAAAAGTAGCTAAGTGGAGGAAAGAAAAATGCGAATATAATCGATAATAATCCAGCACCAAAAGACAAAGAATTTGCTAATAATCCAGAATAAGTATTTGTGAATTTATTTTTTAATCTCGCAGTTTCGATTGTGATGATGATGTAAGTAAAGATATTTTGAGCAACGCTTAACGTTAATATAAATGAGGGAATTATATAAGACAAATTGTTTGTTTCTTGAACATTGAAAAAGGCAATAAATGTCTCGATCATATCCACTTCATAAATGAGCTTTATTAATGGAAGTGATAAATACGTTAATCCGACTTGAATAAGAGAAGATAATATTATTGAATAAATCGATGGAATTATTTTTTTAGCACATAAGCCAAAACAATACCCACTTACTAAAGCAGGAAAAAGATAAAAAAGAGCAGTCTGAAAATTATCAAATGTGACAAGCATCGAAAGCAATAGACTTGATGCTGCATATATTATGTAGTAACGGTCTTTGCAATATATTTCAACAAGTGCACTTACAAGCGGCAAAACAAAAATAATAACAATTGAGAGAAATGGAAGATATGATGAAACAAGGCAAATAATTATGTTTATTGCAGCAAAAAATGCCATCGTTGTCATATTTTGCAAAATAGTCTCTCTTTTTGAAAATATTTTCATGAATTTATAATATCATGAAAAATAAATAATATTGTCCCATAATTTGTAATTTTTCTAAAAAATATCATCTATTAATAATTGCGATGAAAAAATTAATGCTTGTTTTTCCTATTTTGTTGTTATCTTCTTGTTCAATTTATGAATCTACAGAACAATCTTTTTTATCATCTGAAGAAGTTTCTATCAATCACGAATATGACGAAATAGTCAATCAAAAATTATTGTGGAATGATATATTTTCCGTGGCAAAACCCACATATTTTGTCTATTTTTATTCACTAGTATGCCAAAATTGTAATTCAATTAAAAACGAAATTATTGAATATGGTTTGAATAATGATGATATTTATTTCGTTCAGGATTCAAAGGAATTTGTTTTTGGCAACGATATCACTAAAACGATTGGTATCAGTGACATATCTTTTTTCTTTATAAGTGGATTCCCTACTCTTATTGAGATTGATAATGCGATTTTAGTTAATCATGTTGTTGGAGTAAATAATATTAGAAAGACACTATTCCTTTGAGTAATTAATTTACTTATGCTAAACTATTACAAAGTAATAAAAGCATTAAAGTATTATGGATTACCGAAAAGAATTAAATGAAAATCAATATAAAGCCGTCACTAGCAATGCTCAATATGCTCGTGTTGTCGCTGGAGCAGGAAGTGGCAAGACTCGTGTTCTCACATATCGACTTGCATATCTTGTTGGAGAGATGGGAGTTGATCCAAGGTCAATTGTCGCCATCGCTTTTACAAATAAAGTTGCTGGCGAAATGAAAACTAGAGCAATAAATCTTTTAAATAACAAAGGACAAGGCATTTCTGTTTCTACATTCCATTCTTTTTGCGCGCGCTTTTTAAGACAAGAAATTGATTGCATCGGATTCCCAAATAGTTTTCTTATTATGGATGAAGATGATCAAGAAAAATTGATTAAAGATATCGCGGTGGAAGATGGTTTTAAAAGAAAAGATTCGATTGTTTCTTTCACAATTTCTTTTATTAGCTATTACAAATGCATCGGTATGTATCCTGAAGACATTCCGACAAAAAATATCAAATCAGAAGCTGATAAAAAAGCACTGAAATTTTTCCATGAATATGAGAATAGAAAATCAAAAATGTATTGTCTTGATTTTGATGACTTGCTTCTTAAAACAATCGAGATATTAGAGACAAATGATTTTGTGAGACAAAAATGGCAAAACAGAATTAGCAATATTCTCGTTGATGAATTTCAAGATACAAATGATGTTCAATACAAATTGATAAAACTTTTACTCAAACCAAGCACATCATTATATGTTGTTGGTGATCCAGACCAAACTATTTATACCTGGCGTGGCGCTAATCAAGATATCATTATTAATTTCCAAAGAGATTTTCCACTTGCAGAAACAATCATCCTCAATGAAAATTATCGTTCTACAAAAAAGATTTTAGATTGCGCAAATAAACTTATTGCCAACAACAAGAAACGTGTTCCAAAAGATTTATTCACAAATAATATCGGTGGTGAAGATGTTGAATTGATAAATGCTTTTTCTCGTGAAGAAGAAGCTCATAAAATTGCTGATAAGATTGAAGAACTTCATTATCGTGGAGTAGATTATTCTAAAATTGCAGTTTTATATCGAGCATCATATTTAACTCTTCCATTTGAAAATGAATTTATGCAAAGAAGAATTCCATATCGTGTTTTCGGTGGACAAAAATTCTTCCAAAGAAAAGAAATCAAAGATGTTTTAGCCTATTTCCGTATTCTTTATAACATCAAAGATGACATTTCATTTGAAAGAATTGTCAATGTTCCAAGAAGAGGATTTGGTGATACTTCTCTTGATTTACTAAAAGCTGAAAAAGAAGAACTTGGTTTATCTTATCTTGAATATATAAGCGATATTGATAAATATGAAACATCTTTAAAACCTCGTCACACAACTCAACTTGTGCTTTTAAACAATAAATTAAATGCAACTAGAAACAAACTTAAAGAAAACGAAGAAGCATATCCAAAAATATTAGATGATTTTATTCGTGATATTGGCTACTACGATTATTTGCAAAGCGAAGATGATAAAGCAGAAGAACGCCAAGAAAACGTTAAAGCATTATTTGATAACATTATTGCTTTCTTAAAACAAAATCCATCATCGACTTTTGATGAATATTTAGAAAACGCAACTTTGCAATCTGCTCAAGATGAAGTTGATAACAACGATCAAGTTTCCTTGATGACAGTGCACGTTGCAAAAGGTCTTGAATATAATTACATCTTTGTTGTTAGTTTTATTGAAGGCGTTTTCCCATCAGCGAGATCTCTTGAAGAAAACGGTCCTGACGGCTTAGAAGAAGAAAGACGCCTTGCGTATGTCGCATTTACGCGCGCTCAAAAGAAATTATTTATATCTTATAATTCTGGTTATTCATTTGTTATGGGGTCAAAAGGTGCTCCATCAAGATTTGTAAATGAAGCAAAGCTTGCCAAGAAAAATGATTCCTATTATAAACAAAATACATTTTCACCATTTGCTGATAATAACGTGTCATTTGATGACATTATTTCACAAATACAACAAGATGACGCTCCAAACACAAATAATATATTTGATTGGCAAGTTGGAGATATTGCCTATCATGATAAATTTGGAAAAGGAATTGTTACAAAAGTTATTGATGATACAATCATCGAGATCAATTTCGAAGAATGCGGAAGCAAAAATCTTGTTTCAACGCATCCAAAACTTCATCGCATCGAGGAAGGAGCTAAAGCATGAACGAAAAAGAAAGAGTGTTAGAAATAACCAGATTGCTTGAGCAATATAATTACGAATATTACGTTCTTGATAACCCAAGCGTTCCTGATAGTGAATATGATCGTTTGATGAACGAACTCATCGCGATTGAGAAAAGCCATCCTGAACTTATCAGTCCTCTTTCCCCGACCCAAAGAGTAGGTGGAAAAGTTTTATCAAATTTTGAAAAGATCAAACACAAAAGAATGATGCTTTCACTTGCTAATGCTTTTGATGAAAAAGATTTACGCGATTTCGATGAAAGAGTAAGAGAAATCGTTCACACTGAAAAAATTGAATATATGTGTGAGATGAAAATCGATGGCTTGGCAATGTCACTTGATTATGTTGGTGGAAGACTTAATTATGCGGCAACTCGCGGCGATGGAACAGAAGGAGAAATAGTCACTAATAACGTTATAACTATTAAATCTATTCCAACATTAGTTGATAAAGAAAAACGTGATTTTGAAGTTCGTGGCGAAGTCTTTATGCCAAAGAAAGTATTAGAAGAACTCAATAAAGAACGTTTAAAAAATGGCGAATCGCTTTTCGCCAACGCAAGAAATGCTGCTGCTGGCTCAATTCGTCAATTAGATAGTTCAATTGCGGCAAAACGAAAACTTGAAGCATTTTGGTATTATTTGGTCAACGCTGATGAACTAGGATTTACTCGTCATAGTGACGCCCTTGATTATATTGAATCGATTGGTTTTAAAACCAATAAAGAACGTAGAATATGTAATGGCATTGATGAAGTATTAGATTACATTAAAGAATATACTGAGAAACGTCCATCACTTCCTTATGATATCGATGGTATTGTTATCAAAGTTAATAATATTAAAGATTACAATCGTATTGGATATACTGCCAAAACACCAAAATGGGCAATCGCGTATAAATTTCCTCCAGAAGAGGTAGTAACAAAATTAGAAGATATTATCTTTACAGTTGGTCGCACTGGAAAAATAACGCCAAACGCCGTTATAAAACCAACAAAAGTAGCTGGTTCAACTGTCCAAAGAGCGACGCTTCATAACGAAGACTTTGTCAAAGATAAAGATCTTCGCATTGGCGATTATATCGTGATAAGAAAGGCAGGAGATGTCATTCCTGAAGTTGTTCGTGCCTTGAGAGAAAAACGCACTGGCGAAGAAATCAAATTCAAGATGATTGATGTTTGTCCAGTATGCGGTTCGCCTTTGGTGAAAAAAGATGCGATGCATTTCTGTACATCTTCAACTTGTCCTGCTCGTGCGATTGAAGGAATGATTCATTTCGCTTCAAGAAACGCGATGGACATTGAAGGAATGGGTGATAAAGTCGTTGAAGAATTCTTCAATGAAAAATTTATTAGTGATATCACATCCATCTATGATTTAAATAAATATCGTAACGATATAATAAACATTGATGGTTGGAGTGATAAATCTATTGATAAATTGCTTGACGCCATTGAGCAATCAAAACATAACTCATTAGAAAGATTATTGTTTGGACTTGGTATCAAAGAAGTTGGTGAAAAGATGGCTAAAATATTAGCCAAGAAATATTTAAATCTTGAAGCATTTACTTCCATAAGTGTTGAACAATATCTTGAAATTAAAGACGTTGGTCCAATATTAGCCCAATCAATGTATGATTATTTCCACAATCAAAATAATCTTGATTTGATTGCAAGATTAAAAGAAAAAGGTGTCAACTTTAATTATTTAGGAGTTAATAAAACCGATGAAACATCACCTTTCTATGGCAAAACAATTGTTTTAACCGGAACACTTACTAAATATGGACGAAAAGAAGCAACTGAACTACTTGAAGATATAGGCGCAAAAGTTGCGGGCTCAGTTTCTAAAAAGACTGATATTGTTATTTATGGTGTTGAAGCTGGGTCAAAACTTGATAAAGCTCAACAACTTGGGATAAGAATTATGGACGAGGAGGAATTCATTTCTTTATTAAAGAAAGAATAACAAATATGAAAGAATATAACCTTGAAGTATTAAAAGATGCTGCCAATCGTTTGCTCTTTGATATGTCAGATGAAGAATATCAAACATTGTTAAACGAATTTGACATCATTGTTAAACAGATGAATGTTATTGGTGAAAACAAAAAAATCGACGAATATGCCCCGATGACATTTCCTTTTGATGTATATGTAACATATCTTCGCGAAGATATTGCCGCAACACCATTAAGTCGTGATGAAGCACTTAGAAACGCTCAACATAAAGCGGGTGGCCAAATTAAGCTACCGAAGGTAGTCCAATGATCAAAAATTATAAAGAATTATCAATCAGAGAACTCCATAATGCATTAGTTAATAAAGAAATCACTCCTTTAGAATTAACTAAATTAGCTCTTGAAGAAGCAAAAAACGATAATAACAATGCGATTGAATATTTAATGGAGAAAGAAGCGCTTGAAATGGCTGCTTCTTTAACCGAACCAGAAAAAGATAACATGTTTTGGGGCATTCCAATTGCCATTAAAGACAATTTCTCTACTAAAGGTGTCCCTACTACTGGAAGCAGTAATATCTTAAATGGATATGTTCCAGTTTATGACGCTCAAGTTGTTACTCTTTTAAAGCAAAAACACGCCATTCCAATTGCCAAAGTCACTCTTGATGAACTCGCAATGGGTGGAACTGGCACAAGTGGACATTTAGGAACAACATATAACCCATATTGCAAACATAAAAAACGTTTGATGGGTGGTTCAAGTTGCGGAAGTGCTGCTTTTGTCACAGCAGGTATTGTTCCTTTTGCTCTTGGAAGTGATACTGGAGACTCAACAAGAAAACCAGCAAGTTATGGTGGCATTGTTGGTTTTAAACCAACCTGGTCAAGAATATCTCGTTATGGATTATTCCCATTTGCCCCATCTTTAGATACTGTTGGTATTTTAACTCGTTCAGTTGAAGATGCATCCTTTGCTTTAGAAGTTTTAGCAGGACATGATGAAAAAGATGCAACATCTTCATTTAAAGAAGTTGATAAATATTCAGAACATCTTGAAGATGATATCAAAGATTATAAAGTCGCAATTATTCAAGAAATCTTTGATAGCATCACTAACGAAACAATTAAAAAAACATTCTTAGAAAGTGTTAAGAAATTAGAAGATCGTGGTGTTAAAGTTGGCTATGTCCATATGGATAATGAATTATTAACATCACTTTTCCCAACATATTTTGTTATTTCTTGTGCTGAAGCGACAAGTAATAACGCCAATCTTGATGGTATTAAATTTGGACCATATCACGATGGCAAAACATATCAAGAAGTTATGGCGAATGCTCGTACAATTGGCTTTAGTGAACTCATCAAACGCCGCTTTGTTTTCGGTTCATTTGCCTTGATGAAAGAAAATCAACACGATTTATTCTTACGCGCTCAAAGAAATAGAAGACATATCGTTGAAGAAACAAATAAAATACTTGAACAATATGATTTTATTTATCTTCCAGCCGCCCCAAGTGTTGCGCCAAAAATTGGTGAAAAATCTGATCGTTTATCAAACGAATATTTAATCGCGGACAACCATTTAGTTATTGGTAATTTTGCCGGACTTCCATCAATTTCATTGCCAATTGGTTATGAAGGTCATCTCCCATTTGATGCGAATATAAGTGGTCGTCCATTTGAAGAAAGCAAATTGTTAAATATTGCTAACTTCATTGAAAAAGACACTCATTTAAAAGGCATTTATGCGAAAAAGGAGGGTGAATAATTATGGAATTTGAACCAGTTATTGGCCTTGAGATTCACGTTGAATTAAAAACAAAATCAAAGATGTTTTCAAGTGCTCCTTCGGTTTATGGAAAAGAGCCAAACACTCAAATTATGCCACTTGATATGGCGTTTCCTGGCACCCTTCCAACCGTTAATAAAGAAGCTGTTATTTATGCGATTAGAGTTAGCAATGCTTTACATATGAAGATTGATAACGAACTACATTTCGATCGCAAAAATTATTTTTATAGCGATTTACCAAAAGGCTATCAAATTACACAAAATCTCCGTCCTATTGGAATCGATGGATATTTAACAATTGATATCAATGGTGAAACAAGAAAAATTGAAATTGAAAGACTTCATATTGAAGAAGATACATGTAAACAAATTCACTTCAATGATTTCACCTTATTAAATTACAATAGAGCAGGCACCCCACTTGTTGAAATTGTTTCGCGTCCTGATATGAGAAATGGACTTGAAGCGATGAAATATGTTGAAAAGATTCGTTCAATCGTTGTCTATTCCGATGTGAGTGATGGCAAAATGGAAGAAGGAAGTCTTCGTTGCGATGTCAACATCTCATTAAGAGAAAAAGGCACAACAACATTTGGCACCAAAGTTGAAATTAAAAATATCAACTCTATTTCCTATATTCAAAAAGCGATTGATTTTGAAATTGAAAGACAAACAAAATTATTGCTAGCAGGTGAAAAGATCGCTCAAGAAACAAGACGATATGATTCGGATAAAAACGAAACAATCCTCATGCGTGTTAAAACCGATGCAGTCGATTATAAATATTTCCCAGAAGATAATATTCTTCCAATTAAATTAAGTGATGAATTCATCAAAGACGCAATTGCATCTTGTCCAGAACTCATGGAAGATAAATTACATCGATATAAACAAGATTATCATTTAAGCGAATATGATGCTTCTCTTCTTTTAGCTAACAAAGATGTTTCAACCTATTTTGATGAAGTTGTTAAATATACAAATAATTTCAAATTAGCGGCCAACTGGATAAATGTTGATGTTGCTTCTTATTTGAATAAGAATTTCATTGAAATTAATGATTTTAAACTAAAAGCAAAAGACCTTGCTGATCTTATCAATTTAATTGATAAAAACGAAGTGAATTCCAATCAAGCAAGAAATATATTTAGCAAGATGATTGAAGATGATATCTCTGCTAAAGAGGCTAAAGAAAAACTTGGCATCTCATCACAAATTAGTGATGTCGATTTTGTTAAAAACTTAATCAATGAAGTTTTCTCAGAAAACGAAGACGCCATCATATCTTATAAAGAAGGCAAAGGCAGAGCCCTTGGTTTCCTTGTTGGACAAGTCATGAAAAAATCAAAAGGTCGAGTTAATCCAAAACTCACAACCGAACTTGTCACTGAAGAACTTGAAAGAAGGTAAAAACAATGAAAAAGAAAATTCTTGTCACCGGTGGACTTGGTTATATTGGTTCCCACTGCGTCATCTCTTTGCTTGAGAATGATTATGAACCAATTATTATCGATAATCTTTCCAATTCAAAAATAGAGGCTCTTAACCGCATTGAATTAATATCTCATCATCGTCCAAAAACATATATTGAAGATGTTCGAGATGAAGAAAAATTAGAAAAAATATTTTCTGAAAATGATATTTTTGCCGTTATTCATTTCGCTGGATTAAAAGCAGTTGGAGAATCGGTAGAAAAACCACTTATGTATTATGACAATAATTTAGTCTCCACCCTTTCACTTTTAAAAGTGATGAAAAATCACAATGTTAAAAATTTGATTTTTTCATCATCTGCCACAGTTTATGGCACCCCAAAACATGTCCCAATTGTGGAAGATGATCCAGTAGGAGAAACGACAAATCCATATGGTACAACAAAAGCCTTCATTGAAAGAATATTAATTGATGTTCAAAAAGCAGATAAAGACATGAATATCGCTTTGCTTAGATATTTTAATCCGATTGGAGCTCATCCAAGCGGTTTAATTGGCGAAGACCCAAAAGGAATTCCTAATAATTTAATGCCTTATATTAGCCAAGTCGCTATTGGAAAGCTTAAACAATTATCAGTGTTTGGTAATGATTATGACACTCGTGATGGCACATGTATTCGTGACTATATCCATGTTGTTGATTTAGCCCTTGGCCATGTTTTAACAATCAAAAAATTAGAACAAAATCCTGGACTTGTCATTTATAATCTTGGCACTGGAGTTGGCACAAGTGTGCTTGAATTAGTTAACGCTTTTAAAGAAGCTAATAATGTTGATATTCCTTATGTAATTGCCCCACGCAGAGCAGGGGACGTCAGTCAATGTTTTGCTTCTAGTGATAAAGCATTTAATGAAATTGGTTTTAAAGCGAAATATAATATATATGATGCTTGTAGAGATTCTTGGAATTGGCAAAAGAAAAATCCGAATGGATTAAATTAGGAGGCTTTTTTATGAAAAGAGAAAAAATCTCAATGAAAACCAAATTCGGTGACGAAGTATTTGGTTATGCCTGGACAGTTGAAAAACCAGTCGGCAACATCGTTTTAGTTACTGGCATGGAAGAATATGCTTTGCGTTATGATGATTTTGCAACATTTTTATGCAAAAACAATTACAACGTTTATTGCCTTGAT
>JALFFX010000003.1 GCA_022777645.1 Erysipelotrichaceae bacterium
TTTAAATAATCGGTAAATGTCCATTGAGCATGCGGGTTAGATGACATCACGAATGATAATTCGCCAGTTCCAGCGGCTGAAGAGGTGAGATTATAAGTGATTTGATTAGTGGCGTTATAGTCAATAACTTCGATGCAATCAGGGGATGCGAACATAATCTTGAACTAAAATATATATTGGAAGGACAATTGATTATATCCATTTTTCCTTCATCAATGCCTTGGAACATTAACGCTCACATTCAAAATATTCATTCCTGTTCATAAAAAATCCTCCAATTTTTGGAGGATAATTCAAAGTGTTTGATAGTTCGAGTCTTAAAATCATTTACTCTTGCATTAGTCGTGATTCTGGCGTTCTAAATAAGAAAACGTATTTCATGTTTAACGTCTTTTAATATCTCTTACTTTATAATCAGGATATTTAGCCATAAAACGTGCTAAAGCAATCGCTTCATTAGTCGCGTGAACAAAAGTTGTTCCTTTATCATGATAAATGACCCACGTTACAGCGTTGCCTTCATAACTTGTAAAACCATCCATTTTTATAACTCCTCGTTTTTCATTATTCTATATATAGAGAAAGAGTCAAGCACAAATAATGCGAGACTGCTATTTTTAGCAAATAATAAACCCTCAACATTTTCGTATCAAAAGAATTCTTCTAAATGGAAAGGTTTATCCATTTTGTGCAACGCGTACCCCTAGGCAATTTGATAATGCTGATCAAGCAGAAGATAAGTGTTTTTCAACCCTTTATTTAAAATTTTTAGAGTATCATTAGCTTTTGCCAAATTGCCAACTGTTACCCGAGTAAATAAAACATAAGCACATAACCTTTATCTATCGCTTTCAGGACATACTCTTGAGCTTTCTTATAATCTCTCAATTAACAATAACAATAAACTATTTGATAATAGATTTGAGGATCTTCGTTTATTTCCACGCTTTATTGAAAGATTTTAATGAATCTTCATGCAACTCGCGTGAAGAAAAGCCAAAACCTTCTAGTTTTAATTTGTCAAATTGGTTCAAAGCAATAATAAATCGATTCTCCTTATTATTTAATTGCTGTTGTTATTAAGTTTGTGTCAGGTGCATATTTTTCTCTTTTTCCCACTATCTCATTGAATAATGGTTCCAAAAAAGATCTGAAAACATTTTCTTGCTCGTTAGAAGCATATGCGTCAGTGAATAGCTTTTTAAATACTCTATCAGAAGTAGAGTTCATTTTTGAAATAAATTCATCGATTTCCGATTCATCTAATAAATATTCCGCAAACATAACCATTGAAATAGCGTTAAACAGTCTAGCTAATCTCTTATCGTCTCCTTCAAAGATGAAGTCAACCAGTTTAGAAGCCCCAACTCCTGCGAGCGTACCAGCTGTTACACCTCCAGCAACTCCACCGGTTCCAGTTGCAATAGCCATGGGCACACTACCTGCACCAGCACCTGCAACTGCACCAATAGTTGCTCCTAAAACTCCGCCTGCATAAGCTCCAGCCGCTCCACCAATTATTGAGGCAGACAAAACCGCTAAATTTGTAGCGTATTGAGCCAATGAAATCTTTTTCATAGCCAAGCTATAAGTTTCAGGTATTGAAAAAACTAGAAATCCAACAGCAGCAGATACTACACCTGATTTAATAACGCTTTTTGTCATTATTCCTGAAAAGGTTTTAGTCCTTGCGAGTTGAGAAATTAGAACATGTGTGCCGAGTGTTAAAGCTCCTACTTTTCCTCCAGCCAAAAGCCCAGAAACTAGTGACTCTTTCATATCTTTTGTTTTTCGATAGCAGAGATAGGAGTTAATCAAAAATGAAATGCCAAAGATACACGATGTTACAACAGCACCAGTTTTTACATCATAAACAAGTGATTCAATTGTCCCTGCTTTGGTCATATTAACAACTTGGTCCATTGAATAACGACCTTCAACAATTATGTTCTCTGCTTCATTTGGATCAGTGACAACATACTCATTTCCGTTAATTTCAGTCCTAACTTTACCGTTGATAATCTTGTTTCTCATTGTGCGGACTGCGTCATAACGCTGACCTTTTGGAACTTCCAATTTCATAGGTGTTCCGTCGGCATTCCAATATCTGTAATTTCCAGTACCTTTATTATCGAAAGTTGCACCAACGCTTCTTGCTCCAGTTCTATAGTATTTTGTTTGATAAAAAACGCCATCCACTAATCTATCTGGACCATTTTTTGCATTATCTCCACCTACTACTTTTGCATTTCTCAAAAGAGAAAGATCTGCCATATTATTGGCTTGCTCTGCAAAAAGTCCAAAACCAGCTTGAGGATTATTACCAAAGCCGTTATTTCTAGCAAAAATATAATCAGATTGTAAAAATACACCACTTGCAATTAACGCTTCAGCGTTTTGAATTATTTCTCTTGAGGAATAATACTTGATAGTAGCATTCTTTCTTTCGCTTTGTTTTTTACTCATGCATTCGCATGCATAGATAAATGATCGTATATTTTCATAGCCTAAAGAAGTAATGATTTCTTCATTCATGGTTTTTTCTGAAAGAGTGTCCATTAAAACCCAGGAATAATAAAATAATTCAGATGTTTTTCTGACTTCTTTTTTTAATGCTTTCTCAGTGAAAACATCAACTATAGTTTTTAGAAAAACACCTTTATCAGTAACAGCTAAGCCGCCACTTCTAGTGGTTTTTACACAGTAGTATGCCCATAGAACTCTTTGTTCTCGAGGAATAGGAAAAGTCTCTTTAATCTTTCTTGCCTCTTTAAACGTTAGTTGGGTAGGCGATGATTCTAAATTCCTAATGAAGTCTTTAATATCATCATCTTCAATATTATCAATTGTTTTATTTACAAAGCTTGAATATTCTTCGATAGCAATTTTTCGTTTTAATTCTTTTTTTGCTTTGTAATCGTCTATAGAATCTTCGATGTAATTTTTTGTTGCGGTATAAGCTTCAGATGTTTTGGCAGCTACGACTTTGGCAACCTTTATAGTATTGTCCTTTGCTTTAGCAAAAAATCTATAAAGTTTTTTCTTTGTTTCCTCGGTCATGCCAAATCAAATATCAGCTTCAATCGCTGATAATTCTCCAACGTTAGTCGCATCAAAATAATTTTTAATTAAAGAAAGATTATTACCTTTTATAGCGTATACTTTTTTTCCTTCTTTTAGAGATTTTCTAACTGCAATCATTGTTCCACCACTATCCGTAGACTGGATAACAATAGAAACACTAGAAAGCAAACTTTGAATTCTGTCTCTCTGAGGATAATTAAATTTATTCATTGTGGAAGTAACACTGTATTCGCTAATTACTAATCCACCATTTCTTACTATTTCTCTGGCTAAATCTCTATGTTGGGTAGGAATAACTTTGTCCAAAGAAGAAGGGAGAATTGCTATCGTTTTTCCTTTAGCATCCAAAGCTGCTTTATGACCTATAGCATCACAGCCTAAAGCAAGACCGCTTACTATTGTGTAACCTTTTTTTGCAAAATAATATGCTGCTTTGTATCCCTTTTCTGCAAAATCTTCATCAGGCTGTCTTGTTCCTATTACCGTAATGCATTTGCTACCCAGTAAACTGATGTCACCAAAATAAAACAAATGAACAACTGGTTCTTTCCCTTCATATAGTTTTTTAGGGAATCTTTCATCAAATAAACTGATTGATTTGATGTGCTTAGCTTCATTACATTTTAGATCTTCCCTGGCAGCTTCCAAACTCCATTGGAATTCATTCATGCATTCAGGCCCAAGCTCAAATTCCAAAAAGTTAATACACATATCCAAATCAAAACCATGTCTGGCAACATAATCAGCCACTTTTGCAGGTCCCCAACGTTTCATGTTGGATAACGCAAGAACAAATTCAGAACAGGAAATCTTCATAGTAATCGTAATCCTCCACCGTTTTTCCCAAAGCTATGCAAACAACTTTTTTTGCTCCCCTATCCATTAGAAATTGCCTTGAAGCCACCAAGGAACAACCACTAGTTGTTATGTCATCAAATATTATAATATTTTGTCCTTGTATATTTCTAGTATTGCCTATCTTAAAAGAATCTATATCTTTTTGAACAGTTCTTTTTCCATAATTTGCTCCGTGCTTCTCAAGCATAACCTTTTCTCTAATTATCAAACCAATTGTTGGGTGCATATTATTTGGAAGATATAAAAACTTAAAGAAGTTATCCATGTGATTCGGAGACGCTGATGTCTGAGCGTGCCCAGGTACTGAACAGAGAATCCACTCTTCGTTACCAAAATCTTTGATATGAGAAATGAAACACTTCGCAAAATAGCCGTAACAATCTTTATAGCCTTTTTTGAAATTTAAAATTCGAGTAGTATTCAAATATTTCCTATCTGTCTTAGGAAGATCTTTCACTTTATTCCATTGATAATAGTTAACGAAATAATAAAGATCGCTTGAGTTAATATCAATTTTATCATTAGACGACAAATACTTTGCTAAATAATCCATAGGTTCGTTATATCGCTTTTTGGCACACTCCTCTTCAAGAAATTGTTTTACACGCACCTCCACTTTACTTAGGTTGAGGAGGGATCAAGAAGTTAAATTCTAAACCCCTCCTAACCCAGAAAGGAGGTAAATGATATGAAACGATTTGCTAATTATAGTTTACGAAAAAATAAAAAATAAAAACAGTCTTGTAATAAAATACAATTGTGGCAAAATCGTAACCCACGAATCTATCTTCTTTTCGCTTTACTCTGATAGAGCTAAGCTCTGTAAAACTTTATACTTCTTATTCTATAATCCTTCTCCTCTTATCTCTTTATTCTTCTTCCTTTACTCCCTTTTTTAAAAAAGTTAAAAAAATATTATTTCAGCTAAAACTTTTGTAATTGTCATCAATAATTCGTATTTTTTTCTCAGTAATAAATGTAGTGATAGCGGTATTCTAACTTTAAACCAAAAAGAGATGCAGACATAATCTTGGACTAAATTATATATTGGAAGGACAATTTATTATGTTCACATCACCTTCATTAATTCCTGGGAATATTATATAATTCGAACTTTTCGTTGGTTCGATTTTTTATTACCTGTAAAACATTAACGTTCACATATTAACACTTACTTATGTTTTAACAAAATTTACAAGGATGTTGTTTGCTATTATCTTTTTTTATTAATAATAAAACCCCATTTTATTGTACCATTTTCGGTCCAATAAATTGGGGTAATTTCATATGAATGGTGCCTCCACGCAGAATCGAACTACGAATTAATCCTTACCATGGATCCGTTATGCCACTTAACTATGGAGGCGATGAGTTAATTATATTAAATACAATAATAAATATCAAATACTAATTAACTAATGTTCCATATAAATCATAAACAAATGCATTTGTGATTTTGACTTTTACAACATCACCAATATCGACTTTGTTTTCACTTGTAAATGTAATTGTCCCATCAATATCATCTGGAGCGTTCCAATAACTCCTAAGAGAATATGTATTATTGCTAGGGTTAAAGCCGATGACAATACCTTCCATTATTTCACCGATATGGGTTTTATTGTTTTCGTAAGATATCTTTTTTTGAACATCCATAATCTTATTCAAACGACCTGTTTTCAATGCTTCATCAACTTGATTATCCATATCAAATGATGTTGTACCTTCTTCACGAGAATATTTAAATGCACCCATATGATCAAAATGGTTTTTTCTAGTAAAAGCAACTAGATTAACAAAATCATCATCTGTTTCACCAGGGAAGCCAACAATATAAGTCGTGCGAATAATCGCATGTGGAATCTTTTTTCTAATAAGATCAATTAGTTGTTGATAATCCGCATTTGTTCCTCTGCGATTCATCGCTTTTAGGATTTTATCTGATGAATGTTGGAAAGGAATATCAAAATATGGAGCGATGATCTTATTATCTTTGATAAAATCAATAAGTTCTTCACTTATTTCGTCAGGATAAAGATAGAGCAATCTAATCGATATAAAACCAGGAATTTTAACAAGTTCTTTTAGTAAAGTGACAATATTGATATCATCTTTTAAATCACTGCCATAACGAGTTGTATCTTGGCTAATAACCACTAATTCTTTGATACCTTCTTTTGCAAGCATATTTGCTTCTAAAATAACATCATCAAATGGTCTTGATCTAAATCTTCCTCTAATAAGTGGGATTGCGCAATAAGAGCAGCAATTGTTGCAACCTTCGCTTATGCGAAGATAAGCCATATAAGGTGGGGTGCTAAGCATTCTGACAAAAGGATTGATTTGATTTACTTCAACACTTTGTTTTAATAACGCCATAAGCATTTCATTAAAATGAGGATAATCTTTTATTGCGACCCATAAATCAACTTCAGGTATCGCTTCTTTTAATTCATCTTTATATCGTTCAACAAGACATCCTGTCACCACTGTGACTTTGTTATAGGAAATAACATCTAATATATTTTCAATCGATTCTTTTTTGCTATCTTCGATAAAACCACATGTATTAACAATGATGACATCGCTTTTTTCAATTGAATTAACTACTTCAAAATTCGAGGAATTAAGCATGCCTAAAATCATCTCGCTATCGACGAGATTTTTGGCACAGCCAAGAGAAATTAATCCAACTTTATATTTCTTTTCCATACGACGAATTATAGCACAGTTTTATTATAATAAAAAATATAAGCGCATTTTTCTTGTGCGCTTATATTTTGAAATTATCAATTATTCGTCAAGATCGAAGCAACGAGCCATATATTCTGGATGATCGACAAATGGATTGCGATTTCCTTGAATTTGTTCGATTGTATCGTTTCTTAATCTTTCGGTATCATCAACTGGATCAAGTTCGTTCCATTTAAGCATCAAACGATAAATTTCAGTTTTTGTATATGTGCCATTGAAGACATCACCTAAGTCAAGTCGACCTAAGATGCGTGAAGCTTCTGCATAGCCAGAATTATCGCCAATACTGGAATAGTGGATATATGTGTAATAAAGAATGCGAACAATATCACCTTTAAATTGATCGGTTGGTTCAATTTTTTGACCGAAGTCTTCTTCTCTATCGCTATAAAACGCTAAAGTGGTAGAGTTTTCATAAATTGCATATTTTGTTTCATCGTCGCGGAATTCATAGAATTTTCCATTGCCGCGTTTTTCGTTGACATTGTACTCACATGGTCTAATTGAATATAAATCAGAACCAGCACCATAATATGCGCCAGAATCAACATAATGGTCTCCATCTGCGGAATTATGAGTGTATAAACCATTAGAGTTTGCACAAGCCCAAACGTGTTCACGAGTATAACTGGTAGATTTGGAAACTAATTTACCGCTATAGAACATGACGTTTTTGTCTGAGTCAGTTGCGCTTTGATCAATACTTCTTGGGCTAGTTGATGCCTTGGTGTAATTTGAGTATTGAGCGTATCTAACATATGTTCTATGATCTCTCATCATTTTGGCGTGAAGTTCGTTGATGAGTTTTGGACCACTTAGTTTTGTAGATATTCCATAGTCATCGACACTATTGCCGCCACCGCCAGCATTATCACAAGAGGCAAGTCCGCCAACGATAAGGAGTGACACAAACGGTAAAAGGATAGATTTTTTAAATGAATTTTTCATAACTTGAATAGCCTTTCGCTTTATATATGTTTATTTTACTACAATTTGTCAATAAAACAAATTAACGTGTTGAGACTCGTATTCTTTGATCAATAATCAAATTATTGATTTCAATACCATCTAAATAATCGTCAATTTCAAACATTTTTTTGCTTTCCATCATCTTGAAGAAAAATGGGATTTCGCTATGAAGACGAAGTTCATCTTCTTTAGCGGTCTTTCTTTTTTCTTTAAGTTCACTTTTGCTAAGCTCTTTATCAAGCGCACCATAACGCTTTTTATTTTTGCTTGGTTTAGCAAAACTAATTAAACCGATAAGCAAAAATATAAAACCGATGCCAAATGTTGCTAATGCAATAATCGTATTAATTAAGTCTTCATTAGAAAAAGGGCGATATAAATATGAAAAGATAAACGATCCAACCATAACAAAAAGGCCTAAAATAGTTAAAAATATTGCTTTGGCAAATGATGTCCCACCATCGACTAAAAGACAGGCGAGATTATAATCTTTTTCCCACTTTTTTAACGCATCTAATTCTTCTTCACTATATGGGCAAGATAAAGTGATTTCAAATTTATCGACGCTTGTTAAAGATGAATAATATTCAGTTCTTCTCTCTGGGCGATATTGTTTGTTTAAAGAATCATCACCAAAAGGTGAACTGACTTTATCGATTTTGACAAATCCTCGTTTAAAATATGGGGCAAGTTTTTGTGCAACTTGATCTTTAAAAGGCTTATCATCCTCTAATGAACGATAAACACTTATTGTTGTAACTTCATGAGATTTAGCAAATTTAGTCATTTTTGTTTTCCTAAAAATAATTTCCTTTTCTATTATATATGAAATATTTAATAACTCTATTTAAAATCGTTTAAAAAAATTTCAAACAAAAAGGTGGATAACTACCTTATTTGATTCCACCTTTTCTTTCGATATTTTTAATGTATTCATTGATATCGATATTAGCCCGACTACAAATCCAATTAAAGGCTTTATAGATTTCTTCATATGTCGCATTAGTTTTTAACAATGAAGAGAAATCGAGCATATCTTGATTAGCGACATATTCTTTAAAATAATTTAAACAACCCGCTAA
This sequence comes from Erysipelotrichaceae bacterium, assembly GCA_022777645.1. Taxonomy (GTDB): domain Bacteria; phylum Bacillota_I; class Bacilli_A; order RFN20; family CAG-826; genus Fiminaster. The sequence goes on from JALFFX010000003.1 coordinate 8,748, forward strand.
AACTTTGATTTTCTTTGTCTCTTCTGGAGAACGAGATAAGAAAGGAACAAATCGCTTTGAATATACTTTATCGAATAATTGTAATTTTTTGGCAATTATACCATCGGCTTCATCAAAATGAATTTTATCAAAATCTTTGATGGAAATAAGTCCGGCTTTAGCAGTCATATTTTCAAAAGAAGGCGATCTTGCAAATGAACATTTATATAAATATAAACATGCATGTCTTCCGTTGTGGTCTTTTGTGATAACATCACCAACAAAATCATCAACGTTGATATACATGCCATATTTAAGTTTGATTTGTTCTTTTAAATAAGCTTTTTTATCGTATGATGAATTGTTTTGGCAGCCAGGAAAATAGCATCCATATTTTTCAAATATTTCTGGATCGCGATTTCTAATCAAAAGATATTTATCATCAATCGCAATGGCTGCGGCTAAGAAGATATTGTTAATTTTGATAATTTTTGTTTTTTTCATTATTAAAAATATATCACATTTCTTATAATATAGTTAGATAAATTTTTAAGGTGAAATTATGGACGAAAGTAAAAATGTAAAAAATGTCGAAATCGATAAGATTTCAAGTACAAAAAAGAAAAGAAAACATCGCAAATGGATAATTCCTCTTGTCACTGTAACCTTGTTAGTGGCCACTCCAATCGCATTGGTGTATGGATTTTTATATGATAATAAAACAACAACTTTTGTCCATGATGAAGAATTTGATGTTAACAATGCGACCTATTATTCCGCGGTTGATGCATTAGATAATACAAAAACTACAAAAAAGATTAATTTGAACATATCTAGCAATATCTTTAACGAACTTTTGTATATGAAATTCACTACCATCAGTGATGCTCTTCCAGTTGAACTCAAAGACATATTTACAAACCTTTATCTTGAAACAACTGAATCAAATTATAATTTTGTTATCGATATAAATTTAAAAAATTTATTTAAGACAAGAATCAAAATTGTCACCACTTTAGCAAACGAAATAATCAACGATAAAGAAGCAATTGTCTTTAATGTTTCTGATATTAAAGTTGGCCGTTTAGGCGGCTTATATGATTTGCTTCAAAAATATCTTCCTGATTTTACAAGTGATGAATTTATATTAGGTCTATTTGACGGCATTGGTCTTTCTTTTGAAGTCGATATGAGCCAAAGAAAAATCATTTATTACAAAGAAAAGATTCCTGCTGATATATCTTCATTTGTGAGCAATCAAAATGATTTATATGCTGGCATTATGGCAGAATTTTTTGCTCGCAATCTTTTCAGTGCAAAATTCGCCAAAAGTGGACTTGTCGGAGTTATTGATTTAGAAAGCTTAACTACAAATAATGATTTCTTAACAAAAGAGAAAGAAAATGATGTTTTATGGGAAAATTATGAAGCATTAAGCGAACAATTGATCAATGATAATGTCTTTGTTCATGAAGATGTTAATAACGTCTATAACTATATGTTATATGGCTATGAAAAAGCTGATTCTACTTTTAAAGATAAATTCACAACTGAAGTAATCAATACACTTAAAGCTGAACCATATTCAATTGTAGATCCAACAACATATAAAGGTGTTTTTACTAACGAAACCGATAAAGAAGAACATAAAATCATTGTTCCAGAGCAAACATTGGTAGAAAAACTTCGCGCGAACGTTGACCCCACAAAAATTGCTACGACTCATGAAATCGGTCGAGTAAGCGAAGATGATTTGAACTTAGTTCTTAATTCCAGCAATATTATCGGCAATAATTTCTTGCTTGAAAAATATGTAAAAGTTAACAATGAATGCAAACAAAAAATCAATTCATTCACTATTACGAATTTTTATGGCAACATTATTAAAGATCATATTAAATTAGTGGTTGATATTGCCATTAATGGATTAGATACATATGTTTGTATCGACGCAAAATATTTATCTTTTGAAAACTATAAAGTAACTTATGATTTAAATGAAATTTATTATGGAGAAGAAGTTGCTAGCGACGACTTTAAAGGCTTGATGTTTGATCTTGTTGAAGCCGCCTTAGACAATGATTCAAATTTTAGTTTCAATAAAACAAACAGAACAATTACCATCGATTTTATTGATTCAATAAGTGATCCTTTAGTATTAAGCGCGATTAATGCGGTTGGTAATGCAAAATTTTCTTCGACAGGAGATAGCCTTGAATCTGCTGGTGAATTAATTCTTACCGCCGAAGCTATTTAATAAAAAATAGGTCACCTATAAGGTGACCTTTTAATATGTAACGCGATTAAATCGCGATATTTAAAGTTAGGATAGAAAATTGTTTCATAAATCAATATCCTTTCTTTAAGTTGCACATATGATAACACTTGCAAACAAAAAAGGAAACCTATTAGAAGATTTCCTTAATTGTTGATTAGTCTTGATAACCGTTATAAGCGGCTTTAAGAATTTTAACCATGTCTTCAACAAGTGGGACACGTGGGTTGGCTGGTGAACATTGATCTTCATAAGCCATAAACGCCATATGTTCAACATGGTCGTTCCATTCTTTTTCATCAACACCAAGTGATTTGAATGACATATCAAGTCCGCATTCTTTACCTAAATCATTACAAGCTTTTGCAAGTGATTTAACACCTTCTTCTGGTGTCGAGGCTTTTAAGCCTAATAATTGAGCGATTTCTTGATATTTTTTATCAGCACAATAGGTATTATATTTTGGCCAAACAGCTAATTTGGTTGGAACTTCACCATTATAGCGAATTACAAATGGAAGAAGAATACCGCAAGCAAGTCCGTGGACAGCGTGGAATTCAGCACCAACTTTATGCGCCATTGAGTGAGTCATACCTAAGAAGGCGTTAGCAAATGCCATACCTGCAATTGTGGCAGCGTTGTGCATTTTTTCACGAGCTTCTAAATCGTGTGATCCATCTTTGACAGCACGTGGAAGATATTTGAACACTAATTGGATAGCTTTAAGAGCTAAACCATCAGTATAATCGTTAGCCATGACTGAAACATAAGCTTCGATTGCGTGAGTGAGAACATCTAAACCAGTCATAGCAGTTGCTCTTGCTGGAAGGAATGTTGTAAATTCTGGATCGATAATTGCGATTGTTGGAGTAAGTGAATAGTCAGCAAGTGGATATTTCTTGTTGTTTTTCTTATCAGAAATAACCGCAAATGGAGTAACTTCACTACCTGTACCAGAAGTTGTTGGAATACAAATGAGTTTTGATTTGCTTCCGAGTTCTGGATATTTAAAGGCACGTTTTCTGATATCCATGAATTTTTGTTTCAAGTCATCGAAATTAACTTCTGGATGTTCATAGAACAACCACATACCTTTAGCAGCGTCCATAACAGAACCACCACCGAGAGCGATGATTGTATCTGGTTCAAATACTTTCATCATGTCGGTACCTTTTCTGATTGTTTCAATATCTGGATCTGGTTCGACATCGCAGAAGAGTTGCATTGTAACTTTGTTACGACGTAAATTGAGTTGTTCTGTAATTTTTGCTAAGAAGCCGAATTGCACCATTGAAGTATCGGTGACAATGAAAGCTTTGTTCATATCCTTGCAGGATTGTAAATATTGAATTGAATTTCTCTCAAAATAAATTTTTCGAGGAACTTTAAACCATTGCACTGTATTTCTCCTTTTGCCAACTTTCTTGACGTTTAATAAGTTGACGGCACTGACGTTACCGCCAATTGAGTTTTTACCATAACTACCACAGCCAAGTGTTAAGCTTGGGAGGAATGAGTTATAAACATTACCAATACCACCAAATGTGGATGGAGAATTCCAAATGATACGCATGGCTTTGACAAGTTCACCGAAATCATCAGCCATTTTTTGTTCTTTGCAGTGGATCGCGGCACTATGACCTAAACCATTGAAGGAAACCATCTTTTCAGCAAGATCAAAACCAACTTTTTCATTTTCTGATTTAAAGAAAGCGAGAACTGGTGATAATTTTTCACGGCTAAGTGGTTCTTTTGGTCCAACTTCTTTACAAACAACACCGAGAATTGATGTGTCAACTGGAACTTCAATACCTGCTTGTTCAGCAATCCAGTGAGCACTTTTACCAACAACGTTTGGATTTAATTTTGCAAGTTCAACATCTTTATCGCCTTCGGCATAACCAAACATATATCTAGAAAGTTTGATTTTTTCTTCTTTATTGAGGAAATAGACTTTGAAGCGTTTAAACAAATCAATAGCTTCTGTATAAATTTCTTTATCGATAATGACAGCTTGTTCTGAAGCACAGATCATACCATTATCAAATGATTTTGATAAAACGATATCATTAACTGCTTGTTCAACGTTGCATGATTTATTCATATAGGCAGGAACATTACCAGCACCAACACCCATTGCAGGTTTACCGCAGCTATAAGCAGCTTTAACCATGGCGTTACCACCAGTTGCAAGAATTGTTGCAACACCAGGATGATTCATAAGAGCACTTGTTGCGTCCATTGATGGATGTTCAATCCATTGAATGCAGTTCTTTGGTGCACCAGCTTTAACAGCAGCTTCAAGAATGACTTGAGCAGCTAATTTTGAACATTCTTGCGCACTTGGATGGAAGGCGAAGATGATTGGGTTTCTTGTCTTTAAGCAGATCAAGGATTTGAAAATAACTGTTGATGTTGGGTTTGTAACTGGAGTAATACCAGCAACAACGCCGATTGGATCGGCAATTTCTGTGATTCCTGTAACTGGGTCTTCAGAAATAACACCAACGGTTTTAAGGTGTCTCATATTGTTAACAACATATTCACAAGCGAATAAGTTTTTAGTGGCTTTGTCTTCAAATACACCACGTTTTGTTTCTTCAATAGCAGCTTTTGCTAATGAGCCATGATGATCAAGACCAGCGACAGAACATTTGGCAACAATGTGGTCAACTTGTTCTTGATTTAAGTTTAAGAATTCGTCTAAAGCGACTTGAGCTTTTTTAACGAGTTCATCAACTTCTTTGATTGGATCGATAACATTTTCTTTGTTTTCCATAACAATCTCCTTTTTTTAATCAATCTTTTTTAATTTATGTGAGAGGATAGCAAGTGAACTAGCTAAGTTCACATTTTCAACAACGATATCCTCACTAACATCTAAGTGGGTTGGAACAAAGTTCCATATTGCCTTAATTCCGGCATTAACCAAGCGATTTGTCACGACTTGCGATACTTCGCTTGGAACGGTTAGGATGGCGATTTTCACACCAAGTTCATGAATTATTGAATCGAGTTGATATAAATCATATATTTTTTTGTTATTAATTGATGTTCCAATCAATTTAGAATCAACATCGAATCCGGCAACGATATTTAATCCGAATTTATCAAATCCTTTGTAATTCATAAACGCCTGGCCAAGATGACCAACACCAATTACTACCGCGTCATCATGTTCGTTATAACCTAAGAAACTAACAAGATCTTCAATCAATTCTTTAACGTTTCTTCCTTGCTTAGGTTTTCCATTGCTTGAGCTGATGAGTTGAATATCTTTACGAACTTGTTCAGTAGATAGGCCAAGTGCTGAAGCAATCATTGGAGCAGATACGTTATCTATCGATGTATCGTCTAATGAATATAGATACTTGAGATAAAGCGGTAATCTTTCGAGTTGTCTTTTTGAAATCTTTTCCATATCCGTATTTTTTTACTGAAATAACTATATCACGCATTATTAGATATATCAATATTTTTATACTGATTTATTAATAAAAGCGTTTTCATTTTTTTACAAACAAAAAAGCTTGTACAAAGTACAAGCTAATTTGCATAAATTATATTATTTTTTATTTGGGAATCTCTCGCGATGCGCTTCATAGTGAGTGTGAAGTAATTCTTCAGCGCGTTCACTAAGTGGATGACCAAGATAATTCTTATATAAAGCAATAATATCAGGATTGTTATGTGATTGACGAACGACTTGTCTTTCATCTTCACTATACAAAACACTCGCGCGTTTTTGTTTATATGTTTCTAAGATATTATCATCTTCATTTGGAAGGAAAATTGGTTTGACATATGGTTGACCACCACCATTGATACAGCCACCTGGACAACCCATGATTTCAATAAATGCATATGGAGATGTACCATTTCTAACTTCATCAAGTAAGATTTTGGCATTGGCCATACCAGAAGCGATAGCAACTTTTAAGATTGTTCCATCAACATCAACGCTTGCTTCACGAACGCCAGCAAGTCCACGGACGTTGTCAAAGACAATAGGACCATATTCTTTACCAGTTAATACGTTATAAGCAGTACGAAGGGCAGCTTCCATAACACCACCTGTAACACCAAATATAACACCAGCACCGCTATATTGACCTAATAAATCTTGATCAAATTGTTCATCTTCAGGAAGTTTATTCCAGTTGATACCAACACGTTTGATCATACGAGCAATTTCACGGGTAGTTAAGACTGCATCGACATCGCGAACGCCATTAACTTCCATTTCTTTTCGTGATTTTTCGTATTTTTTAGCAGTACAAGGCATAATTGAAACAACATAAATATCTTTTGGATCGATATTATGAGTTTCAGCAAAATATGATTTTGTAATAGCGCCTTGCATTGTGTGAGGTGATTTACAAGTTGAGATATGTGGAATAATATCACTGTAATAATATTCCATATAATTAATCCAACCTGGGGAGCAGGAAGTGATTTGTGGAAGAACTCCACCATTTTTAATACGATGAATGAGTTCGTTTCCTTCTTCCATGATTGTTAAGTCAGCACCAAAGTTGACGTCAAAGACACGATTGAAACCTAAACGATGCAATGCTGCAATCATTTTGCCAGTTCCGTTTGTGCCAATCTTTTCACCGAATTCTTCGGCAATAGCAGCGCGAACAGCAGGAGCGACTTGGCAAACAACGAATTTGCCATCTTTAAATGCTTGATCGACTTTGTCGATTTCGCTGTGTTCCATTAAAGCACCAGTTGGGCAAACGAGAACACATTGACCACATTGCATACATGGGCTATCGGCAAATGAACGGTTTTGAGCTGGCGAAACTATTGTTTTAAAACCACGATTTTCAAAGCCGAGAATACCAATACCTTGTAATTGTTTGCAAGTTTCGATACAACGACCGCAGAGAATACATTTTCCAGTATTTCTAACAAGGCCTGGAGCAACTTCATCTAAAGTAGCTTTGGTTTGAACGCCGAGATATTTTCCATTGCGAGCACCAACCATTTTGGAAACTTCTAATAATTCACATTTGCCATTTTTTTCGCATTGTAAACAATTCTTTTGGTGATTTGACAATAAGAGTTCAACGCTTGTGCGACGAGCCGCTGTTGCTTTTGGTGAGGAAATAGAAATTTCCATACCTTCGTTAACAGGATAGGCACATGAGGCAACAAGACCACGAGCACCTTTAACTTCAACTAAGCAGACACGGCAGCTTGCAAGAGAACATCTTCCATCCATAAATGAACATAAAGATGGGATGTTGTATCCACATTTACGACAAGCTTCAAGGACAGTTAATGAATCTTCAACTTGGTATGATTTACCTTCAATTTTAATATTTACTAAAGCCATATTCATTCCTCTCCTTATTTTTTATAAACTGCATTGAAGCGACAATTGCTTAAGCAAAGGCCGCATTTAATACATTTTGTTTTATCAATTGAAAAAACTGTTTTTCCAACTTCACCACTAATCGCGTTGACCGGACAATTACGGGCACAAAGTGAACATTTTTTACATTTGTCTGGATCAATAACATATGTAAGCATAGCTTTACAGACGTGAGCAGGACAGACATGATCAACGACGTGAGCTTTATATTCTTCTGGGAAGTTTTTCATTGTTGATAAGACTGGGTTAGCAGCAGTTTGACCTAAAGCACATAATGAATTTGATTTAGTTGCTTCTGCTAATTCTTGTAAGTCTTCAAGATCAGCTGGTGTGCCAAATCCTTTGGTAATCTTTGTAAGAATTTCAAGTAAACGTTTTGTACCAATACGGCATGGAGAACATTTACCACATGATTCATCACAAATAAATTCCATATAGAATTTTGCGACGTCAACCATACAGTTGTCTTCATCCATAACGATTGCACCACCAGAACCCATCATAGAACCACGGGCTACTAATGTATCGAAATCGATTTCAACATCTAAGTCTTTTTCTGTTAAGCAACCACCGGATGGACCACCAGTTTGAATGGCTTTGAACTTTTTGCCATTTGGAATACCACCGCCGATATCAAAGATAAGTTCTCTTAATGTTGTGCCCATTGGGACTTCAACAAGACCAACATTATTAACTTTACCACCGAGAGCAAAAACTTTTGTTCCTTTGGAACCTTGAGTACCGATGCTTGCAAATTTATCAGCACCTTCACGTAAGATCCAAGAAACATCTGCTAATGTTTCAACGTTATTAATAATTGATGGTTTACCCCATAAACCCTTAACAGCAGGGAATGGTGGACGAGGACGTGGCATGCCACGTTTTCCTTCGATTGAATTTAAAAGAGCAGTTTCTTCACCACAGACGAAGGCACCAGCGCCTAAACGAATATGGCATCTAAATGAGAATCCGCTTCCGAAGATGTTATCGCCTAATAAACCGACTTTTTCAAGATCTTCAATAGCTTTTCTTAAACGAGCGACAGCAATTGGATATTCAGCACGAACGTAGAAATAACCATCGTGTGCCCCGATTGCGTAACCTGCAATCATCATACCTTCGATAACACCAACTGGGTTACCTTCAAGAATTGAACGGTCCATGAATGCACCTGGATCGCCTTCATCGCCATTACAAATGACGTATTTTTCAGCACTATTTTGATTTAAAGCGAATTGCCATTTTCTTCCAGTTGGGAAGCCGGCACCGCCTCTTCCACGCAAGCCACTCTTTAAGACTTCGTCAACGACTTCCTGTTGGCTCATCTTTAAGGCTCTCATCAATCCTTTAAAGGCTCCATTACCGAATGCTTCTTCGATATCTTCTGGATTGATCATTGAACAGCCGTTTAAGGCGATACGAATTTGTTTTTTATAGAAGTTGATATCATCTTGACGTTCAACTTTTTCTTTTGTGCTTGGATCGACATAAAGTAAATCTTCGATGCAACGACCATTGACGACGTCTTCTTCAATGATTCTTTCTGCATCGCTTACTTTAACTGCACGATATAATCTGTCTTCTGGGAATACTTTGACGAATGGACCTTGAGAGCAAAAGCCGAAGCAACCAACACGGTTAACTGTAACAATATCTTCAAGGTGTCTTTCTTTGATAAGAGTTTCAAGTCTTTCAAGAATTTCGTCTGAATGTGATGAAATACATCCGGTTCCACCGCAGACAACTAAATGTTTTTTACCATCTTTACCAGCAAATTTGTCTTTGAGGCAGCTTCCGCAATGTTCGATTTTTTCAACTAATTGCTTTTCGGTTGTAATCTTTTCCATTATTTTGCCTCCTCTTCTAATTTGCGATAAGAATCAATAATTCCTTTAACTTTGCCAGGGTCAACTTTTGGATAAACTGTTCCATTAATTGAAATAGCTGGAGCAATACCGCAAGCGCCGATACAACGAAGGGCGTCAAGAGTAAACAAACCGTCTTCGGTTGTTTGACCTGCTTTAATGTGTAAGAGTTCAGAGAATTTATCCATGACTAGTTGTGAACCTTTGACATAACAGGCAGTTCCTAAACACACACCAATGACATATTTGCCTTTTGGAGTAAGTGAAAAGAAGGAATAAAATGTGACAACGCCATAAATTTCTGCAACAGGGATGCCAGTTAGTTCGGATACTAATTCTTGGACTTCGAGTGGAATGTAGCCATATTCCGATTGAATGCTTTCAAGAATCATCATGAGTGGTGTCTTTTCGTCTTTGTAGCGATTGACAATCTCAGTGATTTGCTTGACAGCATGAGCTTGTAAGTGAGCCATAGTCTCCTCCTAAATTTTTTATAGATATCATTAATTATAAATGATATTTATATAAATAAAATACAATTTTTGTGTAAGCCCTTACTAAAATTGTGTTTATTATCGTATTTGTGCAATAATATGGGTATGAAAAATAAGAAATATTTATCTGTTATATCCCTATTTTGTTTGCTTACTTCATGCAATAATTCGAATGATTCTACTACTCATCCACTTACTCCGACAGGACCAACTGTTGACGCTAATTGGTCAAATGAAGCATTAAAATTGATGAAATCATATTTAGGAGAATATCTTCCTGGACTACCAGAAATGAATACTTTTAGAGCAGGGCAATTATCAGGCTCTACAAAACCATATTTCAATCCTTATATCAAAGACTCACCGGATTATAAAGATACTTATAAATCTCTTTTGCTCGATCATGGATATACATTTTTGAGTCAAGAAAATAACGATGGCGTCGATGTTTTTTATTATTCAAAAGGTTATATCAATGTGTCATATTCTTATTATTTTAGTGAAGGATCAAATTGGTTTGATGTTTATGCATATAATGATTTTGAATTAAATGAGATTCCAAGTGATTACACTCTTAAATTAGAGCCAACTGACTTTGGAAAATCATATAGTGATTCTTCATTTAATAAAAATGGATATTCTATTTCATATAAGCAAATCATTAATAACGCTAATGCGATTCAATTTAAAAAAGAAAGCGGAGAAATTAAGATTTCTGGAAAACTAATTAACAAGATGATAATCGAATTTAATTCGTATGCTCAATATTTATTTGTCTACAAAGAAAAAGATATCCACTTTAATAATGGCGGTCTTTATGCTGATATTAACTCAAATGAAATAACACTAAAAAATGAAGTTATTTCAACTGAAACATCACATATCACTACGATTAACGCAATATATATTTATTAGCCCTTCAATCCACGGGATTGGCGGTCCATATCTTCAACGACGATATCAAATATTTCTCCTAATGTGGAGCAATATTTTAAAAGATCCCAAGGTTCATTCGTGTGGAAATGAATTTTAATTAATGTATCATCGCCAACAGCAAGTAAACAATCGCCTTTCAAGTTGGCAGTAATATAATCATTTATTTCATCTTCATTTAAGTTTTCGCCTTCAATGAGAAGTTGAGTATCGTATCTAAATTCTAACATAGTCTTATTCTCCTTAATTGTTTTTGATAAGCTTTTTACCTACGTCTTTGGAATAAAAGTCTGTTGCTTTTTTATAATAATACAACAATCTTTTTGAAATGTTATAAATTTTCTCGATTTGGATTGAACCGCTGGATTTATATTTTTTAAACAATGAGAACAGATTAAGCGGTAGATTAATAACCATTTCTTTTATCGATTGATCTAAATCATTTGATAATGAAAAAAGAGCTTCGACCATTAAAATTGTTTCTTCTTTGTTCATCGATTTAAGCCAAAGCGACATTGCCATTTGACTGATATAACTCGATTTATTTCTTTTTTCTAAAAATAAAAATTCACCCTTATCATTTATTTTCCATAAGTATGGGTTATGTTGAACAACGCCTGAATATTTTGAATCGACAATCTTAATTTGTGGAGTATCATAAAGAAGCATTCCAACAATGCTATCTTGAGGGACAATTTTCACCATTTTATCTTTTAATAAATCATAATTTTTATTGTTTAAAATATCTTCTCTATAAAATCCAGGACCATCAAAAGAATATAATTTTTTAATGCGTTTAAACATATGTTTTTCGATATGAAGTCCGACATAAAATGATAAATTTCCACCTTTGGAATGACCTCCGATATAAAAATTAAAATTTTTATATTTTTTGGCTAAATAAGAAAAATAGTCAAGCGCAAGTCTTTGGCTAGGAACCTCATCTAAAAACGACATATTGCAGTCCTCTTTCCAACCGGCCATTCTCGTATCGGTGCCGCGAAAGGAAATGAACATTGTATTCGAATCAAGGATGATACTCATCGCATAAAATTGAGTGACTTCTTGTTTGGAAAAATTCGTTGAGTCTTCCACTATTTCAAGCTCTTTAAAACGCTTTGACTTTGCTAAAACTTTTAATAATTTGGAATGATCAAGTGTCGTATTTTCTTTGCCTAATTTATTGCAATCTTCTTTGCTTAAAAATTTGATTTTATATGGGATTTGTTCATCTTGAAAAGCATCAGATATAAGGTTTTCAAAAGAAGGATATGAAAGAGTGGAAAGCACCAATGCATCGACATCATTAAAAGGCATTTCCTTAAATGTTTTATCCGAAAATTTTTCGATGTAATCAATGATATTCATATCTATAGAGCTGATGCAAAAAGCCTTAATAAAAAGCGAAGCAATCTTTTATAAAGCGGAGAAGAAAGAGCCATTTCTAAGGTGATTTCTTTTGATTGATGAATAGTGTTTTCTAAATCTTTTTTAATATCTTTAATGCAATCAACTTTATACATAAATACCGCATTTTCAGAATGTAAAAATAATGAGCGATAATCAAAATTGATTGTTCCCACAATTGCTTTATCATCATCGACAACAAGTGTTTTCGCATGAATAAATCCAGGGGTAAATTCATATATTTTTACACCGGCTTCAATTAGATTTTTATAATAACTTCTTGTTATTTCAAAAACCATTCTTTTATCAGGAATATGAGGAGTGATAATGCGCACAATTATTCCGCTTTTCGCGGCGTTAATTAAAGCATTTTCAAGCAGTTCGTCAAGTATCAAATATGGAGTTGTAATATCAATCGATCTTTTTGCTTTATTTATCATAGATAAATATACATTTTCCGCAACATTTTCATAGGTAAATGGCAATGAACCATATGGAGCGACATATCCTCTTTCTAATGGGAATGTTTCCTTCTCAGAAGCATATAAAGATGGATAATATTTTTTGAATTCATCAATTGTCGGATCATGCTTATCAATGCGCATGAAAGTTGATAAAAATAATGATGTTAAACCAAATACTCCATCACCTTTAAGCATTATGGAATTATCTTTCCAATAGCCAAATCTTTCTTTTTCGTTGATATATTCATCAGCGATATTAATGCCTCCAGTAAAACCGGTATGACCATCAATAATTAATATTTTTCGATGATCGCGGTTGTTGTTGCGGATATCAAAGATCGCTCTTATGCGATTAGTGGCATAGCATTTAATGCCAAGCTTTCGCATCTTTTTAAAATAATTAGATGGAAGGGTAGTAAGACAGCCAACATCATCATAAAGCATTTTAACTTCAACGCCCTCTTTAATTTTTTGCTTGATTATATCAAGCATTGAATTCCACATTATTCCTTCCGAAATAATAAAATATTCTAAAAATATATAATGCTTAGCTTTTTTAAGTTCTTCAAGCATCACCGGAAAGGCATCTTCACCATTTGCAAAATATGTCACTTTTGTATTAGTGAATATCCCATTATTCGCATAATCATTTAAATATTTGCCAAAATAATATGCGTCTGAATCCTCAATTTGATTTATCTTATCAAGGACATTACCACTTTCCTTATTTGAATTGGCAACTTTTAAAGCAACATATGTTGGACGAAGCTTCTTTTTATCACGCTTTGTATATTTTTTATTAGCAAAAAGAATATAACAAATAGAACCAAATGATGGTAAAACCGCGATTAAACAAAGCCACGCAATTTTATAAGCCGAATTTGATTTTGAATTAAAAATAAATGGAACGAGAATAATCGACAAAATCGATGTTGCTGCTCTAATCTCTGCAAAATATTCACCGACAAAGGTAAAAAGTAAAATAAATCCCAACACTTCTACAAAGAGAAGGAGGAGCACTAAAGTACGACCTGAAAATATTTTTGAGAGAAATTTCTTCACTCTCATATTATATATGATTTTTTTATATTTATTTTATTATTTTCGTTTATAATTGATTTATGCGAAGTTTTATTAAAATTGGCTTAGGCGTCGAATTTATCGTTTCCTTATTTATAGCGGTTATTTCTTTTGCTTTATCAATTTCAATGGTTGCAAATGCCACATATTTTATTGATCTAATAAAAGCTTCAGCCCCAGATATAACCGCCTCTGATATAAGATTATTATCGCTTGTCTTTGTAGGAGTAATGATTTTCTCCATTCTTTCTGCTATTTTTATTTTTTACACTGATAAAAAGATGAATAAGGCCTCTTCAAAAAAAGAGATGATTATTCCAATCATATTAATGTTTTTAACTTTGAATTTTATTCCTGCATTATTATTTATATTTCTACCAAAAAATAAATATTTATCAAAATTTCCATATTTTGAATAAATTATCATTATCTTTTTTTACTAACAAAAAAGCATGTCCTTTATTTGCTCCTTATAACTAAGTAATAAAAAAGCTAAGAGGTCATCCATAATCTCTTAGCTAATTTTAAATATAGGTGTATCAATGGATCTTGTAAGACAGTCTAGCTGTAAAGTTTTTTTACGAGGTCGAAATCGCCTCAATGATTAACCATTGATACAAATGTATTATAACATATTGTTATATAAAATAAAAACTAAGAAATATTTACGTTATCTCTTAGTTTTATCATAAAAAAGAGAAGCGTTGAGCCATTCGCTTCTCTTTAAGGTATAGGAGACTATGAAGTCTAATAATTAATGATGATGATCGTGTCCGCCGTGATGATAGCCATTTCCGCCATGACCTTCACCTTGATGTTCGTGATCATCGAATTCGTGATGGTCTTCCCAATAATCATCGTGGTCACCACCATGCCAGAAATCATCTTCTGGTAAAATTATGGCATCTGAATATAAATATTCAAATTGTTTATTTCCATCTGCATCATAGTTAACTTTGGCATATACATATCCGAATTCTTTTCCTTCTTCAAAGAAGACAATTTGGAAATATTCTTGTTCGTTAACTACAAATGATGCGAATTCGAATGATGAATAAACACCATCAACATATTTTTCAAGTGAGACAACATTAAAATCGTCAGTAGCAAATGTTTCGAATTCGTATTCCGCAATTGTTCTTCTGCCTTGTTTTACTTCATATTCATAGGAAACACCAAATTCACTTGTTTCTTGAGAGAAAATCACTCTTGTATTTTCATCGACAAATGTACGGAATTCTGTTTCGGTACGTCCATGGTGCTCTTCTCTCTTACCATATACTTCGTATGTATTTTCACCATCGACAATAATACCGTTTAATAAGGTATCTTCACCTTCATGACGATGTCCGTGGTGTTTATGTGATTTGCTTGTGCTTGCATCAACAGCTTCAGCATCAGGCAATTCTTCGCTTGGAGTTTCTTCAACTGGAACTTCTTCAGATGGTACTTCTTCATTAGAAGTATCGCTTTCTGGAGGTAATTCTTCATCTTCTTCATCGCCAATTACTACTTCATTGAAATAAAGAGAATATGATTTTTCTTCACCTAAGCTATCTTTTGTTTTAATAATTACACAATAGACATAATCAGGATTATCAGATTCAACTTCGTAAACTGCGAAATTTTCTTCATTTGTTAATTCTTCATACATCTTTAAATATCTTGTAGCAACATCGATATCAATAGATGGTCCGTGTTCAGCTGGTGTTTCAGTTGGTGTTTCAACTGGTGTATCAGAAGAAGTGTCGGTTGAAGAAGAATCACCTTCAACAGGTGTGTCGACTGTTTCTCCTTCACCGCCTTCTTCGCCTAAAGCGTCATCTAAAAAATTGATGGAAGATGCGCCTGCGAAAGCATAAGCCATTTCACTACTTGATAAATTAGCAGTAACTCCTTTAGTGACGGTTCCAATCGCGCCTTGAGGCGTTGAACTGTTTTGACTTAAACTACAAGCCCCTAAAGAAGCAAGAGCAAGTAGTGATAAAGGTAACATTAATTTTTTCATATAGTTTTTCCTCTATTCATAATATAAACAAAAAATATTTTTCGTTTTATTGGAAAAAAGTTAAAAATTTTTTTGAATTATTTTTATAAAAAAATTAGGAGGTTAGTCCTAATTCAATTTCTTGTAAGACAATTATAATAATATTTTATATTTATCACTAATTTTGACAAAATCTTCTTCGTTTATTATCTTTTTTATTTGATTTAATTCATATAATGCTCGATATGGATCAATTTTTTGATGTATTGTGGGCTTATCAATTTTATTGATATTATCTTGATATTTTATAATTAGTTCATCATAATCTTTTTTATTTATAATGTGTTTTTCTAATAAATCAGTTAACAACACAATTGCTTTATAACAATCAATTTTCTTTTTGATAAAAGTGTTGGATGCTACAACTGATTTACGGACAATATTTCTTTGACTAGAAGAATATTTGTATTGATTCGCTCTTTCAGATAATGCTTTATTGTTTTGCTGATTTGAATATATTAAAAACAAGATTCCTGCCGGGAAGAAAAATGATAGCAAAATTAATAATATTGCCAAAAACTTTGAGCCATTATTATCTTTTAAAAACCGTAAAGAAAATCCAACAATAGCAAGTGATATTATCCCAAAAATCAAAATAATAACATAATAAATAATTGCGTAATCATCAGATGATATCTTTGAAAGTTCAATAATAAAATACAAACTTATAATAATGACAAAAAGAGATATAAAAAAATCGATGATAAGTAATATTTTTGATGCTTTTTGTGTTCCGCTCATAATTTATAATCGCCCTATCTCAAGTTGATATATTTTTTTATATTCTTCTTCGCTTATTAAATTATCTTGCAATTGTTGATATGCTTTTTTTAATTTTTGAATCGCGTCAATAAAATTATCTTCATAAGGAATCTCGCGTCTATTTTCAAGTGTTTTAGCAGTCGCGAAATCTCTTTCACTATAATTTGAATAAGTCGATATTGTATTTAATAGTTTTTCAACATATGTTCGATAAGATGAAAAATAAGTCATATAATCAAACCCAGAATAAGAAGTGATATTGAGTTTAATTAATACCGCAGTGCGAAGTTCGCTTATCTCTTTAAACAGAAACTGATATCTCATCTGCTTTTCACCCATATAGGTTTTAAATGTTACTTCTCCGCTTAATTCTGGATAAGCGATGCCCGTTGATTTTAAATAGTCTAATGTTGCATTTTTAAGTTCTAACATCGGGCGATTAAAATTTAAACAATGCGTTTTTATAATTGCTTCCATGAGCATATATTACAAAATTGAAAAATAGCGTGTCAATGCTTTAATTTTTAGCAAAAATATTAAAAATATATACTATACAGTATATAAATTATATATATCAAGGTATATAAGAAAATATCGACACAATCGAAATAATTTAAGAAAATGATGATTTTGTTAATTTTGATTAAAAATAATTTTTAAAATTTTTTCAAGATTTTCAATAGTTCGAATTTTTCATTCAACGAGTTTAAAAAATAAAAAAACTTTGACGATTAAGCATCAAAGTAATTTTTTAGATGGTGGTCCAGGCCGGGGATGATCCGGCGACACATGGATTTTCAGTCCATTGCTCTACCAGCTGAGCTACCGGACCACATCAATGGCGGACTATAGGGGGATCGAACCCCTGGTCTCTTCCGTGACAGGGAAGCATGTTAGCCGCTACACCAATAGTCCAAATATGAGACGAGTTATATTATCACTTAATATCAAATAAAAATCAAGAGAAAATATTAACTCCGATATTCTCACATTTATTAATAATTAATAATTTCTAGCGCGAAGTTCAAAATATGCTCTTGGATGAGCGCACACAGGACAAACTTCAGGAGCAAATTTTCCAATATGAATATGTCCGCAGTTACGGCATTTCCAGACAACTACATCATCACCGACAAATACTTTACCGCCTTTAACATTTTCAAGAAGTTTTAAATATCTTTCTTCATGCTCTTTTTCAATGCGAGCGACACCTTCAAATTCTGAAGCGATTTGTTCAAAACCTTCTTCATGGGCGATGCGGGCAAATTCTTTATACATATTTGTCCATTCATAATTTTCTCCACTCGCGGCATCGCTTAAATTATCTAATGTTGATTTAATTTCACCGCCAGAAAGATGCTTAAACCATAATTTGGCATGTTCTTTTTCATTATCTGCGGTTTCTAAAAACAATGAAGCAATTTGTTCATAACCTTCTTTTTTTGCTTTTGATGCATAATATGTGTATTTATTACGCGCCATACTTTCGCCAGCGAAGGCTGTTTCTAAATTCTTATAAGTTTTACTTCCTTTTAATTCCATTTTTTTATTCACCTTTCTTTTTTAAATCAATGCCGAGTTCTTTACCTTCATACATGTAATCAAACCATTTGAAATTCTTCCAATTATTGATATGAAGACGATGCATTTCTTCAGTAACCATAATCACTTTACCAACAACTCTATCCTTAGGATAGAATTCGTGATATTCACCATTGATAAATATGGCAAAATTAGATAAATCTACGGTCATAGGATATGTTTGAATTTCACGATAACTCAAATCGAAAGAAAATGGTTGTCCTTCTTTTTCACCTTTAAAGTGGACGCCTTTATGATCGATTGTATAAATACCTTTCCCAACAATTTCGGATGTATGTTTTTTATCGACATAATGAGATTTTGGCAAAGTTCCAACTTCAACTTCAAATGACCATGAATAATTTTCATCATTTCTTATTTCATCAATGATGCATTGTCTTTCATGATGTACCCAATCAGTTGGTGTGTCAAAAACAAATTCGCCATCTTTAACATGGAAATCATAATATTCATCCATATTAGCTTCATATCCACACGCTGAACAAGAAATCTTATCACCATGTGTTTCCATTTTAAATTCTGCACCGCATTTTGGACATTTATAGCAAATATCACTTAAACCATCACAAATATGGCCTTTCGCTTTATAGCGAATATGAGCTGTTTTGTTCCATTTATAATCATCGTGATGAAACGCTTCATTAATTTTATCTTCTATTTCTTCTGGCTTCATCGCTTTTAAATCTTCTGGTTTAAATAATAGACGCATTGTTGCGTATACTTCACCACATCGATCTTTGCTATCGACTTTATTATTAGTTAAATAACTGCCGCGAAGATCAACACAATAAACAGGAATATTAAATACTTGTAAAAATCTTCCTGTGCCAGGAACAATAGGTTGATTGTCGCCAAAAATAGATGATGTTCCTTCTGGAGAAAGGGCGATGCAACCACCTTGTTTTACAATGTCGCGAACCGCTCTTGTGAAAGCAAAATCATTGCAAAATACTTTTTTCGGAACAATATTCATCATCTTAAATGGCCAATGAAGATGGCTTCTAAAAAATGATGTGTATTCGCAGACGATAGATAATCGTCTAGGATACGCAAGCGATGTTAAAAATGTATGGTCACGACGTGATTGATGGTTCCAAATCAAAAAGCACGGACCTTTGCAATCATTGATATTATCAATGATTTTAAAGTGAGGATGATATTTTGCACCAAGAAGTGGTGTACGACCAACAGCCCAATAAATAAAATAGACAAAAGGATTAGGCTTTTTATATTTGCGTTTGAGCAATTCCTGATGTAAATCTTTTTCTTTTTTCATTTTTATCTATGAATAGCGTGGAAGGTAATGCCAAGAGAATCTGGTCCGCAGTGACTTCCTGCAGTTGGATTAACTGGAACAACTTCAACGTTTAAATCTTCACCATATTTTTCTTTTAATTTAATGATGACTTTTTCAACTAGTTCAGGAGCACCACAATGAGCAATTGCAACTAAATGATCTTTAATATTGTCTCCAAGATTATCAACATATTCTAATAATTTATTAATAGCTTTTGTTCTTCCGACAGCTTTACCAATAGATGTCATTTTTCCATCATCACCAATATAAATAATTGGACGAATACCAATAATTCCACCCATCATTGCTTGAAAACCGGTAACTCTACCACTTTTGGCAAAGAATTTTAAATTATCAGCAAAGAAATATAAGGCTTGATGATCGATGATATATTTAGATTGTTCAATTATTTCATCGATAGTTTTTCCGTCTTTGTATAATTGGCCGATTTGTTTACAAATCGCATAACTTCCTAAAGTGATTCCTTTTGTATCAATTAAATGAATTTTACGACCAGGATATTCTTTTTCGAGTTCTTCTTTAGCTAAGCGAAGAGCGTTAAATGTCGCTGACATTGCTGCAGAAAAGTGGACATATAAAATATCTTTTCCTTCTTTGAATTCTGGTTCAAAGTAATTGCGATAATCGATTGGAGAAAGAGCGGATGTTGAAGGTAGTTTTTTTCCTTTTGCGACAATTTCGCGAAGTTCGTTATAAAATGCTGTATCGTCAAATTCTTCAAAATCAACATATGGTCTTATTTCTTTGCCATTAATTTCATATGGCATCGAAATCAATTTTGCTCCGTATTCTTTTGCGATGCTAGGCGTAATATCGCAGTCAGTATCAAAAAATAATGTAAACATTTTTATATTTTCTCCTTAATTATTATTTTCCGTGTTTTTCTAAAAAAGAAACGACGTCTTGGACTGTTAAAAACATAACAGCGTCTTCGAATTGGAAATTAAATTCTTCTTCAAGCGACAATGAAAGCATCATAAGCCCAATGGAATCTAAACCTAAATCTTCTTTTAAGCGCGAATCCATGTTGATTTTATCAACATCAATTTCTGGCATTGTTTCTTTGATTACTTTTTTTAATCGTTCAAACATATTATTCACTCCTATTGTCTCGACCTTCATAAATTGTTTTATTATTTGCTATATTGTAGATAATTCGACCGGCGTTTAATATTG
>JALFFX010000035.1 GCA_022777645.1 Erysipelotrichaceae bacterium
TTGCTTAATCGATGATTTGCCATAAACAAGCAAAACATTTTTAACATTTAAAGACGATAAAATATGACCAATCTCATTTTCTTTGTCTTTACCAAAATATAGTTTTGTTTTTACCTGATATTCAAAATCAATCATCTTGTACCTCTTAAATCACTGTAATATTGCTTAATAAAATAATTCCAAATAACGCGTAAGCGTTGGACTAATATTTTTTGACTTTCGTCTTGTTTTTCACTAACCCAATTAAACATCTCTTTTGCAAAAATTGTGGAAAGATATCGACATATATGTCTTGTTGAAATTTGCCCTATTTCTTTATCGAATTTGTTTTGACGTAAATAGATATTTATTTGCTTATAGAAATAAGCACTATAGAAGGATAGCAATCTATCGCTTGCAAATGATAATGTGATCGCTCTTAAAAATTGATAATTGCTATTTGTATAAGCAACAATTGGTTTAATGATTTGTTCAAAATCAAATATTTTTGTGAGATAAATCTTTTTATCTTGGTAAAGGATTGAATCAATCACATCACCAATATCCCGGAAATGATAATAAAATGTTTGGCGATTACTTCCAATGTGATTAGAAAGCATGACGACGTTTATTTGATCTAGCGGCGTCTTTTTCATCAATTCAATTAAGCCATCACAAAATTTATATTCGATTTTCATAAACGAGTTAATTCTTTAGCTATTTTTGCTCCAAGTTTGGCGTTGTTGAGCACTAATTTGATATTTGATTCTAATGAATCTCCGTTTGTTAATTCAACAATTGTTTTTAAAAGATATGGAGTAATATCTTTACCACTTATTCCGTCTTTCTCGGCGTTTGCTAAAGCAACTTCAATCGCATTATTAATAATTGTTGGATCCATCTCATCTTCTTCTGGAATTGGGTTTGCAATTAAGACTCCACCATCGAGATGATTACCGCGTTTTGCTTTAATAATTTGAGCAACTTCAAGAGGTGTATTGACGACATTTTCCATCTTTATTCCTGAATGCCTTGTATAAAAATCTGCAAATTCATCAGTTTGATAACTTAGTACTGGAACACCTTTGGTTTCAAGGATTTCAAGAGTTAATTTTAAATCTAAAATAGCTTTTACGCCTGCCGATACAACACTTACATTTGTTTTGCCAAGTTCTTCTAAGTCAGCAGAAATATCAAATGTCTCATTAGCTTTGCGATGAGCTCCACCAATACCACCTGTAACAAAGATTTCAATTCCGGCTTGTGCAGCTAAAATCATAGTCGCGGCAACTGTAGTTGCGCCCCATAATTTTTTTGCATATACAAT
This sequence comes from Erysipelotrichaceae bacterium, assembly GCA_022777645.1. Lineage (GTDB taxonomy): Bacteria > Bacillota_I > Bacilli_A > RFN20 > CAG-826 > Fiminaster. The sequence goes on from JALFFX010000035.1 coordinate 1,307, forward strand.
AGGTAAATCTCTACGAGATACTTTTTTAATACCTTTTCTTTTGCCGAATTCTTCAATTTCTTCCGGATTCATTCCAACAATAGCTTCACCATCAATAATGCCAATCGTAGCAGGAATAGCTCCATTGTCGCGAATTGTTTTTTCAACTAAAAGGGCAGTTTCAACGTTTTTTGGATATGGCATGCCATGGGAAATAATCGTTGACTCAAGCGCAACAACTGGAATGTTATTTTTAAGAGCGTATTGAACCTCGTTAGATATTTTCATAATTTATTTCTCCTTCAATTTCTTAGCAATTATTGTATGGACTGCAAAATATATTCCAGCAGCAACAAAAATTGTTAATGCTAAAATCCACCAATTCGATGGCGTTATTAATTCATATTTAATTTTAAAGAAACTCTCTGAAGCAAGTGGTATATAAACAAAATAATCAAGCAAAATTAAGATTGGAATTAAAAGTCCAATCGCGATGCAAAGAATTCCTCGATATATATCAAACGGGAAGGAAATGAAAAGCAATGTTACAAAACTTAAGATTGTGAATGAATAAATCGACATCACCTTTGCAGTTTCAAAATCAATGACTTTGACAAGAGATAAAAAGAAATAAAACAAAGAGGTTAATGCTTGAATAATTCCAGCTGGTACAGCTTTAGTTGCAATGTTTTTAATAAAGCTATTTTTAATTTGTTCTTCGTTTGGTTGAAGAGATAAGAAAAATGAAGCAAACCCAATGGTGAGCAATTCCCAAATATATAAATTATGAGTTGTAAATGGATAAGTTGGTCCATTAGCCCATGAAGAAATTAAAAATGCCAAAGTAAGAATCATGGCGAATATTGTTTTAACTAAAAATACCGAACATGTTCTTTGCAAATTATTAATAACTCTTCGTCCTTCTTTAACTACACTTGGAAGAGAA
>JALFFX010000017.1 GCA_022777645.1 Erysipelotrichaceae bacterium
TAATTTCAATAATATTTCTCTTGTTAATTTATTTATTAATTTTGGTGTTTCATTTGTTATCGCCATGCTTATTGGCATGTTTATTCCATTAACAAAAATTGGTAAATGGTTTACATCGCTTTTCAAAATTAAAAATGAAACATATACAAATAATGTTCCATATCGTTTATTAGCGACTTTAATTAGTTCTTTAATTTTTTATATTATTATTACTCCATCATTAACTTTGCTTAATTGTTTTTTGAATCCTGGTCAAAACATTTATCAAATATTGATAAACATTGCTTTTGCTTTCCCGTGGATGATTTTAGTCGGTTTTACATCATCTTTGATCAATGATATTTTCGCTTTCAAATTTGCGAAAAAAATTGATCCAAGCATGTGATATAAGTTTGTGTTAAATATGGATTTAATAAATGGCTTAGCCATTTATTTTTTTATTAAAATTAATTCAGGATTTTGTATGATTACCTTATAATTATCACTCACAGAATGAGTTAAAAATACGTTACCACCAATAACGACATTATTACCAATTGTTACATCGCCACCAAGTATTGATGAATTGGCGTATATCGTCACATTATCTTTAATAGTTGGATGGCGCTTCATTCCTTTTAAAGAACTTCCTTTTGATAATGATAATGCTCCAATCGTGACACCTTGATATAGCTTAACATAGTTTCCTATAACGGCAGTTTCACCAATGACAATGCCGGTGCCATGATCGATGAAAAATGGCGATCCAATTTTCGCTCCTGGATGGATATCAATACCTGTTAAGAAATGGGCATGTTCACTTAAAATACGAGCATAAATTTTATAATCTAATTCATAAAAAATATGAGCGATGCGATAAATAAATATAGCTTTAAATCCAGGATAGCAAGTAATGATTTCATCTTCACTATTAACAGCAGGATCACTATCCATAAAAAATGATAAATCTTTTTTAAGCAACTTTTTTGCTTCATCGATTTTATTCATGAAGACAACATATAAATTTTCATCATTAAATATATCGATAAACAAATCTTTTAATTTATCTTTTTGACATTCACAAAAAAACGCATTTTCAATCGTGTTTAATAATTCGATTAATTTATATTTAGTTCCACAGTTATTCATCTTCTAATAAATCCTTAAAAACAATCGAAGCAATATAAATGCCCATTGATGCTGGGACAAAAGCATTGCTCCCAATATTCATATTACCATTTTTTTGAGGCACTTCTTTTGAATATACTACTTTTAATTTATCAACGCCTAATTTTCTTAATTCACCACGCATCTTTTTGGCAATCGGATCAACTTCAGTTTTATAAATATCAGTTTCGATAAAACCCATTGGGTTAAATTTGTTGCCAGCGCCCATCGCTGATATGATTTTGATATTATTATCAAAACAATATTTTGCTAAAGCAATTTTTGTTGATATTGTATCGATACAATCAATAACATAATTAACTCCATCAAAAGGTAAGCGAACGATATCATCTTTATGAATAAATTTATCAATCATCTCCACTTTAATATCAGGGTTAATTGCTAATAATCTTTTCTTAAAAGCAATTACCTTACTTTCGCCAATATTTTCTTTTGTGGCGATAATTTGACGATTGATATTGCTTTCTTCGATAATGTCACCATCGATAATGATAAAAGAAGAAATGCCACTTCTTGCTAAAGTTTCTAAAACATAGCCTCCGACACCGCCAAGACCGAAAAGCATAATTTTTTGATTTTTTAATTTATTAATTTTATCTTCAGAATAAAGAATTTTTAATCTTGCAAGTTCATCCATAAAAATTAAATATCAAGTGAATTTATAAAGCGATTAAGCGAAGATAATCCTTTTTCATCATCTTTAAATATTTTTGAATTAATAATAATCTTTCGACAAATATCAAGAATATAAGATTCAATTGTTGTATCACTTCTATTTCTTAAATCATTTATCATCATCTTAAAATCAATTAAATCAGGATATTTTTCTAAATATGTTTTTTCATCAAGCTTATTATTTAAAACATCTTTAACTTGTTCAATTTGTCGTTTTAATCTGGCTGGTAAGATAAATAGACCAAGTTCTTCAATTAAGCCAAGGCCTTCTTTTTTGATAAAGAAATATTCTTTATGGGCATGGAAAATGCCATCAGGATAATCTTTATTAACCGCGTTATTTCTTAACACAATATATAATTCATATTCATCGTTTTTATTTTTTGAAATAATCGGCGTAATTGTGGATTGCTTATTATTGTTTTCATCAAATGGATATATATCAATTTCTTCATCTTGATAAATTCGCCACTTGGATAATAATTCGCTCGCTAAAGATAATAATTCTTTCTTATCTTTACTCACAATCTTAAATGAAGAATTATAAAAATCTAAATACGATAATTTTGTATGTTTATATTTTAACAATGGAATAACAAATTTATCTTTAGCTTTTTGAAGTGGGAAGATATGCTTTCCACCTTGGAAATGTTCATGATTTAAAATAGAACCACCAACACGTGGGAGATCGCTATTGGAGCCAATTGTAAAATAAGGAAACATATCAACAAAAGATATAAGCATATTAATAATGCGAGGGCTCATTTCCATAAATTCGTGTTTTTGGTCAACTAAAATGAAATGATGATCAAAATAGCCGTATGGAGAATATTGGAAAAACCATCTTTCATTATTGACGTCTAAATAAGCAAAACGAAGGTTATATCGAGATGGTTTTTTCTCATTTCCAGCAAAACCAAGATTTTCTTCACAAAGCATACATTTTGGATAATTTGTTTGCTTTGCTGTCAAAAGTTTAGCGATATCTTTATTGTTTTTTTCTGGCTTTGAAAGATTGATTGAATATTCAATATCTTCATTGTAGAAAATATTTTTTTGAATATCTTTTTGGTGAATATAATAATTATTCACTCCAAAATCATATAAATATTCACTTGCTTTATTAGTTTTATCTAATAATTTGTGAAATGTTTCATTGACTATACTTGGTCGAGGAGAAATATAATCAAATATTTTTGCTAAATGAATTGAAATATCATTTTCTGATAATCCTAATTGAGCAAATGCATTATAAAATTCTTCAACATAATAATTAACATCTTCACTAAAGAATGAAATATTTACATCATCACTTGGATATATATCAAATTCAGCATATAAATAATTTTTAGCAGCAATGGCATCAATTTCATTTAAGGCTAATTTCTTTTTTCCATAAGCAATGAATTGTTCTATAAGTTCTAATAATTTTTTCTCTTCCATAATCGTATATATTATTATAGCAAAAAATATAAATTTTTTATTTTTAAAAAAAGATAAGTAAAGTTAGAATAGATATGTGGAAAAAGAAATTAAGCAAGAATTAAGAAAAATATCGCTTCGAGCCGAGAAGAAAAAATGGGAATGCATCCAAAAATCTAAAAAGCCTAAATTTTATTTTTTCTATCTTGTTTTGATTCTTTCAATGGCGTATATCATCGATGAGATTGCCACGAATATAAATGCCGCAATTCAAACCGAAGCTGTTACAACATATTTTGGTGAAGTTAATAAATATACTTTAGTAATGAGTATTGCCGCGACAATATCATCTGTGGCATTTTTGGTTCGCTCTCTTGCTGATAGATTTGGTCGAAAGCCATTTCTCATCCTCAATTTGTTTGGTATGGGTGTCGGCATGCTTGTTTGTTTTTTAGCAAGATCACTTCCATATTATCTAATCGGCTTATCAATTAATTTCTTATTTGCCCCATTTGACATTCAGACACTTTATATTATCGAAGTATCTAGTGAAAAGCGGCGCGCGATGAATCTATCCATATGCAAAGCAATAGGAATGCTTGGCATCACTATTGTGCCAATATTAAAAAATGCATTAAACATATTTGGCTGGCAAGATGCTTTCTTTGTTCCTGCTCTTCTTGGTCTTCTTACCGGAATATTAGTTATATTCTTTGTTCGAGAAAGCGATGTCTTTATCGCTGATAGAATCAATCAAATAAAACTACAACTTCGCAAAAAACCAACTAAAAACAAAAAGAAAAGAAAAGCGAAAAAAGATGAAAATCCATCCCTTATCGACGCGATTAAATATATGTTCAAAGAAAAAACTTTCCTTTGGCTTTGCCTTGCATCTTTATTGTTTGGCATTTGTTCAATTGGAACAGCAAATTATTCACTTGTATTAAAACCTGTCTCTGAAGGCGCTATAACGTATATTGATGCTGATAGTTCAATAGCGTTATATCCATTTGCGTGTGCATTAATAATTATTCTTAACGGTATTATCAGCGATTCCTTTGGACGTAAAGTCGCAACTATTTTTGATTCAGTTACTGCTTTCTTAGGTATTGTTTTCTTCTTTATTGGAGTAGTTTGCACATGGCATTTTGCTTTAGTCGGCATCTTCCTTGGCTGCTTTATGGGTGGATATCTAAGTGGTGTTGATACATTTAACGTATTGTGTAGTGAAAAATCACCGACAATGTATCGTTCTTCAATTATGTCTATAATTAATGTCGCCATCGCGGTAGGCACAACTATCGCAACAGCAATATTCATGACATTTAATGCTGTGATAAATAATTTAAATGTCGGTATATTAATCATTATTGTTATCCCTATTTCTCTTGCTGGCGCTTTATATGTTTTATTTAGAAAAGTGCCAGAAACAAAAGGCACTGCTCTTGATAAAAATGATGTCAAAGTAAGTGGCGATGATGACGATGAATTAGTGTTGACTGCTAAAGATTTTTAGCAAAATAAAAACCTAACGCATTGCGTTAGGTTAAGAAGACCATTGGTCAATTAGTTTTCTTTTGTTTTCTTTAAGATGATATATCCACCGATTATTGATACGCTTAATAACGTTAATACAACAACACAAATGATTGTGGATTGACTATCTAACTTGTCGGCGAATTCGATGCGATTATTAGCAAGAGTTAATGAACCGTATTCCACTCTTCCCATAAAATCAACATAATTAGTTACACCATATTTTGTGATGATGTAATCATATTTTGCAACTGCTTGTTCAACGTTAGTGCCACTTGGATTGCCTACTGCGATTTTAAAGGTTAATTGATCATAAGCGTCAAGTTCTGCATATATATCTTTTAAAGCATTCCATTCATCAACACTTGGAGCGGTTGCCCCGGTAGCATCACAATGTAAATCATTGATAAAATAATCTGCAAAAATACTTGCACTTGAAGATGCTGCTCTACGGTAAAGACTAACCGGCAAATAACCACTTCCATAATATCTAAATCTTTCTTGTCCTGTGGTTGCGTTGAAGGCTAAACTTTTTGTATTAGAAGTAAGAGCAACAGAACCATCGTCATTAAGAGTGATTGTATTTAAATATGGTACCGTTTTATTTGTTAAAAGATAATTTTTATCCGCACCTCCACCAATATAATAGCCATGTAATGTTGATTTAACACTATATCCGCCTTCCATTTTTTCAATTGTAATTGAATAATTTGAATTAGTAGCAATTACATTATCGGTAGCAGTTAAAGTGACATAATTTGATGCAACATCAGGGCTTTCAAGTGAACAATCAAGTCCTAATAATTTTTTATTATTGTTAGTGACAACTAGATATTCACCACTCCAATCGTTTGGTGCGGTAGTGACTAATTCATAATTTGTCGCTGCTACAACAACGATATCAAAACTTGTTTCTTTGCTAATACTGCCTTCAGTATATTCAACATCAACAATAAATGGATCTGATATATTGCTTTCGTTGAAAACATAACCATCATCGACAATAATAGTCGCAGAATCAGTTACATCTTTACTGCTAGCGGTTGCTTCATCAGCGCCATCATAAGCCGTTACAACAATACCTTCTGAAGCGAATTCTTCACCAACGCAATAAGTTGTTTTGTTTGGAAGTGAAGAAACGCTGATATGGTCTAAAGTTCCAAAAGATGATTCCACTAATGTGACAACGATAGATTTGATGCCAATTTGATTGCCATCATGCGTAATGCAAGTAAATGATTTAGATTTTAACCCTGAGGCAGAAATAGAATTGCCATCATAAGGGAAAGAAATTCTACTAGAGTCGATCGAGGTATTTGCTCCTTTATGAAGAGAGATTGTTTGTGTTTTCGAACCCCATTGAACAAAATTAACTTTAACAGTGTCAATTACTCTAGTTTCCGAGGCATCAAGAGTAAATGAAATAGTCGAACCCTTAACAACTGGCATAGTATCAATAGTTGAACCAGCACTTTGTTTATTTGATCCTGTTATTGATATAGTAGCACTAGTGCTTGTAACGCCAAGGTTGGATGAACTAATTGTATGATCGGCATAAGCAGTACCCCAATCTGATGCATAAGTGCTAAAATAGGCCTCGAAATCAAACAATATTCCATTTAGAACAGTCACTGTTTGAGCACTGCTATCTGCAGTTTTTCCATTATATGTTGCAGTTGCGACAACACTTGTAACGCCAACTGCAGGGCTTTCTGGTGAATATGTCCAAGTAATTTCTGAGGAATTAATTGACACTATTGAACCACTAGCATATGTTGCAGTGACACTTAATCCTGTTGGATCCCAACTTTCTCCTGAATAATACTCGGTTTTGGTCATTGAACCACCAACAGAAATGGATGACAGTGTATCTTCATTTACTGTTAAATCAACACCAGCATATAAATATTCACTGCCACCAGCAGTTGTAGGATATTTTGCCTTCCATTGCAAACGAGTATCAGTTGTTAATGGATTGCCGCTTGAAAATGTAGCATCACGTGCCACGAATTCATCACCTGTTCCAAATCCGATGCCTTGGAATACATAACCATCATCAGTTGCTGTAGTTGTTGCAGTTACAGTAAAGTTTGCGATATTTAAAGTTTCTGTGTTATAACCTTTCCATGATGTAGGGCTGACAGACAATGAGGTCGTTACTGAATCACTGGATGCAAGGCTATATGTGTAGGTAATCGTTTTTACTCTTGTTTGCTCACCCATAATCGCAGTAAAACCTTTTGTTTTTAAAGTAGGTGTTATTGTTGCAACTAAGCCGGAAACTGATACAGTAGCATTCTCATATGTTGCACCGCTCAATTTCGAATATTTACTTTCGGTGCTTGTTATAACAACACTATCAATAGAGTACCCGGCCACAGGCGTGAATTTAATTAAGTGTTTAGCATACCAGCGAGGTGCGCTTACATAAGAACTGTTCACCGCTGAAGTAGAAGAACCTTTTTCTTGCTTAATTGTTAAATGTTCTGATACCCAAGTAATACTACCACTATTATCATAAGAACCATTGGCAAGCGTTATTGTTCCATCTGTGGCTTCCGCTCTAATAATGCCTTTTTCGCTGCTTAAGGAAACGCCAATTCCCACGGCCAAGGAAAGACTTATTAATGCAGTCGAAAAACGGCTCAAAAATTTGTTCATATTTGTGTCTCCTTTCATTCATCAATATGAACGTTAAATAATCTTTTGCAAATCAAAAAAGATTTGAAAGATAAGAATGATGTTGCTTATGCAACAAATATCATTCAAAGCCAATTAAGAGAATTGTGCACTTATTTTCTTAACGCTTATGAAGATATTAGTTAATAAATGCATTTATTTTGAGTTGACCAGAAACAAAATCAATACAATTTTCAACCGCATAAATATTATTTTATAAATAAAATATTGTCAATCAAAGATAAAAAAACGGAGTCAAATATCTAGATGCAAATTTAAAAAAATGGATGCATGGCATCCATTAAATGATTCCACTTCATGGTCAAAGAAGTGAAATCATGCAAGCGGAAGATATATATGTAAATAAATATCGAAAGGAGATTTCCGCTTGTTTGCCTAAATAAATGTGTGCACATTAGGCATGGAGATTGCTCTCCTATATGATTGCTAAGTAAATAACAACCATATAGGAAAGCCCTAGGAATAGTCCTAGGACTTAACTATTATTAGTTTTCTTTACGTCTTTTAATGACAAGATAACCACCGATGGCGGTAACACTTGCTAAAGTAATAAATGTAATAATCGCAAATGAAGAAGAAGTTATCTCCATTGGCATAAATAAATTTTTGGATTTTAACGTAATTTTGCCAGCACTAACTCTTTCAATAAAATCAAAATATGGGCCAGAAGCTTCGGTATTATATTTAGCGATAATATAGTCATATTTTGTCAAAGCACGATCGACTATATTTTCGCTTGCAACAACATCAAAGTTTTGGACAAAAGATTGCATATCAGTCGTCAAATCATTAATATACAAACCATCCAATGTAAACCAATCATCTGTACTAGGTGCAATTCTACCTGTAGGATCGCATACTAGATCACCAAGGAACCTAGAACACCAAGTGCCAACGGTGTCATAAGCCAATTTTACTTTAACACTAGTGATTTTAACTTGACCATTTTTAGTATCTTCGGTTGTTTTGCCAACAGAAAAAATAACTTCTTTTCCAGTACAAACGTATTCTTGAAATTTATTAACTTGATTGCCGGAAGAATCTAATAAAATACCATTATTACTACTATTATATGTAAACTCAATAGAAGAAAATTCATATCCGTAAGCAGGAAGCGATAAGGTTAAATTAGTTGTCTTTGTCCCTTGTGAATCTTGATATAATCTCCATTCAGAATTCGAAACAGAGTAAAATGGTTTTTGAGTATCGGTTGTAAATTCGTAACTGGCCGAGAAAGTTAAAATATGGCCTGCTTGAAATGAATCGATCCTAGTATTCTGTGTATAATCAGATAACACATCTTTGATTGCGAACTCGAAAACAACAACGTTTTCAACAGTGATTTTGTATGTTGTTTTCAATGAGACAGTTGTATCACCAGAAGTATATTTCATGTTAACGGTTTTATCGTTATCTGATGAAGACAAAACATAACTGTTGACATCAATTAACACATTATCTAAGTATACTTCGACATCATGAAGTGTCATTTCAAGTTGCACATTTGAATTATGGTTGAGAGTCAATTTCCCAGTATCACCTAAATTAAAATAATCACCAACAGAGAAAGTTGTTTTTTGATTATTTACGCTTAATGAAGTCGGAACTTCTTTTTTGACTGTTATTTGATAAGTATTTGAAGCAGTTAATTCTTGGTAACTAGCAGTAAAAATAATATCACAAACCTTAGAATTCAATCCTTCAAGATCAACATCATATGGAGTGGCAGGAGAAAATGTCCAACTTACATCTGAAGTGACATCCGATTTAGCACCATCATTATAAACGGCATTTACAGCCAATCCAGAAGTATTCCAACTTTTTGAGGAGGATTTATAGGTTATTTTTGTTGTTAAATCACCAGTAATTTCAATAGAAGCAACTTCTTTGTTCAAAACTGAAACAATAGTGCATCCATCGAATTCGTAAATGCTATTATAAACTGTAAACTTACCATAACCAACGACATATGAGCCAACAGCAATTTTTGAAATATCTACCTCAGTACCGGCTGAAATATTGTAGAATTTAAAAATGTCGCCATCGATGAAGAAACCTTTTAAAACGCTGTTTTTCATATCAAGTTTAGAGACATAGCCTTCAACATAATAATCGGTATTAGTATCATATACTTTTAATTCAGCAATTTCTTTGGCTTCAGTTCCTGAAAATGGAGAATCGCTCGATAAACCAGTATTATTTGAAATTACTTTAACTTCAATGCTGATATCCACCATGCCATCGCTTGAAGCAGTGATTGTTGCTGTACCGGCTTTTTTGGCAGTCGCTGAACCATTGTTTTTGTCGATTGATAAAACACTTTCATCGCTACTTGAATAGGTTATTGCTGCACTGCTACCATCAGAAACTGACGCACTAAAATCGTGTTTTGAACCAGATGATGCAATAGCTTTTACAGCATCATTAAATTTCAAATATTGAGCAGATTCTGCAACTGTTGCTTCATAACTGGCCCCATTAATTAAGATGTTTTTTCCAAAAGTAGTGCATTTTATTTGGAACCCTGTTACATTATCAAGATTATTTGAAAATGTCGCATATTGATAAGTTGTTTTAGTAGCACTACTTGTATTAGTAGGAGTTACAACTACGCCTGTACCAACAACATTAGAATTCGAATCAATTAGCGAAATGGTCAACTTGGATGTAGTGGCGCCATTTTGGAGACATTTAACACCGATTGTAAGTGATGTTAAAGCATTATCAACGAAATCAGTAATATTATTTGCCGCAATGTATGCGTTTACTTTTTTTATTCCATACGGTTGAGAAAAATAAGTTACACACCCATTGTTAGTAAAATCAGTACTTGCAGATGTCAAATCCCATTCTTTTGTTAAAGTCGCCGCATCCGCTCTAACAACATCTTTAGATATGGTGGACAAAACAATGCCTCCAATGAGAGGTAGGCATATTAACCCACTAATCAATTTTTGAAAAAATTTGTTCATAAATTAGCCTCCTATACTTGATCTAAAAATTTGAACAATTAGATGATTGATTAAAAGCAATTTCTTTAACGCAAAAAATATCCCCTTTTAATCATTTGAAGACAAATAATTTATCCAAGACTCTTTGGCCAATAAAGTCTTTATTTTATAAAAATATATTTATCTTCAAGATATATTCTAAGAAGAAGAAGAAGAAGCAAGCACTCATTGACATGAAGTGCCAATTACTACATAGTAGTAAAATATATATGATTATTTTAAATATATTAGTAAGTAATATTAAATAAGAAAAAAAGCTAACCATTTTGGCTAGCTATTCATCTGTTTAATTATTATCAATATGGAAGGTCAAATGTTGTTGCGAATATGCGATATGTTTTCAAATAACTCATCGCGCTTATTGAACCATATTGACTGGAAGTAAAAGCAACTCCAACTTGCTTATCACCATATAATCTTCCATATTCATCAGATATGATTCCGCAATTGTGATTACGAGGATAACCACTTAATTCTTGATTGATAGAACTAACATAAATCCATGAAGATGTTCTATCTTTATCAAAGAATATATCGAATGGATTTTCATATGAAGAAGCATCAACATAATATACATCAATCGTATCGGCGATGAAATTTGGATATTCACCATCGCTTCCAAAAGGTCCACGCGGTTTGGCAAGGATGAATTTTTTGTTTATTTCATCAAGAACAATTTCACTATTGCCAATCCAATTAGAACCATATGTAATCCCATCGGTGAATAATTTTGTTTCTCGCTTTAATTTATAATCATTGATATTGCTAAAATCATATTCACGCACATCACTACCACCAAGCGATGAAACAGTGGTTATAAGCAAAACATTACCAGCTTTATCAATACTTTGTAAACATGCTTGCCCAGTTCCCCAAGTTTTATCATTATAGGAAAAATCAGTATATGGCACGATTGGATTAATTGGGCTTCCATCAATTTTATTACCATTGCATTTTATCCAAGGGCCACTTGGTGATTTGCTTACGGCAATGCCGGTTTCGTTAAGCGTACAATCACTAGGAACACACCCAAGATAAGCCATAAGATAAGAATATGATTCATCGTTATATTCAAAACTTCCTTTGATGACTGTTGGATCACATGTATGAGTTTTATCCCAAGTATTATCAGTAGGTGATATAACAATATTTTCTTGACTATATTCAATCTTGTCTTTATTAATATTTCCTTCACGATAACCGATAAAATCGGTTACATTGCCCCAATCTTTGTTGGTGCAATAATAGACATATTGTGTATTATTTTCAATAAAAATACTTGGGCAATAATTATAAAAATAATCTTCGCCATCATCACCAACAGTTTCTTTTTCACTATGTTTGAAAAGAAGACGAACTTCCCCAACATCTGGTAAAAACGATACTTGGGGGACATCATTATGACAGCTTATAAGAAACGATGAAATAAAGATAAATGGACAAATCTTAGTCAGAATATTTTTCATATATTTCTTTTATAGTTGGAATTGAAACCAAACTACCTTTTCTTGAGACAGTTATCGATGATGCTTTACTTGCTAACAGCATTGCTTCTTTTTCACTTTTACCGCTTGCAAGCGCGCTTACAAAATAGCCCACAAAAGTATCTCCTGCTGCAACCGTATCAATTGCGTCGACTTTAAAAGCATCGACTTTTATCGATTCATTTTTATTTTTAAGAAGCGATCCTTTTGTGCCTAAAGTAACAAGGACATTTTTTATTCCTTTATTAAGCAAATAAGAAATGCCGTCATCAACATTATTCATATTCGAATATTTTTCTAATTCGATTTCATTTGGAATAAAATATGTGATTTTTTTCAATATATCATCATTTATGTTGCGATATGGAGCAGGATTATAAATAATAATTTTATTTAGTTCATAAGCTTTATTAATGACATAGTCATTGACTGCTTGATTTATTTCATTTTGCAAAACAATATAATCAGCTTTTTCAATCAATGAAACATCGATATCATCAATTGATAGCGACGTATTTGCTCCGCCGATAATGATGATTTTATTTTCACTATTTTTATCAACAACTATCGTGGCGTTTCCTGTTTCTACATCTTTTTTAATTAATTTTGCGTCAACTCCAAAAGAGGAAACAATATTTTTAACTTCTTCACCATCTTTATCGTTTCCAATTGCTCCAATCATAAGAGTATTAACAAAACCGGATTTTGCAATCGCGACAGCCTGATTTGCTCCTTTGCCACCAGGTTGAATAAATCTATTATTACCAAAAAGAGTTTCGCCTTCTTTTGGGAATTCATTAACATAGATTGTATAATCCATGTTTAAGGAGCCAACAACTAAAATTGTTTTCATTTTTTCTCCTCCACCTTAACCGGTAAAAACAAGTTTTCTGGTTTTAACGCTCTTTCCTTTTCTTGATTAGCAATTTCAATAAATGCTTTTTTGTTAATCGCTTCAACGATATAGATATATAAAGAAAATGATATAAACGGAATCAAGAAAGGGAAAAAGAATAATAAAACAACAAAACAAATAAAGATTATGAGGTTTAAAAAAGTTAGTAACTTTTTCTTCAAAGTGATAAGCGAAGATTTTTTAAGCATCACTTTGAATGTATCATCATCATAATAATTGTTATAAAGCATTAAATTCACAAATATTGATGTTAAAACAAGAAATGTTGGAACAACAATAATTAGCGAACCATAACCAAGATAACTTTGATTTGTGTTGACGATGATAGATATATCAACATAGGCAATAACGCCTAAGACGATAATAATGATCCAGCAAAGAATGCTGACACGCCAAGAAAAGGACCATTGTCTTTTGATTTCTTGAAAAAATGTGCGATATGTTTTCTCGTCAATATTATTGACGAAATTATTCATTACTTTATGAAGCGATATCAGTCCCGGGAAAAACAAAACGAACAAAGATAAAGCGCTCATCAAGATGAAGATGATATTCAAAGCTAGCAAGTCGAATGCTAGCTTTGAATATTTGTAAAATGGACTGTTTAATTTTTCCTCAAAACTTTTCATTAGATATATTCTAAATTATTAATAAGTAGAAGGAAAACTCAAAGCAGTTATGTATAATCGATAAGTCGATAAATAAGACCAGTTACTGCCTTTATCCTCATCGCTTCTTGTGAACAGCACTCCTAAAGGAGAAGATGAATCAATACGTTTATATTCATCCGTGGCAAGACCTGTATTATGATTTCTTAAAAAACCTGTAAGGTCTTTGCTGATAGTACCGATAAGTTTCCATATTTTGGTGGTATTTTTACCAGCAAATAAGACATCACCAATATTTGTGCCTTCCGTATCATCGAT
>JALFFX010000008.1 GCA_022777645.1 Erysipelotrichaceae bacterium
CCGTTTTTGGTGCTCACAGTGATAGAGTCATTATACTCAATGACATTATCGATAGAACTAAAGAGATTTTTTCTCAAAACAGAAATATTAGTAACTGCCATAAGTATTCCTCCTGATTATATTATACAAATAATATGTACGTAATCAAGTACAATTGAACAATTTTATGTGCATTTAGTGACAAGCAAAAAGCTACCGTTATTGAGTACATTTTTTGTATCCGTCAATAAACCCCACATTGACTTTTAAAAAGGGGACTGATTAGTCTTCGTAGTCGCCAAATTCATCGAATATATCATATTTTGATGGCGGTATTCTAATTTTAACCAAAAGAGGATGCATATATTTTTTTGGACCAATATTGCATATAATTTAACATAAAATTGTTTGCAATATTATGTTAAATTAAGGGTTTATTATATTACAGACGCTTGTTTCAATTCACGCCATAAAATTACATATTATGAATAATAATTGACAAACCTCTTTAAAACAATAATGCTATACTATGTATAGAAGAGGTTAATTTATGTTTAAATATACACTTATTACTGGCGCAGCCGGCGGACTTGGCAAAGAATTTGCGATATTATATGCAAAAGATAATAATAATCTTTTACTTGTTGATAACAATCTTGATGGTTTAAATGAAGTAAAAGAAGAAATTGCTAAATTATATAATCATATCAAAATCGATATATTAAAAGCTGATTTATCAAGCAAAGATGAATTAAGAAAAATATTTTCTTATTGCCAAGAAAAAGAATATTTCATTAATAATCTTGTCAATGGTGCAGGCTTTGGTGACTGCACAGATTTTAAAGATATGAACATTGATAAGCAACTTGCTATGGTTGATGTCAATTGCAATGCTTTGCTATATTTTAGCCGCGTCTTTTTAGATGATATGCTTAAAAATAACGAAGGACATATCATTAACATTTCATCAATCGCTGGATTTGTCCCTGGACCATATATGTGCACATATCATGCCTCAAAAGCTTTTGTTCTTAATCTTGGTGAATCTATCGCTTATGAACTTAAAGGAAGCAATGTTAAATTATTGACGTTGTGTCCTGGACCATTTTTATCAAAATTTGTTAGTAACGCCCATAACGATTACACTTTTAAAAAGATAAAACCAGTCACAGCTAAGAAAGTAGCAGAATATGGTTATAAGTGTTCACTTAAAGGAAAGAGTTTAGCTATTGTTGGTTTTAAAAATAGATTGACTTGTTTCGCGCCACGCTTTTTCTCACGAAAATTTGTGGCAAAAATATCAGCCAAAAATATTAAGAAAATTTAATATGAAATTTAAATATTTATCATTTGGATTATGTGTTTTTTCATTGAGTGCATGTTCGCTTTTTAATAAGCCTGCTGAAAGTCTTGAAAAAGAAGAATATAAAGAAGAATTTTTAAATCATAAAATAATGGAATTTGACGAAGATGATCTTTCATCATCTTTAAGAATTTCAAATGGTTATTCCAATGGTGGAATGTTTTTATCGACTTGGACAAATGATAACGTTATTTTTAATAACGGCTTTGCCGAGTTATCTCTTGTCGATAAAAATGACATTAATTATGGAGCAGAAATAAGAACCAACCAAGGCTATTTATATGGCTATTTTGGCACGAGAATGAAAACGTTTAAGTGTGACGGTACTGTTCAATCATTTTTCACCTATAATGGTGGTGCTTATGATCATGATGAAATCGATATCGAATTTTTAGGAAAAGATACAACTAAAGTTCAATTTAATTATTATCATGATGGTGTCGGTGGTCATGAATATGTCTATGACCTTGGTTTCGATTCAAGCCTTGATTTCCACGATTATGGATTTTTATGGCAAGAGAGTGCTATTTATTGGTTTGTGGATTTTAAATGTGTTTATTCTTGCGTTGCTAGTTTAGATCAATGGGGATTTTTGTTTGCTAATGTTTGGGCTGGAAATAATGATAAAACAACGTCGTGGTTAAAAGCTTTTAATGGTGCACCCACTAAACTAACAACATATTATGATTATTTCACCTATAAAGCACTTTAAATTATTGGCAAGACAATATTGACAATAAATTTATCATCAATTTGTTTAAATGATATTGTCCCATCATATTTATTATTGATGATATTGCTAACAGATTTTAAGCCATAACCATGGGATGATTTATCTTTTTTTGAAGTGAGGGGGAATCCGTTTTTAAAAACTATTTTTTCATCGACGAAATTTTCAATATTAATAATGGTGGAGCCTTTTATTGATTTGATATTTAATGAGATGTGTTTTTTATTTGGCTCAGCTAATTTCTTTGTTGCCTCAATCGCATTTTCCAATAAATTAGATAAAACACTATATATGTGGTGATTTTTAATATTGCTTGGAATAGAGCCATCGATTAAAACATTTAAGTCAATATGTTCTTTAATAGAACGGAGTTGGGCTTCATATATTGCAACGTTCACACCCTTATTATTGGTGTTTACAATCGCTTTATAATTAGTGATCGTTTCTTCGATTTCTTTTTTGAGTTCATCATCTAAATCTTCCTTTTTTAAGGCGTGCTTTAAATCATGATATTTCATATTGATTTCTTCGACAGTTACTTTTGCTAATTCGTAGCGAGATTGATTTTTGTTATTGATCAAATTTAAGATAATGTTTTCTTCTTTTTTGTGTTGTAAGATTGCTGTTATGTAAATAAAGACAAGATTAAAAGCAGTGATGATAATATTTGAACTGTTGATTAATAGCGAAATCGCTTTATGATTTGGAAAATCTGATAAGAATATTTTTTGCTCGTATATTCCAAGGATTATTTCAACACTTATTATTAAGACAATAGCGACAAGATTCGCGACCACATTCGTGGAATCGATATAATCTTTTAATTTTCTGGCGACGAGTAAATATATAAGTGGATAAATAATAAGCATCGCAATATAAGAGATGAGGAAATAATATATTTCTGATAATAGAGACATATCAATCGCAATAATTATTTCCATTGTGATTTTATAAATTAAATGTTGCATTGATAATATTGAGCCAAGAACAAACAAAGCATTAATAGGTGATATATCAATGGCGGAAATAATCATTAAATAAGTAATACCCATCATTAAAACATAAAAGGAAATTGTAAGTAATTCATTGTTATAAATGAAATCGATATGATATAGTTGCCAAATGCCAAATAACGCGACAATGGTAAGTGGCAAATAAATATACCATTTTTTCTTCTTATTTAATGCGATAAAAAAGATAATAAAAGCTAAGAATAATTCAAGTGGATAATCAATCGCCCAAAGAAAAAACATAATTATTTATAATAATTTACAAAAGCATCGAGAAAATCTTTTTTTCGATTTCTTGCAATTTTTATCCTTTTTCCATCGATGATAATATCATCTTTCATAATGCTTTCAACATAATCAAGATTAATTAAAAAGCAATTTGAACATTTTTCAATCTTTGGCGATGAAAGTTCTTTTTCAATAAGCTTTAATGTTCCTCTAGTTTTAAATGTGCCTTGAGTAGTGTAGATAAAAATATCATGAACATTGACTTCGATGTATTTTATTTGCGATAAATATAAAGTTTGATAGCCAGATTTTATCTTTATTACTAATTTTCGATCAGCGATATTTTCTTCAAATCGCTTCAAGAATTTATCGACAACTTTATTTAACTCAATTTGTTTAACTGGCTTAACAATAAATCCAAGAGCGTCTACCCCATATCCATCAATGGCTAAAGAGGCATAATTTGTTACAAATATTAAGGCGATATTATTGTTTATTTCTCTTATTTTATTCGCAAGTTCTAACCCATTCATCTGAGGCATATTAATATCGAGAAACAACAAATCATAATTATTGCTAAATTCATCAAGAAATTGAAATGCAGTTGCAAAGACTTTGGTTTGAATTGAGTAGTCTTGACTATTGTCAAAATAATTATTAAGCAAATTTAAAAGGCGGTCACTATCTAAGACCTTATCATCGATAATAGCCACCTTTATATTTCGCATATATTAATTTTAGCAGTTTTTAAGCTTCAATTGTTTTCCAACTTAATATTGTAAGCGACCCTTCAGTAATAGATGGGTTGTTAATATTTAAAATAAGACGAACTTTAATTGGGACGCCAGTTAAATTTACTTTTAAAACTGCTGTGTCGTTTGCACCTAAATTAAAGTATGCGCCGTTATTGGTTGAATAACGATTGTAGGTTGTTTCATTTGTTGTGCTAGAGACAACTTCGCCAGAATTTGCTCCATCAGCATTTGATGAGGCACGATAATAAATACTGATTGGATATGCATATTCATTATTATTACGAATTGTTATTAAAGCATAACCTGGATTAGTTAAAGCAAAACTCGAAAGATTATTTGCATCAGTATTATTGTATCCAGTATTAGTGAAGTTAATTTGTTCGCCTTCACTTGTTTCAGTAACAGTGTAGTAATTATTAGATGCAAATTTATACATTGTCTTTAATTCTTTTGGAGTAGTTTCATCGCCTTCTTCGCCACCAGTGGATGAATTGGTGTCAAAATAAACATACACTTTCTTAACAGTTACACTTGATTCTTTTGCGGTCGAAGAAGCGCTGTCGACGAAGAATTTAACATCATTAGTGTTATCGCCTGCTAAGCCAATTTGAAGAACGCCTTCTCCACTGGCTGCTAATTTAAAATATTCGCCGGTGCCACCGCTTCTTTCAAAGCGTACTGCCCCTTCGCCATAAGAAAGGCTTGAATCCATTGTTTTGTTTTTACTTGCATCACGAGAAATAATGCATAGACTCGATTCAAAATTGTTTTCACTTTTAAGTTCAAAACCAAGGCCAACAATAGAACCAGTCACTTGTGATTTAATTCTGCTAAATGGAGAAATAACTGCGGCGGCATAACCATCTGTTCCAAGGGTGTGAATTAAGACTGATTTATCATCGTTAACAGTTAATTCGATTCCATAAGCATTATTGAAGGTAAATTCTACTTCTTGCTTTGTGTATTGATCAAGTGGGTTATTACTTTCCTCTCCTTCATCTGGGAAAATTTCTGGTGGTAAATCACTTTCGTCTTCGCCATCATAATCTTGTTTTCCACCAATCATCCACTCGCTTAAAACAAGATGACCGCTTTTTTCCTTTGGCTCATCACTTCCGCGACTTGTGGAGTCGATCATCATATAAAATGATGAAGCATCTAAACCGTAATAATGAACTGCAAATGTTTTGGTGCTGCCACTTGGGATAACAACATAACAAAGTGTTTGATCACCACTATAAGTGATATTGCTTTCTTCTCCATCAAGCCAAGCTTTCTTGATTTCTAAGAAATCACTTGAACCTTTTGAGGAATTGATTGAAAGTCTAATTTTAGTATCCATTTCCCCTTTGTTTTCAATTTTCATTTGAAGGAATTTTTTGTCTTTGAAAGTTTGATCGTTAATGGTGAAGTGAATATTTTTATATGTTGATGCAAGAATGTTTTCGTATGTGACATCAAAACTATTGTTTTCTAGTTCGGTCACACTATATTCTGCTGATTTATTTTCAATGGCAACTCTAACTGATTCTAATTCACCTTCTTGAGGCGGAACTTCGTATAAAGCGCCTTTTGGAATATATGACATGGCAGAGCCATCTTTTTTTGAAATATCAAGACTCTTAAAGTATGAATAGGCAGGGAAGTCTTCTTCTTTTGATTGACCAGCCCAACCGGCACCATTAAAAGATTTAGATGATGCTCGCCAAAAACTTGTCATCAACTTTGATGGATGGGATGGGGTAACAATGTTTTCATAGCGATATACTGGTTGATAGTCAACATACCAGGTGATTTCATTTTCGCCCCAATAAAAACCATAATGATGATATTCTTTGCTAGCGTCAAAGCCTAAATCATACATGAATTCGTGGCCTATATCATTGCCAGCATAATAATTAAATTGTACTTTTGTTGTATCTTTACCTAAGAATTCAATATCAATTTCATCGTGAGGATTTTCTTCGCTTGGTCCGGTGTAGGTAAATAATGTGGTGACAGTTCCCGTAACATCACTTGGTTTCATCACCCCACCAAAAAAGCCATAACGGAAACTTTGTACAGTTCTTAGTTCGGCGCCTAAATATGGATCTAGAGTATTATCAATCTGTCCTTTGGAGTTTTTGATTTTTGATAAATCATCAGTCTTGTTAATAGCGTAAGTTAAACCGGCACCATATTCGCCACTTATTTGGTTTTTATCCCAAGTAACGCCGAATGGGTCAGTTGCTGATGCTGAGTTTGAATAACCACTCGAAAAGCTAAATCCTTGATCAGGAAAAACTTTGGTAAAGTCCATATACTCATTATTCGCGTATTGTTTAGCTTTGCTTAAATCAGCGCTTGGCTTTGCGCATCCTGAAAGAGAAACAATGAATAAAGAGGATAGGAAAAGGGCTGTTGTTTTTTTCATATTTATAGTATCCTTCGTATTTATTTTATTTTAAATAATGATTAATTAAATATTATGAATTGGAATAATTTGCAGAAAAAAAGTCATTATTTGAAAAGGCTTTCAATCAAATCACTTAAACTATTGGCGGCTAAACAATGCATTTCATAATTTGGATGTCCTTCGCCTGGCAATGTGCGATCGCTTGCTTTTTCAAAAGCATCATATGTGGCGCGAATTATTTTATTTGATTTTAATTGTTCATAGACTTGATTTGTAGCAAGCTTCAAATCTTCATTTATTGGCAATATCTCATCGGAAATAATGATATAAGGATTATTAGTATATTTGTTATTGATAGTATTAATGAAATCGATATATGCTTGTTTAAATTGTTCAATGAAATTATTGTATTCATTACTGCCTTTTTCAAATTTTGATAATGTTGAGCCATCATTCGCACCTAAAGCGATTACCACGACATCAGGAATATATTTGTTGTTGTCCCATGTTGGTGGATTAATTGAATAATAATCAACACTTGCTAACGATATCATTTCTTTAATTGTAGATGGGTTATTGTTTTTTGAATATTCCGATTTATACATTGGATATCCGCCGCAAGAAATAAGTGATGCTTCTGCATTAAGTTTATTTGATGTTAGAAACGCAAATGATTTTGTGGCATTTTCGGTTCGGGTTGAAAAATTTTCATAATAATCGTTTGATTCCACGGCATACCCACATGTCACCGAATCGCCATAATATTCAATTTTCAATTTATTGCTATTTGTAAACTTTTCAAATTTACCGTCGCAAGAAAATGTTTTAAAACCCACTTTTGAATTTAAACATTCGCTGCGTTTATAAATGCTAATTGTGTGTTTTTTATATTCTAGATTATGGGCCAATATAACATTTTCATGAACATAATAATTGCCTTCTTTATGGGTTTGATAACTTGAAGTATTATTAGTTAACTGGATTGGCTTATATTCTTCAACTGCTTGATCATCAACTTTAATTGCTAAATAAGGTCTATTTTTATTATCGTTCGCATGCGTGGAATAAATCAAAGCTTCTAGATTGCTACCCGTAAAAGAAAGGGTAATTCCTGAACTAGAAAAATTGGTAAAGCAAACATTGTTATCAAAATAATAGCGACCATTGAATTTAAAATATTCATTTTCTTCAACTATCCTAGTTTCGCTTATTTGATAATTTCTTGCTTCATTATATAAGCCAAATGATAAATCAACCTTATCATAGAAGCCTGGTTTAGAGCATCCTGCAAGAAGGAGTGATAAAAAGAGTACAATATTAATTTTTTTCATATTAAAATTGTTTCATTGCTTTATTACATAAAAGTTAAAAATGTCATAAATTGTTAAAAAATTAGCATTAACAACAATTAAACATTTGATGATAAAAAATAAACAAATTATGATACTAAAAATACATTGAAAGGGCTTTAATATATTATTAAGACAATTAAACAGGTGGTAAATTTATGAAAAAAATCTTAAATTCTTTTATTCCTCTTTTTGTCTTTTCAATGTGTCTTACATCTTGTGGAGATAATGCATCATCTTCTTCTATTGAATCATTTGATAGCGACTCTGAAGCAGTTGTAATCGAAGATATTCCTAATGAATCTTTCCACACTATTGCGCAGGCAGAATATTTAGCAGATACGTATGAAAGTGTTTCAAAATACGCGAGTGGAACCAAAGAGATGTCTATTCCTTATGGTAATGTTTTTGCTTTAGAATCTACTAACGCAAAATATATGTGTGTTTCTGATGATATAGATTTTAGTGAATATCGTCTTTTCGATATCGAAGGGATTAAGGCACCTCGTATTCGTAACTTATTAAGTGATACAACATATTTTTATAAGACTTATACATCATTAGAATTTATCGATGCTAATCTTGTGGAAAGCGGTAGTTTAAAAACAGATAATGTTTTACCACGTAACGTTTATATTCCATCATTAGATAAATCACATTTTGTCACAAATGTTCGTGATTTAGGAGGATATGCATCATCGCTTGGTGGCAAAGTTCGTCAAGGACTTGTTTATCGAGGTGGTAGATTAAGTGGTGGCGAAACTACTAAATACACTTATGATGAAAATGGCGAAGTTGCTACCAAAAAAGTATATAAACCAGCTTTGTGTTTTTCAGATGATGGCTATAATCAATTAACCAAAGTATTAAAAATTACAAACGAAGTCGATTTACGTCGAGCAACAAAAGATCAAACATTCGAAGAAATAACAACCACAAGTGGAACAAAAAGCGTTGTCACAAGCGAGCATATTGAAAACGGCAACCGTTCTGCTTATCCAGATTTAATCAAAGGAATGAACGTCCACACCATATCAATTAATGCGAGCGAAACTGATTTCCTTCGTGGCGCAGATGGTAAAAATAGTGGTGTTGAATATATTAAAGAATTCTTTAATATTTGCGCTGAGCCAACAAATTACCCGATGTATGTTCATTGTTATATTGGCACAGATAGAACGGGTGCTCTTTGTTACTTATTAGGAGCATTATGCGGTATTGATCGCATCGCCTTAGTTCGCGACTATTTATTCTCTAATTTTGGCAATATTGGTGGCTCAAGAGATCCATATGCTATCTTAAATATTTATGAACCAGTATTAAATAGTTTTAATAAACCTACTTTAGCTGAAAATGCTGAAAGCTATTTGTTAAGCATCGGTGTGCCACAAGCCCAAATCGATTCAGTGAGAAATATCATGATTGAAAAATAGAGACTAACTATTAAAAATCAATAAAAAACCACCTCTTAAAGGGGTGGTTTTTCGCCTAAGCCTATAAGGCCGGTTACTGGCAGCAGCAAGCATGCTGCTTTTTTAATTGCCCAATTGCCTTTGTCACTCTTACTTACCCGTAAACGGGTCCTTATATTCTTTTACACTCCTTTTATCTTGAATTTGATCTTCTAATTCTTGGTTTTGAATATACTTTTTTATTGTTTCTTTGTTTAGACCTACGGTCGAAACGTAGTAACCTTCTGACCAGAAGTGCCTACTTCCATAGTTATACTTCAAATTCGCATGCTCGTCGAATATCATCAACGAACTTTTTCCTTTGAAATATCCCATAAAAGATGACACACTTATTTTGGGTGGAATCTTGACGAGCATGTGAATGTGATCAGGCATCGCGTGAGCTTCGACAATTTCCGCCTCTTTATATTCACAAAGACGACGAATGTATTTGCCAATATCTGTTCTTAATTTTGCATATATCGCTTTTCGGCGATATTTGGGAGTGAAGACAATGTGATACATGCAATTCCACCTAGTATGTGATATACTACTTTCGTCATCATTCTTCTTTGATGGCATAATAAAATCCTCCTTTCATGAGTGAATAGGCAATTGGACGTTCCTATTATACTCTAGGAGGATTTTATTATGTAATTTGCTTATCGCTACCGCTTATAATTTCTCACTCGCATAGCAAGTGGTTTTATTCACGTCCAACGCTTTTACGTTGTCCGTTTAATAAAAAAGATCTACGGGTGAGGTAGATCTGATGTTTTTTTGTATAAGTATCTGTGTTAATTATTGGATAGAGATTATTGTCTAAGCTTGAATAATTAAGTTTAGATAATTACAAATCGACTAATTAGTCTTGAATGTATGGAAGAAGTCCCATGAAACGTGCATTCTTGATAGCTTTAGCAAGTTCACGTTGATATTTTGCTGAAGTACCAGTTGAATGACGGGATGCAATCTTTCCATTTGGTGTAATGAAATTTGACAATAATTTTACATCTTTATAGTCAATATATTTCACTTTGTTTTTTGTGAAGTAACACACTTTTTTGTGTGGTCTAATTTTCTTAAATCCCATGATAATTACCTTTCTTTATTAGAATGGAGCGTCATCGATTAATGTATCAATTGAATCAAGATTGCGATTGCTATCGTTTTCTTCGTCATCAAAGGCAATATCTTCATTTGGAATTGTCTTTGATTTTGGTTCTAAGAATTGAACACTATCAGCGATGACCTCAATGATTTTTTGTTTTGTTCCATCAGCTCTTTCAAAAGTTCTTTGTTGAAGTCTTCCATCAACACCGACAAGTGAACCTTTGCGGCAAAATTTAGCAACATTTTCAGCGCTGGCATTCCAGGCTTTGATGTCGATATATGATACCGTTTTATTTCCGCTTGCGTCTTTTGCTCTATCTTCAACTGCGATAGAAAATGATACGACAGGAACATCTGAATTTGTTCTTCTCAATTCTGGATTGCGGGTTAATCTACCCACGAGAACTACTCTATTCATCATAATAATGAATACCTCCTTTTTTGGATTAGTCTTTATCGACTGTAATCAAATGACGTACAACGTTTTGGTCGATTTTTGCTAAGCGAACAAACTCTTTTAAGGCTGCTTCTTCTGCTGTTACTTTAATAACAACATAATATCCTTTTAACATGTCGTTAATTGGATAAGCGAAGTCTCTTAAGCCCCATTCATTGACATTGGTAATCTTACTGCCATTATCAGTTAAGATGGCATGAAGTTTTTCGATTTCAGCTTTACGTGCTGCTTCGTCGAGATCAGCCTTCACAATGTACATAATTTCGTACTTTTTCATAATGAGCACCTCCCTTTGGTCTTCTGGCTAACATTTGCTGTTAGCAGAGAGAATTGCGATTTCTCGCTTATGCATTATAAATAATAATGCGAAATTATTCAAGTTTATTCGCGAGATGAATGGTGGGATTTAATTAGACCACACTTATTTATAGGAGGATTAAGTGCAAAAAAGTTAGAAATGTGGGATTAAAAAAGGTGATTCCGTAGGAACCACCAATAAATTTGAGACTAATTATTTTTTCGCATCTCTCATGCAAGGGAATAAAATGACTTCGCGAATGCTGGCTTGATTAGTCATAAGCATGACGAAGCGGTCAATGCCAATGCCGATACCACCGGCAGGAGGCATACCGTATTCAAGAGCTTCAAGGAAATCTAAATCCATTTCATTTGCTTCATCATCGCCCAATTCTTTAGCTTTTAATTGGGCGACGAATCTTTCTTTTTGATCAAGTGGATCATTTAATTCTGTATATGCGTTTGCGTATTCAGTTCCACCGATAAATAGTTCAAAACGGTCGGTGAATTCTTCATTACCTGGGATGCGTTTAGTAAGTGGGGAAACTTCAATTGGGTAGCTGTGAACAAATGTTGGTTCTTGTAAGTATGGATCACATTTTTCTTCAAAGAAGGCATTGATAATATAGCCAATACTTGTCCAGTGTTTTTCAACAGTGATGTCGTTTTCTTTAGCAAGTTTTACTGCATCTTCGAAAGTCATCTTTTGATTAAAATCAATACCTGTTGCTTCTTTGACCGCGTCAACCATAGAAATATATTTAAATGGTTTGCCTAAATCCAATGTGCCTTACCGATTTTGTTGCCTTCTTCATAAGTGTAAGCGAATGAAACCGAAGTGCTTCCCTCATAAGCGGACAGCGCAGTTACCATAACGATGCTGATAAGTAAAATGGCTAGTGCTTTTTTCATATATACCTCTTTGTTTAGTTTGTTCCCAATTTGTCTGCCAGCATTAGAATCTCTTGTGAGTATCTTTTTTTTCTTGTGTCCAAGAACTTTATATACACGGGATAGTTGATGCCGCAGATTGCAAGCCCCAGAATTCCGACTATTATTCCAACAGTGAATGATGAGTTTATTCCAAAGATTGCTCCTATATCTGTCATGATCAGCGACATGCCGAACCCTAGAATAAGTGCTCCTACAATTCCACATGTGTATGCTTGGATCAAAGGAGGAAGCTTTATCTTTCTATCAAGAGAAATAAGCTCCTCAAATTCTGTGTTTGTTTTCTCTGTGTACTCGCTTTTGATTTTATTGACTAAATAACTCTGAACTTCTTTGTCCATTTTCTTCTCCTTATCATGGCTGTAGCTTAAGGAGAAAATGTTTTATAAATCATTCTGAAATGTTTCTGTTTTATTAAATAATGAAATAATTCCGAAACAATATAGTGATGTAATGAGAGCATGAAAGAGAAGGTCGAAAGAATGATTAAGAAAGTAGTGCTGGTTCATCCACTTCTTCTTGTATTGTTGGTCATTCTATCTTCTTCATCGCTGTTCTGTATTTTCTATTACTCGTTAGAAAAGAGTCTTATCTCTTACTTTTGTTATATATTCTCTTTTTATACACTCTCTATCTTCGTCATAAGAGTTGTGTCTGTAATAAAGAGAATCGACATAAAAGAAGAGAAGAAGAGACTTTCTGACAAGAATAAAGTATTGGAGAGATATTTCTCTGACCAAAAGTATCACTTCTTTCTTCTCTTTTCTGTCTCTATTCCAGTCAACATACTTTATGCGTTAATAAAGACTATATATGGAGTTGTAATAAACTCACATTGGATTATTGAGAATGGCATATATTACATTCTTCTTACTATGATGAGACTTATTGTGATTGAGGGGGCGAAGCGGGGAGGAAAGAAAGAGATAGTGGCAACGCGTATCTCTTCTTTTATTCTTTCTCTTTCTTCTGTGTTGTATTTATTTATGGTGTTGGAGATGTATTATAACGCTTCAGCCCCCAACTATCCTGGCGTTATAGTTTATGCTGCAGCTTTATATTCATTTGTAAAGGTGGGGACTGCAATAAAAGGGTATATCAGCATAAGAAATATCAAGACCCCAGCCATAAAAGTGGCAAACACAGTAAAGGTGTCGCACGCATTTGTTTCTTTAATCTTCCTTGAAAGCGGTATGCTGAATATCTTTGGAAGCGGAGGAAAAGACGAGAGAACCCTACTTTTGGTATCTGGTATTGTGGTGGCTATCTTCTTGCTTTTTTCTGGTGTGGCGGTTTGTATAAATCTAAAAGATTCTACATCTTCCATATCAAAGGAGACGAGGAAGAAATAGCGGAGGCGCCGGCATTAAGGGCGGATAGTATTTCTTCCCTACTATTGATCAATCCTCCTGCAACAATAGGAATATTGTAGGAAGATAACTCTGATATCACGCGAAAAATCAGGCCAGGCATCACTTCCAAGAAGTCAGGCTTGAAAGAAGTAAGGTGGGAGATGGTAGTGGAGAGCGCCATAGAGTCAACAATGAAGCTTCTTTCCCCAGCAATGAGTCCCAACTCTTTTGCTCTTTTTACTAGGTTTGTCTTGGTCGAGATAATACCGTCAGCCTTAGTGTTCGTTGCAATATAGTCGACAGCCACTTCTTTCGAAGAAAGGCCAGTTATTAAGTCTGCGTGGACAATTACTGTTTTATCTTTGGCTTTCAATCTCTCTACAATTCCAGGTAGCGTAAGGATGGTACCATATAAAACAAACACCACGTCAATTTCGCACTTCTCGGCTTCGAGGAGGAGCTTATCGTTGTTGATAGCTGCAATAATCGGGTTTGTTTTGAAAATGTCTTCTTTCACGCTTTCTTCCTTACGTCTCTAGTTGCAATTACATCTACACCTGTGTCACATATATTACTAATAATGATTTTCCCGATTTCTATGGGAGCGTCAACGGTTTTTTCTCTTATTATTTCAGAAGCCTTAATGATCATATCTTTTGGAATAGGAGCGGATGTCTTTACAGAGCACATCTTGTCTACTCCATCTCTCACTCTCACTGATTGAGTAAGAATTCTCTTTGGAGCTGTCACTTCTTCCTTTGCATATCTTTCACCATTAAGACATGTATTTCCTTTGACTTTGATCTCATCTCCATTCTTTTCTACTGTCATAAGGCATCCAAGAGGACACCCGATACAAGTCAATTCAAATCTTTCCATGTTAGTCCTCCGTACCTACTTCAATAGACTCTATAATTTCGTATTTCTCCAGAATACGTTTTGGGATTATCAAAGTCTCCATCTCTCCCGGAGCCATTATTCTCTTTTTCTTTGATATTACTTCCTCTCCATTTACCCTTACTGTAATCTTTCCGTCCTTCTTGACATTTGAAACACGGAATCTGATAGTCGTATCTTCTTTGGTATCTTCATCGATCATTTCAGGAACTGTGTATCTGGCGAGTCCAAAAACAGAAACTGGGATTTTCTTTTTGCTTGGTTTTCTATCAGAGAGAGCATAGAGGGCGGCGCTTTCTCCCGCTTTCTCTGCTTCGTTTGATACATAATCTACCAGGTCATGGACATGAAGAACGTTGCCACAGGCAAAGATGCCATCACTATCTGTCTGGAAACTGTTGTCAACAATCGGGCCTCCTGTAACAGGAGAAAGAGTTATTCCGGCTTTTCGAGAGAGCTCGTTTTCAGGAAGTAATCCTACTGATAACAAGAGGGTATCTGCATCATAAGTGATCTCTGTCCCTGGAATAGGCTTACGTTTTTCATCGACAGCAGAGACTGTTATTCTCTCGACTCTCTTTCTTCCTTGTATCTTCGTAACAGTATGAGAGAGGAGAAGAGGGATAGAGAAGTCATCGAGGCATTGGACGATATTTCGCTTGAGGCCAGAAGAGTAGGGCATCAGCTCTACAACAGCCAATACCTTGGCGCCTTCCAGAGTCATTCGTCTTGCCATGATAAGCCCTATATCTCCAGAGCCAAGTATTACGACTCTCTTTCCAGGCATTTTGCCCTCAATATTTGTCAGGTACTGGGCAGTTCCTGCACTAAAGATGCCCGAAGGCCTATCTCCAGGGATATTCAAGGCACCTCTTGGTCTCTCCCTGCATCCCATCGCGAGTACTATGGCTTTTGTTTCAATAGTCCTTACTCCTTCCTCTTCGTTTATGTATGTGACAGAGTGGGGCGAAATTGATAGTACAGTAGTATTAAGAAGAAAAGGAATTTCCTCCTTCTCTACCATCTTTATATATCTATAGGCATACTCAGGTCCTGTCAGCTCTTCTTTGAATGTATGGAGTCCAAAGCCGTTATGTATGCACTGATTTAATATGCCGCCAAGCTTTTCAGATCTTTCAATGATGAGGATGTTGCTGCATCCCTTCTTCTTTGCACCCAGTGCAGCAGAGAGTCCTGCGGGGCCTCCTCCGATTATTACTACGTCATACATATTATTTATCCTCCATAGTTATGTTGGAGCCTAGTGAATTTTTGTTTATTTCATCAAAAGGAATAGATGCATATTTCTCAATTAACTCCATTACTTTAGGAGAACAGAAGCCTCCTTGGCATCTTCCCATTCCAGCTCTCACTCTTCTCTTTATTCCATCGAGGCTTCTTGCACCCAGGGGCCTTGTGATGGCGTCGATGATCTCTCCTTCGCTTATTTCTTCACATCTGCAGACAATCTTGCCATAAGATGGATTTGCCTTAATAAGCTTATTTCTCTCGTCTATGCCCATTTCTCTTGGTCTTGGAGGAGCCTTCCTATCGAGAATTGGATTCTCTTTTTTGTTTTTTCCCAGTCTATCTGCTACCATCTTTGCTACCATTTCTCCGATAGCGAGGGATGAGCTGAGCCCGGGACTCTCGATTCCTGCAGCGTTAAAGAAGCCTGGAGCATCTTCAGCTTCTCCCACGATGAAGTCTCCTGAATCTTCATGAGCTCTTAAGCCCGAAAAAGATGTAATAACCTTTTTAAATGGAATATAAGATGAAGTCTTTAATGCTTCCTTTGAGATGTAATCAAGGTCAAAGGCGGTAGTTGAAGTATCATCTTTATCTGGGATAGATACACTATTTGGACCTATCATTAAGTTGCCATGAACTGTAGGAGTGACAAGAACGCCTTTTCCCTTGGAAGAGGGAAGCTGGAAAATGGTGGAGTTGAACATACCTCTTGTCTCATTGTCGAAGAGCATGTAGGATCCTCTCCTGGCTGTAATGTGTATTTTCTTTTCCGATACCATATTATTGATAGCGTCTCCATATACTCCAGCTGCATTTATTACCGTTCTGGTTGTAAATGAGGAAGATGTGTCTGTAATGACTCTATATCCACCTTCTATTTTTTCTATGTTTTCTACTTTAGTGTTGAACTTAAACTCAGCTCCATTCTCATAAGCATTCTCGGCAAGAGCCTGTGTCAGAGAGAAGGGGCAAACAATTGCGCTTGATTTCAGATAGAGACACTTTGTTACATTCTCTGAGAGGTTGGGCTCGATTTTTCTTGCTTCGTCGCCAGAGAGAATCTCCATATCCTCTACGCCGTTTTTTATTCCTCTTTCATAGAGCTCGTCTATCTTGTAATCATCGTCATGAGAGAAAGAGACAACCATTGCTCCGTTGACTTTGTAATCGAAGTGTAGTTTCTCACTCTCCTCTCTGATCATCTTTGCTCCCTTTACATTCAGCTTTGCTTTAAGGGTGCCTGGCTCAGGATCATAGCCGGCATGGACTATTCCGCTGTTTGCCTTTGTGGTTCCTGAAGATATGTCTTCCTCTTTTTCCACTAAAAGGGTCTTCATATCATACAAAGAAAGATATCTGACAATAGCAGATCCTATTACTCCTCCGCCGATGACCACTGCATCATAGTCCATGTTTTTCCTCCAAAAAAATAGCAAAGTCCATCCCTCTGGTAATAAAAGGGCTGAACTTTGCTCTATATCTCTGAGTTCTTATTCTTTTTTTATCCGCCCTAATTTTAGTAACGAA
>JALFFX010000029.1 GCA_022777645.1 Erysipelotrichaceae bacterium
TGAGCTACCAGACTGCTCTACCCCGCGATGTGATAATTATTATAATAAAACAATTCTAATAATGCAAGTGTAATTACCACCAATTCACAACTTTTTCTGCGAAACCTAAAAGATTCGAAACAGTAATCCTTTCATCGCCGATGCAAATATATCCGTTAAATCGACCAAAAACTTGGTTTTGTATTGATTTTAAAATTACTAGGCTTGTGTTCGCGTGGCGATTAATTATTGGGGTGAACAACAACGATATAGTGCCATCTGATGATGTTATCTTCCACGGTTTTAAATAGTCGTCATTTCCTTTTTTATCAATTGGAATATCAAAGTGAACATCATTTAATTTATATGCTCTATCGTTATAAAAGAACATGTTTTCGGAAGCGTTTGATGTATCTCCAAAACCATAGCCGAGATTAAATCCGATTCTTTTGCCATTATGAATCGCGGACAAACTAGACCAATACCATGTATTTTTATAGGTCCAAACACCTCTTCCCCAATCTAGAACACCATAGGTGTCATTATTAAAATCAAAATATTCATCTCCTATTTTCACATAGCCACTTGATCTTAAAAGATTAATCTTTTGATTGTAATAGAAGTGTTTGTCTTTTTTAAATGGGGTGGCAATTACCATTGAGTCTTTATTTGTTTCTTCTAAATATATATCGCATCTAAAATCTTTGTCATCATCGAATTTTTTCATTTTTGCTTCAATATGACGTTTATTGCCTTCGTGTTTGAAGGAAATATTGCATTTTTTTGATTTATAAATGACATCGCCTGTAACACTTGTTGATGGTAGGTTTAATTTGCCATTTGAAAAGAATTTGATGAAGCTTTTTGTTTTTTCAGAAGGCTTATCAAAATTCAAAAAGGAAATGCTCGCCAATGACATATAAGAATTGTCTGCAACTGTTAACGCAACGCCAAAATGTTCATTACCAATATAGTAATAATCCCATTCTTTGATGCGCATTTTGTTGGCTTTTATATGATTTCTATTGTATGTTTTGACAAGAGAAAAAGCATAGCCACTTTCGGCAAGGTTACCATCACTATAAAGCAAATTACCTGGTTCTAATTTATTTTGCATAATTATTTCCAAAGATTAAGGGTGTTGATATCTGTGGCGAAAAATAATTTTCCAAAGAAATATTTATTTGATGCTGATTCGGTGTAAGTATAAATGACTTCTTTGTCTTCATCGTAATCAATATCTTCACTCATCGCAGGTGCTAAAAGATCTAAAGCAGGACTATGACATACATATGTATCGACACCATCGATTTTTTTATCATCTGGTAGTGTTACCAACTCTGCTTGCTTGTAGACGTAATAGTGAGAAGACGCTAATCCATAAGAAGTGGATAAAACAATATCATTTTCTTTGCCGATGCAAAAACCTTGGACTTTGTATGGGATGTAGTAATATGCAACCGGATTAGATAAATCTCCATCGGATAAATCGAATTCTCTTACTACAGCATTATATTTGTAACCATCATAAGAGAGACTATATACTCCAATATCATCTTTTTGAGCAAATTCTCCAACATATATCTTGTCATTGCTAGCGAAAACAAATGAGGCATCGCCCGCTAATACGCCATAGACTTTATCATTTAATTCGATATAAGGGTTATCGTTTTCAAATTCATTTATATTGACTTTATATACTTTTGAACCATCACTGTCAGAATTAGCAATATACATATAATTGTTTGAATAAGCAACACCACCGCAATGACCTTTAAAGTCTTCGCCATTAAGGCTTAAACTTTTATACGATTGACTTGTGTTATTGACTTTATAAATTCGTGATGCAGTTTTATTAGACATATAACCACTTGTTATAAGAGTATTTGTCCCATCGATATGTGCTAAGCCTTGAGGAGTAAAATTATCATGAATTCCTGGTATTGAACAAAATTTCTCTTCGCGCGAATAATAATCATGATAAATCGCAAATTTAGCAACATTTAAAACGCCGATTGCACTAACGGATAAAACAACAACACCACCTAATATTAATAATGGAATATATCTTAATTTCAATTTCATAAAACACCTCTAAAATAAAAATAAAGCCGATAAATCGGCTTTTTTCATTAGTCTCTAAACCAGAAGATATGGCCTGTTAAAATGATACAAACTAAATCTAATAACCATCCGAGATAACCGGCGATGACTATCC